>JAYZYX010000142.1:0-27048 GCA_036139795.1 Pseudomonadota bacterium | reverse complement strand
AACAACGACTACGGCAAGGGCCTGAGCGACAGCTTTGTTGCAGCCTATGAAGCCGCAGGCGGCAAAGTCACCCTGAACGCCCCCCATGAGGACGGCAAGGCTGACTACTCGGCTGAAATTGCGGCTCTGGCAGCAGCAGGCGGCGAAGTGCTGGCAGTTCTGGGCTACGCAGACCAGGGCGGCAAAGGCATCATCCAAGCCTCGCTGGACACCGGCGCGTTCGACACCTTCATGCTGGGTGACGGCATGTACGCCGACGCTCTGGTTGCCGACATGGGCAGCGATCTGGAAGGCAGCTTTGGTGCCGTTCCGTGGGCCGAAGGTGAAGGTACCGAAGCCTTTGCAGGCATCGCAAGCGCAGCTGGCATCAACCCCGAAGGCGCATACACCGGTTCGTCCTACGACGGCGCAGCTCTGATCGCACTGGCGATGGCAGCTGGCGGCGAGGCAACCAGCGCAGCAGCCGCTGCCAAGATGCTGGAAATCGCCAACGCCCCCGGCGAGCTGATCATGCCCGGTCAACTTGGCAAAGCGCTGGAGATTCTGGCAGCCGGTGGTGACATCGACTACGTCGGCGCAACCAACGTCGAACTGATCGGCCCCGGTGAAGCAGCTGGCACCTACCGTGAATATTCGTTCAAAGACGGCGCATACGTCACGGACAGCATCCGCTAATCGGACTGCAAGGTCCAACAACAGACAGCCCGGCACGTCCGGGCTGTTCTACTATGCAACGCAACGTTGCCATAAAAACGCACGGGGAGAACAACCGTGATCAGGGTAGAAAACCTGCACAGACATTTCGGTGGATTTCGCGCGGTGGATGGGGCCTCGCTTGAGATTGCCAAGGGCTCGATCACCGGATTGGTGGGGCCGAACGGCGCCGGAAAATCCACACTTTTCAACGTTATCGCCGGGGCGCTGCCGCCCACTTCCGGCAAGGTCTATCTGGACGGGGAAGACATCACCGGCCTGCCCCCGCACGAGCTGTTCGGCAAGGGCCTGTTGCGCACCTTCCAGATCGCCCATGAGTTCGGCAGCATGACTGTGCGCGAGAACCTTATGATGGTGCCGCCCGCGCAGACCGGCGAAAACCTGTGGAACAGCTGGTTCAAGCGCGGCCAGATCGCCCGCGAAGAAGAGGCGATCCGCCGCAAGGCCGACGAGGTACTTGAGTTCCTGACCATCACCCATGTGGCGGATGAGAAAGCCGGAAATCTGTCGGGCGGCCAGAAAAAGCTGCTGGAGTTGGGGCGCACCATGATGGTGGACGCGAAGATCGTGTTTCTGGACGAAGTGGGCGCGGGCGTGAACCGGACGCTGCTGAACACTATCGGCGACGCGATCATCCGGCTGAATCAGGAGAAGGGCTATACCTTCTGCGTGATCGAGCACGACATGGAATTTATCGGACGCCTGTGTGATCCGGTGATCGTGATGGCCGAAGGCAAGAAGCTGGCGGAAGGCACGATTGACGAGATCAAGGCGAATGAACAGGTGATCGAGGCCTATCTGGGCACGGGCCTGAAGAACAAGGATCAGGTGGGCGCATGAGCATGATCTGTTGCAAGGGGGCTGCCTGCCCCCCGCCGCCGCGTTGCGGCGACTCCCCCCGGAGGTATTTGGACCAAGATGAAAGGGGCGCGCTATGAGCGGACCTTTTCTGAGTGCGACCAATATGATCGGCGGTTATGGCCGCGGTGCGGACATCCTGAACGGGGTGACGCTGGACGTCGAACTTGGCGAGATTGCCGTTATTGTCGGTCCCAACGGGGCGGGCAAATCGACCGCAATGAAAGCGGTGTTCGGCATGCTGAACATCCACACGGGTTCGGTGGTGTTTGATGGCGAGGATATTACGCGGCTGAGCCCTCAGGCGCGGGTGGCAAAGGGGATGGGCTTTGTGCCCCAGACCCACAACATCTTTGCCTCGATGACCGTCGAAGAGAACCTAGAGATGGGCGCGTTTTTGCGGCGGGACGATTATCGGGACACCATGGCGCAGGTCTATGATCTGTTCCCGATCCTGAAGGAAAAGCGCCACCAGCACGCGGGCGAGCTATCAGGTGGCCAGCGACAGCAGGTGGCCGTGGGCCGCGCGTTGATGACCCAACCGAAGCTGTTGATGCTGGACGAGCCCACCGCTGGTGTCAGCCCCATTGTCATGGACGAGCTGTTTGACCGGATTATCGAGGTGGCCCGCACGGGGATCTCGATCCTGATGGTCGAGCAGAATGCGCGTCAGGCACTGGAGATTGCCGACAAAGGCTATGTTCTGGTCCAAGGCGCCAACGGTTATACGGGCAGCGGCAAAGAGCTGCTGGCCAATCCTGACGTCCGCAAGTCGTTCCTGGGAGGCTGACAGATGGATATTCTTAATGCTTTGGTTACTCTGGCGAATTTCGTTCTGGTGCCGGCGCTGGCCTATGGCAGCCAGTTGGCAATCGGCGCGCTGGGTGTGACCTTGATCTACGGGATCCTGCGGTTCTCGAACTTTGCCCACGGGGATACGATGGCCTTTGGCACCATGGTGACCGTTCTGGTGACTTGGGGTTTGCAGGCGGCGGGCGTAAGCCTTGGGCCGCTGCCCACTGCGCTACTGGCCTTGCCAGTCGGCATTGCCGCCACGGCGCTTCTGGTTCTGGGGACCGACCGTGTCGTCTACCGCTTTTACCGCGAACAAAAAGCCAAGCCGGTGATCCTTGTGATCGTCTCGATGGGTGTGATGTTCGTGATGAACGGCTTGGTCCGCTTTATCATCGGCCCAAATGATCAGAACTTCACCGATGGCGAACGCTTCATCATCAGCGCCCGCGATTTCAAGAAAATGACCGGACTTGAGGAAGGTCTGGCGATCAAAACCAGTCAGGGCATCACCGTGGTCACTGCGATCATCGTTGTGGCGCTGCTGTTCTGGTTCCTGAACCGGACCCGCACGGGCAAATCCATGCGCGCCTATTCGGATAACGAGGATCTGGCCTTGCTTTCGGGCATCAACCCCGAGCGTGTCGTGGCCGTCACTTGGATTATCGTGGCCGCATTGGCGACGGTGGCCGGTGTCCTTTACGGCATCGACAAGTCCTTCAAACCCTTCACTTATTTCCAGCTTTTGCTGCCGATCTTCGCGGCAGCAATCGTGGGCGGCCTTGGCAGCCCGCTGGGGGCCATTGCTGGGGGCTTTGTCATTGCCTTCAGTGAAGTCACCATCACCTACGCTTGGAAGAAGGTCGCCGCCTATATGCTGCCTGAAAGCCTTGCGCCTGATGGTCTGCTGCAAATGCTGGCGGTCGATTATAAATTCGCGGTCAGCTTTGTCATTCTGGTGAGTGTGCTGCTGTTCCGCCCCACAGGCCTGTTCAAGGGGAAATCCGTATGAACGAGTCCATCAAGACAACCGCTCTATTCGCGTTGGTCGCCCTGCTGATCATCGGCACCGGCCTGTTCCAAAGCTGGAACGCTGCTTTGGGCATTCTGAATATGGGCCTCATCAGTGCTGTCATGGCGCTGGGGGTGAACCTGCAGTGGGGCTTTGCGGGCCTCTTTAACGTGGGCGTCATGGGCTTTGTGGCCCTTGGCGGTCTGGCGACGGTGCTGATCTCGATGCCGCCTGTGCCCGAGGCTTGGGCTGCTGGCGGTCTGCGCATCTGGGCAGCACTGGGCCTTGGGGCCGCGACTCTGGCCGTCGTGATCATGGTGCGCAAAAAGATGGCCGAGGGGCTGCCCCGCGCGGCACTGACGGCTGTGCTGCTGATCGGGGGCTTTGTCCTTTATCGCGGCATGTTCGATCCAGCCCGCGACGCGATCGAGGCTGTGAACCCCGCGCTGCAAGGCTATCTGGGCGGCATGAACCTGCCGGTTCTGCTGGCGTGGCCCGCGGGCGGCTTGCTCGCCGCTGGGGCTGCATGGGTGATCGGGAAAACCGCTCTTGGTCTGCGGAGTGATTATCTGGCGATTGCCACCCTTGGGATCGCCGAGATCATCATTGCCATCATGAAGAACGAAGACTGGCTGGCCCGCGGTGTGAAGAACATCAACGGCCTGCCCCGTCCCTTGCCCTATGAAATCGACCTGCAAGCCGATCCCGCCTTTGTGGAACGTGCGGCCAGCTTTGGTCTGGATCCGGTCACGGCCTCGACCCTTTATGTGAAGGCAGGCTACGGGCTGCTGTTCGCGGTGGTGCTGCTGGTGATCCTGTTCCTGATGCAACGGTCGCTGCATAGCCCTTGGGGCCGGATGATGCGTGCGATCCGCGATAATGAGGTTGCAGCCCGTGCCATGGGCAAGGATGTCACAAAACGGCACCTGCAAATTTTCATTCTGGGCAGCGCGATCTGTGGCATAGCCGGCGCGATGATGACCACACTGGACGGCCAGTTGACCCCGTCGAGCTACCAGCCTCTGCGCTTTACCTTCCTGATCTGGGTGATGGTGATCGTTGGCGGATCGGGCAATAACTTTGGTGCGATCCTTGGCGGCTTTATCATCTGGTTCCTCTGGGTACAGGTTGAACCCTTTGGCCGTTGGTTGATGGAACTGATTACCAGCGGGATGGAGCCGGGCAGCGCCCTGCGCGATCATCTCTTGGCCTCGGCTGCGCATATGCGCCTGCTGTCGATGGGTCTGATCATGCTCTTGATGCTGCGCTTCAGCCCAAGGGGCCTGCTGCCTGAAAAATAGAGCCAAACCGACTTAAACTGCAAAAGGCGCCCGATGGGGCGCCTTTTTCCTTTTAGTAACAGCAGCGGGCGTTAGCGGGCTTTGAAAAGGCCGCCTAGAATGCCGCGCACGATGCGGCGGCCTGTGGTGCCCTTTAGCTCTTTCACCAAAGCGCCTGCCAATGCGCTGCCGATACTGTCGTCGCCGCTGCTCCGCGACGATGAGCGGCTTACGCGTGTGCCGGAATAGCGGCGAGCGGTGCGATACTCCCGCTCGGCTGTTTCCTGACGGGCCTCTTCTTCTTCAGCCTTTTGAGCCGCTTTCGCGGCATCCTCGGCGCGGCGGGTCAGGATTTCATAGGCACTTTCCCGATCCAGCCTGGTCTCATATTTGGCACGCAGATCACTGCCGGCGATGACTGCCCCGCGCTCGGCATCCGTGATGGGACCAAGACGGGATGCGGGCGGGCGGATCAAAGTGCGCTGCGCCACACCGGGCACGCCCTTATTGGCCAGAAGCGAGGTTACCGCCTCGCCCACGCCCACCTCTTTGATGGCCTCCATCACGTCGAAAGCGGGGTTTTCGCGGTAGGTTTGTGCGGCCAGACGCAAGTTCTTTTGATCCCGCGCGGTAAATGCACGCAAAGCGTGCTGCACTCGGTTGCCAAGTTGGCCCAGAATATCCTCGGGGACATCGCCCGGATGCTGGGTGATGAAATAAACCCCGACACCTTTTGAGCGGATCAAACGGGCCACCTGCTCGACCTTATCCACCAGCGGCTTTGGCGCACCGTCAAAGAGCAGATGCGCCTCATCAAAGAAGAAAACCAGCTTGGGTTTGTCCGGATCGCCCACCTCGGGCAGTTCCTCGAACAGCTCGGATAGCAGCCACAGCAGGAAGGTTGCGTAAAGACGCGGCGATTCCATCAGTTGGTCTGCGGCCAGAATATTCACCATACCGCGCCCGTCGGGGGCGCAGCGCATAAGGTCATTCAGCTCCAAGGCAGGCTCGCCGAAAAAGGCCATCGCCCCCTGATTTTCCAGCGTCAGAAGGCGGCGCTGGATCGCGCCGACGCTGGAGGGCGAGATATTGCCGTAGCGCAAAGAAACCTCGGCACGATTTTCCCCCAGCCAGACCAGCATGGCCCGCAGATCGTTCAGATCCAACAAAGGCAGTCCCTGATCATCGGCGATGCGGAAGGCGATGTTCAGGATGCCCTCTTGCACCTCAGAGAGGTCCAGCATCCGCGACAGCAGCAGCGGTCCCATCTCTGCCACAGTGGCGCGTACCGGATGGCCCTTTTTCCCCCAGAGGTCCCAGAACGTCACCGGCGCGGCGCTATACTCCAGATTGAGCCCGATGGTCGCGGCGCGTTCCATAAAAGGGCCGTGCAGCTTGTGAGTCTCTGCCCCTGCTGCCGCCAGCCCCGACAAATCGCCTTTGACGTCGGATACGAACACCGGAACCCCTGCGTCCGAGAACGCCTGCGCCATAATCTGCACAGTCACCGTCTTGCCCGTGCCAGTTGCGCCCGCGATCAATCCGTGGCGGTTGGCGTACTTCAGGATCAATGTCTCAGGCGCAGAATAGCCTTCGCCTGCACCACCAATGAAAATCGTATCGGACATCAGCCGCTCCTTAACCGTTCGGCATGACAATACATTCTTAACCGGACTGGTCCACCTTAGGATGTGTGTCGCGTAAGGCACGACACTTTCCTCCCTGTTGAACTGGCCGCGCCCTCGCAGGCGCGGCATTTTTATTTTTGCATCAATACGTTCGCAATTTCCCGGCCTATCCATCAGAGATATAATTTTCCCTGTTGACGATCCCTGCCCGCGTTCGTAACGTTTGGGCAATTACTAAGTCGGCCAGTCCGACAGGGAGCAAAAAACGAAGAAGGGGCTCACTCAGCCCCTTCTTTGATTCTGGGCGATTGAGCCTGAAATCTGCAAAGGCGAAACGCCGCCACCTGCCCCAGCGTTCAAGAAAAATTCAGTGAAATCACCCTGACTCTCACCGCGCAGGTGTGATACCCCTGTTGCCGACACCACAAGGGACAAGGATTAAAAATGTCCAATACCGTGAAAAGCCTTTTGATTGCAGCAATGCTGACCAGCGGCACCGCACTTTGGGCCCAGGAACAGGCCGCGCAGGACGCGCCTGCAGCAGACCCCGCACTCAATCTGGGCGAGCAGCTTGACGAAAACGGCGAGCCGCTTGGCACCACCTACGATCTGGAAGCCAAAGGCGATTGGTCCATCCGCTGCCTGCGCAGCCCCGCCGAGCAAGACCCCTGCGAGATGACCCAAGTTCTGACCGACGGCGAAGGCAACAACGTGGCTGAAATCAGCATGTTCAAGCTGCCCGATGGACAGGCGGCCGTAGCTGGCGCAACCATCGCGACCCCGCTGGAAACCCTGCTGACCGAGCAGCTGCGCATCGCGGTCGATAGCGCCCCTGCCAAGCGTTACCCTTTCCGTTTCTGCACCCAAGCGGGCTGCTACGCGCAGGTCGGCTTTACCGCAGAAGAGATTGCAGCTTTCAAAAAGGGCTCGAAGGCGACTTTGACCATCGTTCCCCGCATGGCCCCCGATCAGCAAGTCGGCGTGACCATGTCGCTGTCGGGCTTCACCGACGCGTTTGACTCGATCCCCGCGCGTTAATCGCTGCGCCGATCCGACATAGAAAAGGCCGCCCGATTTTGGGGCGGCCTTTTTCTTTTGTCGCTACGGCCTGAAATCAGGCGAATTTGCGTAAGGCCAGAACCGCGTTCAGACCGCCAAAGGCAAAAGCGTTCGACAGAACCACATTCACCTTTGCATCGCGGGCCTCATTCGGGACCACGTCCAAGGCGCAGTCAGGATCAGGCTCTTCGTAGCCGATGGTCGGCGCAATCACCCCGTCGCGCAGGGCCATGATGCAGGCCAGAAGTTCCACCGCGCCGGTACCACCAATCAGGTGGCCGTGCATGGATTTCGTGGACGAAATCATCAGGTCATCCGCATGGTGACCAAACACATCCGCCACCGCCGCGCATTCGGTTTTGTCATTCGCCGCCGTTCCCGTGCCGTGGGCGTTGATATAACCCACATCGTCCGAGTTCAGCTGCGCATCGGTCATCGCCCCTTGGATCGCCCGTGCGGCACCCTGTTTTGAGGGCATCACAATATCCGCGGCGTCCGAGGTCATGGCAAAGCCAACAACTTCGGCCAGAATTTCGGCACCACGTGCCTTGGCGTGATCGTAGTCTTCAAAGACAAACATCGCCGCGCCTTCACCCTGCACCATGCCGTTGCGGTTCAGGCTGAAGGGACGACAGGCGTCTTTGGACATGACGCGCAGACCTTCCCAAGCCTTGAGGCCACCGAAACACAGCATCGCCTCGGACCCGCCGGTCAGCATCACGTCAGACATGCCAGAGCGGATCATATGGAACGCCTGTCCCATCGCATGGTTCGAACTGGCGCAGGCGGTGGCAACCGTGAAGGTCGGGCCTTTCAGGTTATGCTCCATCGAGACATGGCTGGCGGCCGCATTGTTCATCAGTTTGGGCACGATGAAGGGGTGAACGCGGTTCTTTCCCTCTTCGTAAACGGTGCGGTAATTCTCGTCCGAGGTGGACAGACCGCCGCCCGCCGTTCCCAGCACCACGCCGGACCGCGCCGCAAGCTTACCGGTAAAGCTAAGCCCCGACTGCTGGATCGCCTCTTCCGCCGCGATCAGGGCGAATTGGGTGAACCGGTCATAAAGGGCGATTTGTTGGCGATTCCAACGGTCTTCGGGAACATAATCATGCACCTGCCCGCCGATCCGGATGGCCAGACGCTCAAGGTCCCGCATTTTCAGATCGGAAATGCCGCAGCGCCCTTCGCGCATAGCTTCCAGCGTTGTGGCCACATCGCGGCCAAGGGCATTGATGGTTCCCGCCCCGGTGATAACAACGCGTCTCACGCTTGTTCGGCCTTCAGCTTTTCAACTGCGGCGACGATGGCATCCACGGAGGAAATGTCAAAGTCGCTTTCAGAAGGATCATTCGCGTTGAAGGGCACCGAGATATCAAAGGCCTCTTCAATGGCGAAAATGCTTTCCACCAGCCCCATGCTGTCGATCCCCAGATCTTCGAGGCTGCTGTCTCCGGTCACATCCGACGGCTCAAGTACAGCCTGCTCCGCAATGATTGCGATCACTTTGTCCCGGACGGTCATGGTCGTTGCCCTTTTCTTGTAACTCTCAAGCGATCTAGTCCGTAGACCCGATCTTTGTAACGGATTTTTTAAGCTCGGCGAACTCTTTCAACAGGCGCGGCAAACGGCGCAGGCCTTTGTAGGATTCGATATGGGTGTCCATCTTCACCGCAGGATACCCCAACATAGCGCGGCCCGAAGGAACATTGGACAAAACAGCCGAGGCTGCCCCGATCACCACATTCTCGCCAATCACCAAGTTGTCGGCAACGCCCGCCTGCCCCGCGATCACCGTATTCCGGCCGATCCTGGACGACCCTGCAACGGCAGCCTGCGCGCACAGCAGACAATCCTGCCCGACAACCACGTTGTGGCCGATCTGCACAAGGTTATCGATCTTGGTGCCGCTGCCAACGCGGGTGGCCCGCACAGTACCGCGATCCACGGTCGAGTTTGCGCCGATCTCCACATCATCGCCAATCTCAACCCCGCCAAGCGAATGGATACGGGCCCATGCCTGCGACTTGATCTCGCCCTGATCGCCAAGGCTGCTACGCGCGCGTTCAACGCCGGATTCTTCGGGGGTGACGAATGAAAAGCCGTCGCCACCGATCACCACGTTGCCATGCAGGATCGCACGGTCGCCGATCTGAACGTCCGAGTAAATGCGCACACCGGGGTGGATCAGACTACCTTCGCCAATGGACACATCCCGCGCAATGGTCACATGGCTGGCAATCACAGTGCCTGCACCGATCTTGGCGCGGGCGCCGATGACCGTAAACGGACCAACCGAGACATCATCTGCCAGCTCGGCCGAGGGATCAATGATGGCGCTGGGGTGAATGCCGGCCGTGTAACCCTGCCCCGGATCAACCATAGCCGAGATGGTTGACATGCCGAAACGGGGACGGTCCAGACAAATCGCCGCCTCTAGGCCAAGGGCCTGCCAGTCCGCGCCGCTCCAAAGTAGCGCCACCTTGGCTTGGCCCTTGGATAGGGTCTCGGCGTATTCGGGCTTCATCGCGATGGCCAGATCCTCGGGACCGGCGTGGGCGGGTTCAGCCACACGGGTGATACAGAGGTCTGCATTACCAAGCGCAGGAACACCCAGCGCTTGTGCCAGTTCAGCTACGGTATACCGCATGCCATATTCTCCCGGAGTTAATCCGGATCAGGGTCTAGCCCTGAATAGCACGCAGCGCCACCCCTTCCCGTGACAGAGCGTCCCAGATCTTGGCGTCACGACCATAGATGTCGCGGCGGAACTGGATGTGACCTTTGGCGCTGGTAAAGGCGGTCCGGTAAACCAGATGAACGGGAACCGGCTGTTCCAGCGGGACAACGGTTTCACGGCCAGTCGCCAGAACGCTTTTAAAATAGCCTTCAGGGTCTTTGGTCTGACGGGCCAGCAGCGCATAGGCAAAGTCGAACGGCTGGTGCAGACGAATGCACCCGTGCGAGTAGGCACGTACTTCGCGACTGAACAGGTTCTTTGCAGGCGTGTCGTGCAGGTAGATATTGTAGGGGTTCGGGAACATGAATTTGACCAGACCCAGCGCGTTGCCCTGACTGGGCGGCTCTTTCAGCGCAAAGGGGAAGGTCCGCGCATTATAGGATGCAAAGTCCACTGCCGCACGGCTTACGACACGGCCCTTCGAATCGACCACATTCAAGTGACGCACCGCGTTGGGGTTCTTCTGCAGCATCGGCAGATATTCCTTAACGGTGATCGAGCGCGGAACGTTCCAGGTGGGGTTCACCACCATATGTTCCATCACATCCGAGAATTCCAAGCTGCGACGGTCGCCACTGTTGGCACCGATGACCGAGCGGGTCTCAAACGTGACCTTATCATTGTCGATAATCTTCGCGGTAAAGTCGGTCAGGTTCACCAGAACATGACGTGCACCGCGTTCCTTGTTCAACCAGCGTTCCCGCTCCATCGCGACGATCACCGATTGCAAGCGCGCCTGTGCGCTGGTGTTGATCTCTTTCAAGGTACCCTCACCCAGAACACCGTCAGCAGTCAGACCGTTGTCCAACTGGAACGCCTGAACAGCTTGTTGAATCTCGGCGTCATAGGTCGCAGTCGCGCTGCGGCCCAGATAGCCCATCGCCTGAAGTCGATTGCGCAACGCCACGACCGAGTTGCCAGACGCGCCGGGTTTCAGAGTGCCGGGAACCAAGGGGCCCCAATCCCCACGGCCCAAGGTCCGCTCAAGGTCCGCTTTGGCAGCGAACAGACGGTTGTACTCTTGGGTCTGGGGCGCGATCGCCCGCAGGAACCCACGGGGCGAGGATTTCACAAAGCTGGTCAGATAGGACAAACGGCTACGGTACGGCACTTCGCGCACGATCCCCGAATCCACACGCGCGGGAACCAACACACCGGTCTGCAAATCACGGGCGTATTTGAGGAAGGTCCGGCTAAGCGCGACCTCAACCTGCCCTACGTCACGGGCCGTTTTCGCAGAGCCAAGCTGCGTGCGCAGGGTGTCAATCTGGTAGCTCGAAGTGGGCAGACCGTGGGCGCCGCTGTCTTCCAAAGCCTCAAACAGCGCCTCGCGGCGACGTTTGTCCTTGCCGCCACGGGCCGTCCAGATCGGGTTGAACTCGTTTTCGCGATAAAAAGCGGCAATATCCTCATCCGAGGACGAAGCCTCTGCAATCGCTTGCCGAATTGCCGTCATCTGGGCCGAGGCAGGAGTGGAAACTGCAAGCAGGACCATCATAAGAAGTGCGAAAAGACCTTTAAAACTTGGTGTTTTCGTCATGATTCCACTCAGCATGGCATGTCCTTTGCAATCCTTCTCAGCACTAAGCCGTTTTCTAATTCCACGACGGTAATGTCTATTCACAAGTGCAAATTCACGCAAAAGGCGTCCAGATTAACCTTGTTTTGTATACTTTGGGTCACAATCTGCCGGTGCGTTGAGCGGGAATTTGCCCATTTCGGAAAAGGACAAGAACCCACGATGAATACAAGCTTGGTACTAACAAAACCTTGTGCCATAACGATGGCACATCTGGGGATGGACAAAAAAATCCGCAAAACGCGGAATGAAATGGGACAGGCATAACGATGACGATCACTAACGTGACTCGCCGTGGGTTGCTTCGCGCTTTCGCTGCGACTGCAGTTGCAGCGGCGCCGACCTACTCCAATGCGTTCGGCTTCCTTCGCGGAGCTGGCGATGTACGCCGAATCCAAATGTATTCCGGTCGTACAGGCGAAAAACTGAACACGATCTACTGGATCGATGGGGAGTATATCCCCGAGGCACTGGACGAAGTTTCGCACTTCATGCGCGATTGGCGGACTAACCAAGTCAAAACAATTGACGCCCGCACAGTTGATATCGCGTCGGCGGCTCATCGCCTTATGGACATCAGCGAACCCTACATGCTTCTGTCGGGCTACCGTAGCCCTCAGACCAACAACATGCTTCGCGCGCGTTCGCGCGGGGTTGCCAAAAACTCGTTGCACATGCGTGGTCAGGCCGCTGACCTGCGTCTGGCGTCCCGCTCGGTCAAACAGATGGCGCAAGCCGCTAAGGCCTGTAATGCTGGTGGCGTCGGCACGTACTACGGCTCTAACTTTGTTCACATGGACTGCGGCGACGTTCGCACATGGAACGGTTAATAGCGAAAACTCGCGCATAACACGAAAAGATGCAAAAGCCGTCCCGTTTGGGCGGCTTTTTCTTTTGCGTCACGGGCCTTTACGAGGCACTCTGTCACCAATCATTTATAAAACTGACACCGGCATTTTGTCCGCCTGACATAGTTCATTTTAAAGATCTATTATTTTCAGGAGAGTCCTATGAAAATCGCAATCCTTGGCGGCGACGGGTTTGTCGGTTGGCCCACAGTTTTGCATTTATCGGAGGCGGGTCATGAGATCCACATCATCGACAACCTCTCGCGCCGCTGGATTGACACCGAACTTGGGGTGCAATCCCTGACTCCGATGGACTCGATTCAGGAACGCTGCCGCATCTGGAAAGAGGTTTCGGGCCAGAAACTGCACTTTCATCTGCTAGATCTTGCCAATGAATATGAGCGTCTGAAGGCTTGGCTGATCGATCACAAACCTGACGCGATCATCCATTTCGCCGAACAGCGCGCCGCGCCCTATTCGATGAAGACCGACCGCCACAAGGTTTACACGGTCAATAACAACGTAAACGCCACCCACAACCTGCTGGCCGCTGTGGTCGAGGCAGGCATCGATCCCCATATCGTGCATCTGGGGACCATGGGCGTGTACGGATATTCCAGTGTCGGGGCCGCGATCCCCGAAGGTTATCTGGACGTTGAAATAGAAAATCTTGCCGGTGAAAAGAAGGGCTTAGAGATTCTCTATCCCACCCGTCCCGGCTCGGTCTATCACATGACCAAATCGCTGGATCAGATCTTGTTCCAGTTCTACGCGCAGAATGACGGCCTGCGGATCACCGATCTGCATCAAGGCATCGTCTGGGGCACCCATACCGATCAGACCCGCCGCCATGAACAGCTGATCAACCGCTTCGATTACGATGGCGACTATGGCACCGTCCTGAACCGTTTCCTCATTCAGGCCGCGATCAACTATCCTCTGACAGTCCACGGCACCGGCGGGCAGACCCGCGCCTTTATCCACATTCAGGACAGCGTCCGCTGCATCGAACTGGCCCTGTCGGACGCCCCGAAAACGGGTGAGCGTGTGAAAATCTTTAACCAGATGACCGAGACCCACCGCGTCCGTGATCTGGCCCAAATGATCAGCCGCCTCACCGGCGCTGAGATCGCCAACCTGCCCAACCCCCGCAAAGAAGCGGCAGAGAACGACCTGATCGTGAAGAACGATCAGTTCCTTGCCCTTGGTCTGGACCCCATCACACTGGAACAGGGCCTTCTGTCCGAAGTGGTGGATGTGGCCAAGAAATACGCCCACCGGATCGACCGCAGCCGTGTACCTGCCGTATCCGCGTGGACCCGTGATATTGCCTCCCGTGTCAATCACGATCCGGAAGGAAAACGTTTAAAATCGGTAAGTTAATGGACGGAATACAAGTATCGCGTGCCGCATATTCTCGGCACGCCTACGTCACTCTGGTGACGAATTCGAACTACGTGGCCGGAGCGCGGGCATTATTGCGCTCGTTGCTCTGGACCGGAACCGAGGCTGATTTGGTGGTCATGCATACCGCCGCCCTATCTGCCGATGATCTGGCCGAGCTTGAAACCTTTGCCGCGCGTCTGGTGCAGGTGGATTTGCTGCCCACTTCGGACGCGTTCAATCAGGCCCATGCCCGCGATGCGCTGCATGGCGCCGCGCCCTTTACCAAAGGTGGCAAGCCGGTCTTTCACACGCCCTTGGACAATTTCGCCAAGTTGCGTCTGTGGCAACTGACTGACTACGACAGAGTGGTGTTTCTGGATGCCGATACGGTTGTTGTGCGCAACATCGACAA
Organism: Pseudomonadota bacterium; assembly: GCA_036139795.1. GTDB lineage: Bacteria > Pseudomonadota > Alphaproteobacteria > Rhodobacterales > Rhodobacteraceae > Donghicola. Next base: position 12,743 of record JAYZYX010000142.1, on the reverse strand, counting down.
CCTGTTCGAATACCCCGAGTTCTGCGCAGCGCCCAATGTCTATGAGAGCCTTTCGGACTTTCACCGGATGAACAGCGGCGTGTTCACGGCGCGCCCCTCTCAGAAGACCTTCCACAAGATGCTGGCGGAACTGGATGTGCCCGATGCCTTCTGGCGACGGACCGATCAGACCTTCCTCCAGTCCTTCTTTCCCGACTGGAATGGCCTGCCCGTTACCTACAACATGCTGCAATATGTATGGATGAACCTGCCCGATCTCTGGGACTGGGACATGGTGAAGATCATCCACTACCAGTATGAAAAGCCTTGGGAAATGGACCATCCAAAGTCCGAGGAACTGGCTACGCTGATTGCCATCTGGCACCAGTATTACGATGGCAGTTCCCGCCCTGATCTTGAACGTATGACCAAGCCCGTCGCGATCTCATGAAGATTGCAGTGACAGGCACCGGCGGCTACGTCGGTAGTTTCTTCAATTATGGCTTGCGCGACCAAGGACATGAGGTCGTGCCCTTTGGCCGTGCTGGAGTTCCATATGAATTGGGCGACCGGCCGGACCTGACGGGGTTCGATGTCCTGATCCACTGCGCCTTTTCCCATGTTGAAGGGAAATTTCGTGGCGGCGAAGGCGACGACCCCGAAGGCTTTGTGCGTCTGAACCGTGATGGATCGCTTGCCCTGTTTGAGGCGGCTAAGACCGCTGGCGTCGGGCGGGTTATCTTCCTGTCATCGCGGGCGGTCTACGGTCCCCGACCGACAGGCACTCTGTTAACCGAGGACATGACCTGCACCCCCGACACGTTGTACGGCCAAGTGAAACTGGACTGCGAACACGGGCTGAAGGCGCTGGCGGACGACGGTTTTCAAACCACCAGCCTCAGGGCGACCGGCGTCTATGGGGCCTCGGTCGTGTGTGGTCCCCATAAGTGGCGCGAGATGTTCGCGGATTACCGTGAAGGCAAACCGATCAGTCCCCGAAACGGGACCGAGGTGCATGGCCGCGATGTCTGTTCAGCCGCTGAAATTCTGTTGGCCTCCGAAGCGCCTCCGCAGGCAGTCAATGTCTCGGACATGCTGATGGATCGCCATGATGTTCTGGGAATTTATGCAGGGCTGAAGGGTTACGACCATCCGCTGCCAGAGCGCAGCACCGCCACGCCGAACCAAATGGATTGCACGCGCTTGCGGCAGATGGGATGGCAGCCACGAGGGGAACAAGGGCTGCGAGACTGGCTCGCAACCCTTTGACGTTACACGTCTTTGTACTGGTTTGAATCTTTCTGGGTCCAGCGCACGTCGATTTCAAAACCAGTTTCGGTCTGGCGTTCTTCCAGAACGAAACCCTTCTTGAAAAGCCACGCCCGCTTTTTCCCGTCCGAGAAACCCAGCTCTAGGGTTTCTTGCACACGGGCGCCTTCCAGTGCCTCGGACACCGTGGCCAGCAGCTCATCCAGCCCCTCGCCGGTGATGGCCGACAGAACCATCGTGTTGTCCGAACGCGCCGCCTGATTGATCAGGGTTTCGCGGCGTTCTTCGTCCACGCGGTCAATCTTGTTCCAGATCTCGAACATCGGAACCTCTTTCGAGGTCCCAAGGCTTTCCAGAATCTCGCGCACGTCGGCCGCCTGTTCAGCGGATTCCGCGTGGCTGATGTCCCGCACATGCAAGATGACCTGCGCAGCCAGCACCTCTTCCAGCGTGGCGCGGAAGGCGGCAACCAGTTCGGTCGGCAGATCGCTGATAAAGCCCACCGTGTCCGACAGGATAATCTCGGGGCCATCGGGCAGCTTGACCGAGCGCATGGTCGGGTCCAGCGTCGCGAACAGCATGTCCTTGGCCATCACGTCTGCACCGGTCAGACGGTTGAACAAGGTAGATTTACCGGCGTTCGTATAGCCAACCAAAGCCACGATCGGGAACGGCACCTTGGCACGGGCCGCACGGTGCAGGTTGCGGGTCTTGACCACTTTGTCCAACTGACGACGCAGACGAACCAGTTGGTCATCAATAGCGCGGCGGTCAGCCTCGATCTGGGTTTCACCGGGACCGCCCACAAAGCCCAAACCGCCCCGCTGACGTTCAAGGTGGGTCCAGGCGCGGACCAATCGTGTCCGCTGATAGGACAGCGCGGCCATTTCTACCTGCAACACACCTTCGCGGGTGGCAGCACGATCCGAGAAAATCTCAAGGATCAGGCCAGTGCGGTCCAGAACCTTACACTTCCACTCTTTTTCAAGGTTGCGCTGCTGAATGGGGCTGACAGGACCGTCGATCAAAACCAGCGCGATTTCCTCGCGTTTGATCCATTCGGCCAGTTCCTGAATTTTGCCCGACCCAAACAACATGCCCGGATGGGGACGCGGCAGACGCACCACCGTTCCGCCCACGACCTCCAGATGCGGCAAAGCAGCCGCCAAAGCGACTGCTTCCTCATACGCCGGGCCGGGTGCCCTGCGCTGTCCATCGCTCCGGATGTCAGGATGCAGAACTAACGCGCGCGTCAGCTCTTCTTGTGTTTCATTCAATTGTCGTTATCGCCGTCGTAAAGGTTCAAAGGCTGCGCAGGCATGATGGTCGAGATTGCATGTTTGTACACAAGCTGGGACTGACCGTCACGGCGCAGAAGAACGCAGAAGTTATCGAACCAAGTGATGACACCTTGCAGCTTGACCCCGTTAATCAGGAAGATAGTGACCGGGATCTTGGTCTTCCGTACATGGTTTAGAAAAGCGTCTTGCAAGTTTTGCTTATCGGAAGCCATTGTATTTGCACCTTTATTCTTGTCATTGCCGCTGTGCAGCGCCTGTCTCGCCCACGGAGTATGGAGAGCGATTGCCCGAGTTTCCAGCCTATAATTCACTTATGACACATGAAAATTGCTGATGTGTCTCAATTTCGCCAGAAATTCGGATTAAACAGTGCGATCAGCGCCAATGCCTCAAGGCGTCCCAGCACCATTGCAAAACAAACGACCAGTTTTGCCCCATCGGATAGGGAAGCATAGGTCAAAGGGACATCGGCACCAGCGTGGGCCAACTGGCCAGTGGTGGAAAGACCGGCCACAGCAAAGATCATCGCCTCTTCAAATCCAACGCCGAAAGCGGTCAGCAGCGACATGACCGCCGCGATGGACAAAGCGAACAGCATAAAGAACAGCCACGCCAGAAATGCGCCTTGACGGTGGATGCGGCGGCCATAGGCCCGCATCCCCGCGACCGAGGACGGATAGACCAGCTTGTTCAATTCCCGAACGCCGTGTTTGTAGAGTGCATAAACCCGCAGCAGCTTGACCCCGCCCGTGGTGGTAGCCACACCGCCGCCGATGATCGACAAGCCGATCAGAACCACGCCCGGCGCAGGCAGGCCGGACCAATCGCGGGCCTCATTCCAAGCTACGGATTCGTAGCCCGTCGTGGTCAGGAAGGACGCCACCGTAAAGACCGAGCCCCAAAGCGCCAGCAAACCGGCGGTGAAATCGCTATGCTCGTTCACCTCGATCGCGCCGATCCAGTGACGTAGGAACAACAGCATCGGCAGACCGATGATGATGATCCCTGCCATCTGGACTTCGGGGTCGGTCAGCAAACGTTCACGCCGCCCCGCCACATCGCGCGAGAATGTCAGGCGCGAAATCCCGAAGGCGAAGAAAAACAGGATGACAACCTCTGCGGCCAGACCGGCGTTATCGTCCGTCACATGACCAACAATGGTGATGCCGCTGGTCGACATGGTTCCCATGGCATGCATCAAGCCGCGCAGGGTATCTTCGCCGACGACCAACAAAAGCACCCAGAGCAGCAAGGTCAGCGAGATATAGATCGGCGCAAGTGTGGACAGCGCATACCAGATATGGCCCGCAGGCGTGCGCTGGCGGGTGCCGCGCCGGATCAGGGTCACATCTTCGCCGCCACCTGCGGCGGTGGTGATCTCAAACCCGCCAAGGTTCATAGGGGCAAGGGTGGCCGCAGCGACAACCCAAATCAGCAAGCCACCAAGCCAGCCGACGATTCCACGCCAGAGGTGCAGGCTTTTGGTCAACTGACCTGTGCCTTCATACAGCGAAGCGCCTGTTGTGGTCAGGCTTGAGACCATCTCAAAATAGGCGTTCAGAAAGGTGGTGTTCCGGCTACCTTCATACAAAGGCACGGCCAGCACCAACGGCAGCAAGGTGAACGCAGCCACAAGGGTCGCCAACTGTTCCCGCTGGGAAAATGCGCCGTGCCGTTGGTTCACCGCGATCCCGATAAAGGCGGTGATGATCAGGGTCAGCAGGCCGCTGTAGAAAAAGCTGCGCGCCACATGAAAATCTTCGGCCACCAGCGCATGGGCTGCCGGCAGCATCATCGCCAGCCCTGCCACCCCGGTCAGGTGCAGTGCCAATGGAAGGTTCGCGAGCGCCCGCACCGGTCAGCCTCTAGAAATAGTCGATCGAGACCTGCAGCAGGCGCTCGACCTCGGGGACGTCTTTGGTCAACGAGAAGATCGAGACGATATCCCCTTCTTCCACCACGGTATTGCCACGCGGGTTCAGATATTTCTCACCGCGCATGATGCCGCCAAGCAGAACCCCTTCGGGGAAGGCAATGTCCCGCACGGGCTTGCCCGACAGGGGCGATGTGGACAGAACCTGCGCTTCGATCACCTCGGCCTCGGCATCGCCAATCGAATAGACGTTTCGCACGCGGCCATGACGGATGTGCCGCAGGATCGAGCTAACAGTGGTTGCCCGCGGGTTGATATAGGCGTCGATCCCCAGCGCGTCGATCATCGGCAGCAGCGTCGGATCGTTGATCAAGGCGATCGACATGGGACAGCCAAGGGACTTGGCCCGCGTCGCCGCCAGCATGTTGGTTTTATCGTCGTCGGTCACACACAGCACCGCGTCGGCGCGGCCAATCTGCGCCTCTTCCAGCAGGGCTGCGTCCAGACCGTCACCGTTAAGAACGATGGTCCGTTCTAGCGCGTCCGCGGCCTTCTCGGCCCGCTTACGGTCTTTCTCGATGACCTTCATGCGGATGCGTTTCTTGGCGCTTTCCAGCTCTTTCGCGACCGCCAGACCGACGTTACCGCCGCCCACAAGAACCACGCGCTCTTGTTTACGGGGGGTCTTGCCAAAGATCTCCAGCGTCCGGTTCAGGTCTTCGTTGTAGATGAACAAATAGATGTGATCGCCCGCGAAAATCTGGTCACCAGCCTCGGGCGCATACAGCGTACCTTCTCGGCGGATGCCCACCACGGTCGCCCGCAGGGTCGAGAACAGATCGGTCAACTGGCGCAGCGGCGTGTTCAGAACCGGACAATCCTCATCCGCGACAATCCCCAACAGGCGCGCATGGCCATCAAAGAAGGTGTCGGTGTCAAACGCATCGGGTGCGGACAGACGCTGCAGCGCCGCCGAGGCAACCTCGCGCTCGGGGCTGATCACCACGTCAATCGGCAGATGATCACGGCGGTAAAGGTCCGAATAAATCGCAGTCAGATAGCTTTGCGCACGCAGACGGGCGATTTTACGGGGGATGTTGAACACCGAATGGGCCACCTGACAGGTGACCATGTTCACCTCATCCGAGTAGGTCGCCGCGATGATCATATCGGCATCCCGCGCCCCTGCCCGCTCCAGCACGTCAGGATAGCTGGCAAAGCCCGCAATGCCCTGCACGTCCAGCGTATCCGTGGCACGCCGTACCAGATCCGGATTGTTGTCCACGACAGTTACGTCGTTCAGTTCGCCCGAGAGATGGCGGGCAATTTGCCACCCCACCTGGCCAGCGCCACAAATGATCACCTTCATGGCAGATACCTCATGCTACTGCGAAATGACTTCGCAGGTTGGCGTTGAATCGTCAATCGCTGACACGCTCAGGCTGAAATGCTCTCATCGGATTTACTGCCCGCCTTCGCCCCGATCCCAAGGGATTTCAGCTTACGATGCAGGGCGCTGCGCTCCATCCCGACGAATTGCGCCGTTCGGCTGATGTTGCCACCGAAACGGTTGATCTGGGTCAGCAGATATTCCTTTTCAAAGGCTTCGCGGGCCTCACGCAATGGCAGCGCGGCCAGCACGCCTGACAGAACCACACGCTCTTCGCCTTCATCGGCGGGACGGTCGCTACCTGATACCTCGGCGGCACTGATCGGCCCGTCGCTGTCACCAAGGATCAGAACACGCTCGATCAGGTTGCGCAGTTGGCGCACGTTACCGGGCCAGCTCATGGTTTGCAGGACAGCGGCGGCCTCATCGCTGAGGGCCCGCTTAGCCAGACCTTGAGCGTTGTGGAATTCCTCGACGAAATGACTGACCAGCAGCGGCAGGTCTTCGCGCCGTTCGGTCAGGGGCGGCACCTGCACAGGCACCACATTCAGACGATGGAACAGTTCCTCGCGGAAGCGGCCCGCTGCGATTTCATCCTTCAGATCGCAGCCGGTCGAGCTGATGACCCGTAGGTCTACCCGCACCTTGTCCGTACCGCCAACCCGCTGGAAGGTCTGATCAACCAGCACCCGCAGCAGCTTCGACTGAGACCCCAGCGGCATATCCGCCACCTCATCGAAATAGAGAACGCCGCCATTGGCCTGCTCCAGAAGACCGGGCTCGATCCCCCGCTCGGTGCTTTCACGGCCGAACAGCACCGCTTCGATCCGCTCCGGCTCGATCGAGGCACAGTTGACCACCACAAACGGCGCTTCCGCGCGGTTCGAGTTCTGATGAATGTAGCGTGCCGCCACTTCCTTGCCGCTACCCGACGGCCCCGTCAGCATCACCCGCCCGTTCGAGCGCGTGACCTTATCCAATTGCCCGATCAACCCGCGGAAAGCGGGACTATCCCCGATCATCACGGCGGCTTTCTGTTCAACACGCTTCAGGCTCTGGTTTTCGCGGCGCAGGTTGCTGGCCTCCATCGCACGGCGGATCACCACCAGTAGCTGGTCGATATTGTAGGGCGTTTCGATGAAATCGGAGGCGCCCTGTTTGATCGCCGCCACGGCGATTTCAATGTTCCCGTGACCCGAGATGATCACCACCGGAATACCGGGGTTATCGCGCTTGACCGTTTTAAGAATGTCGATGCCGTCCATTTGGCTGTCCTTCAGCCAGATATCCAAGATCATCAAAGCGGGCGGCGCCGCGTTCAATTCGGCCATGCATTCATCGGAAGAGCCCGCAAGCCGTGTGGAATAGCCTTCATCCTCAAGGATGTCGCCAATCAACTCGCGGATATCACGTTCGTCATCAACAATAAGAATGTCGCTCATCTTACTCTGAGGCCTCACTTTTATTTCTTCGCAGCGCCGTCAAGCGGCAGCAGTATCTCGGCACAGGCGCCAACGCGCGCACCTTCGGTAAAGGGTTCGGCGTCCAGCAATTGCAGCGTGCCGCCATGTTCTTCGATAATCTTCTTCACAATCGGCAACCCCAGTCCGGTCCCTTTTTCGCGGGTCGTCACATAGGGTTCAAACAGCCGCCCGCGATCTTCGGGCAGGCCGATCCCATTGTCCGAAATCCGGATCATCACCTGATCACCATTTGCCCGCATCGTTACACGAACTTCGGGCACATGACCATCCGGAGCACCCTTTTCATACAGGGTTTCAATGGCTTCTCCGGCGTTCTTGATCAAATTTATCAGCGCCTGAGAGATCATCGTCTCATCCACAAGCGCCTGAATGCCCTGATCCGGAAGGTCCGAGACGATTTTCAGATCGGTATTCGAATCCTGCAGCAGCACCGCGTTACTGACCAAGGGCAGCAGATCCACCGGCTTGCGCTGGGGTTGGGGCATCCGCGCGAATTTCGAAAACTCGTTCACGATGTGGCGCAGATCTTCGGTCTGACGGACAATCACGCCGGTCAACTGTTCCAGCGAGTCCTTTTCGTCGCCCACCAACTTGCCGAACTTGCGCTTGATCCGTTCAGCCGACAGTTGGATCGGGGTCAGCGGGTTCTTGATCTCATGGGCGATCCGGCGGGCCACATCACCCCACGCGGCAGAGCGCTGCGCCGCCACCAGATCGGACACATCGTCAAAGGCGACCACGTAGCCCTCAAGGCCGGTCTCTTCATTCATCCGCGCCGACATTCGCACCAGCAGGGTTTCCGTTTTGCCGTTGCGGGTCAGCCGCACCTCTTGCTGTAACGCCTCCATCGGGCTGGCGCGTAGATTGTCGAACGCGGGCAGGAATTCGGGGATCGCCACCCCCAGCGCCACGCCCTGCCCGTCGCTTTCCCGCAAATCCAGCAGCGCCTCTGCCGAACGGTTCGCCAGCGTGATCCGTCCATCGGCGTCCAGCGCAATCACACCCGAAGTTACCGAGGTCAGCACCGAGTCAAATAACCGGCGGCGCTTTTCGATCTGTTCTGTGCTTTCCAGCAAGGTATCGCGCTGTTGCTTGAGTTGGCGCGTCATCTGGTTGAAGTAGCGGCCAAGCATGGCGATTTCATCGTCGCCCTTTTCCTCACGAACCTGAACCATCAGGTCACCGCCACCCACGCGCTGCGCCGCGCCTGCCAGGCGACCCACCGGACGGGCCAGACGCTCGGCAAACCACAGCCCCAGCCAGATCGCGGCCAAGATCAGGATTAGCGCAAAGCCCAAGTACAACAGGCCGAACTCGAACAGCAGACGGCCACGGTCATTCTCCAACTGCTGGTACAGTTTCACCGTTTGCTGGGTATCATCCAGCAGCTTCAGGATCGAACCATCGACGATCCGGCTGACATAAAGATAGCGGTTCACATAGCCCGGCAGGTTCACGATGGCGCGAAACTCGTTCCGGTCCCAATCTTCAATGATTGCAATACCTTCGCGGGCGGCAGTTTGAATGTCTTCGATCGAGGGCTTTTCAAAGTTGAAAAGATAAGACCCCTCACCGCGCGCACGGATTTCGCCGCCCGCATCAATCACAAAGGCCTCGGCCAAGCCACGCTGGATCAGCTTTTGCCCTGTGCCAACAAGTTCGCGCACTTCGCCATCGGTCAGATAACCCTTGGCACGGCGGTTGGCCTCAAGATAGGCGCTCAGGGCGCGGGCGTCTTCGGCCAAGTCCTGACGGTGCTCTTCCTCATAGGCCTGCGCAGCGGCAAGGGACGATCCAAGCACCCGCTGCACGCGGTCAGAGAACCAGCCCTCAAGGCCGAAATTCACCGTAAGGACCGCGAAGATCGCCACGCAAACCGTTGGAATAAGGGCCAAAAGAGCGAACACGCCTGTCAGGCGCAGGTGCAGCCGAGACCCGGCCGAGCGGGCACGGCGGGCAGCCACCATCTGTGCCACGCGACCCAGAACCAGCGTTGCCACCAGCAGCACATAGATGAAGTCCGCCAGCAGGATGACCCGTAGGTTGGCCGAGGACATCCCCTGATCCAGAGGGCCCAGAACCAAGAAGGTTAGAAATGCCAGCACAGGGCCAAGGATCACCAGACCCAAGGCTGCCGCGTTCTGTACGCGGCGCTGTGCGCGCAGGCGGTTGATGCGCTCCCACGACCAAGCGCGGTTCATCCGCTGTGATCCAGCTGCCACTATGGCCTCTTCGACATGATGGGGCGGCAGTGCCGCCCACTCGCTACATTTTGGGAGGTAGGATCAAAGTGAACCTGATTTGCCACCCACTGTTGCGATTTTACATCAACTTTCGACGACGTGTCACCTGAATATCAAGGTCAGTGATCTTTTTACGCAGGGTATTTCTGTTGATCCCCAGCAAATCGGCGCATTTCGCCTGATTTCCGCCCGTTGCATCCAGCGCTATCTCAATGAGAGGCACTTCGATCTCGGCTAGAATGCGCTGGTAGAGCCCCGGAGGTGGCAGCACTCCGCCGTGCAGGTCAAAGTAACGGCGCAGGTGACGGGCCACGGCGGCGGATAGCTTTTCCTGCGGCGCCCCGCTGACCATAGGCTCCATGCTGGGTTGGTTGCCAAGGACCGATTCCACTTCGGTCTTCGTGATCTGCGGCTCACGGGAGGTGACCACCAGACGCTTCATCGCGTTTTCCAACTGGCGCACGTTGCCCGGCCAGCTGTAGGCGCGGACCATCTTTTCCGCATCATCGGAAAGCGACCGCGCAGGCGCGCCGTCCAGTTCGGCCTTGGACAGGAAGTGCGCCGCCAGCAGCGGAATATCATCTACCCGCTCACGCAGCGCGGGCACCTGAATGGTGACGCCGCCAAGACGGTAGAACAAATCCTGACGGAACTCGCCCGCTTCCATCCGGTTGGTCAGATCGGTCTGCGAGGTCGCCATGATCCGCGGCGCGCTTTCCGACAGGCTGTCCAACATCCGCACCACACGCGCCTGCGCCTCTGGGCTGAGATCGCCCACTTCGTCAAACAAAAGCGATCCGCCCTTGGCGCGGGCTAGCGCCTGCGCGGGGCCTTCTAGCGTCTCAAGATCGTTCGAGGTCACGGTCACAAAGGGCAGCGTGCGACGATCACTGAAGTCATGAATTGCGCGGGCGATCAATGACTTACCAGAGCCACTTTCACCGGAAATCAGCACCGGCAGATCGGTATTCATCACCCGCGCCACCAGACGATACAGCGCCTGCATCGCGGGGGTACGGCCTACCAAGGGCAGTTCATCAGGGCGGTCAGGCTCTTCGATAGCGCGGGGCGCGGTGCGGGAACGGGATTCCAACGCACGGGCCGTCCGCTTCATCAGGTCGGGCAGATCGAAGGGCTTGGGCAGATAGTCATATGCCTTGGCCTCAGCGGCCTGAATGGCGGTCATGATGGTGTTCTGGGCCGAGATCACGATGACCGGCAGATTGGGCCGCTCTTCGTTGATCTTGGGCAGCATCTCAAGACCATTGCCGTCAGGCATCATCACGTCCGAGATCACCACATCCCCTTTGCCTTCGCCCACCCAGCGCATCAGCGTGGTCAGCGAGCTGGTCGCGTGAACCTTGCAGCCTGCGCGGGTCAAAGCCTGCGTCAAAACGGTGCGGATGGTGCGATCGTCATCTGCGACCAGTACGGTTCCGTCCATGGGTATGTCTCCTTACTGCTCTGCCTGTGCCTTACGGTCTGCGCGTACCGCGCGCGGAACCTGCGGCAATGAAATACGGAAGACGGTGCGTCCGGGGACCGAGTCCACAGAGATCCAGCCGTCATGTTCTGAAATGATTTTGCTAACCAGCGCGAGGCCAAGTCCGGTGCCGTTTTCGCGGCCCGACACGAAGGGATCAAACACATCCCCCGCAATCTCGGGCGGCAGGCCGGGGCCATCATCGATAATCTCGATCTGAAGGGGCAGCGCCTTGCCGTTACCGTCCTTGCGGCGCAGGCGCAGCGAATATTCGTAAAACGTATGCAGGCGGATGGTGCCGCCGCGGTTGCCGCAAGCCTCAGAGGCGTTCTTCAGAAGGTTCAGGATCACCTGAAGCAACTGGTCCGCATCGCCCCAAGCCTCGGGCAGCGAGGGATCGTAATCCTCGATGAAATTCATATGCGCGCCGAAGCCCAACATCGCCGAGCGGCGGGCGCGGTCCAGAATGTCGTGCAGGTTCACGGCGGCCAGCGCGGGCGGGCGCTGGTTTCCGAACTGCTCAACCTGATCCAGAAGGGCCGCGATGCGGCGGGTCTCGGCCACGATCAGATCGGTCAGTTCAAGGTCTTCGCCGTGCAGGTTCATGGACAAAAGCTGCGCAGCGCCGGAAATCCCCGCCAGCGGGTTCTTGATCTCATGGGCCAGCATCTGCGCCATGCCGATGGCGGATTTGGCAGCGGATTTGACGGTCTGCCCTTGGGTGATCCGGCCCGCAAATTCGCGGGTGGACATCAGGAACAGCATCTTGCCCGGTGCGCCAAGCAATGGGGCGATCTGCAGCGTACATTGCAGCGGCGGGCGGTTGCCCGTGCCCACATCCACATCATTCACGATCAGGACCGAGTTCCCCTCACGCGCCCGTCCGAAGGCCTCTTCGATCGGGGCATCAACGGCCAGAACGTCAAAGACCGGATAACCCATCATCGAGCGGGTCGAATAGTTCAGGAACCCTTCTGCGGCGGGGTTCATGTCACAGATGCGGTTTTCCTCATCCACGACCAACGCTGGAACCGGCAATGAATTCCATAGGTTATCCAGCATTGCCAAGCTCCGCTTCCGGGGCCAGAAGGGCCTCGTCCAGACGTTCCAGAACCTCTTGCGGCGTGCGCGCGGTCAAAATAGCGCGCCGGACTGTGGCGTTTGTATTGGCGGCGTCCATGTACCATCCCAGATGTTTGCGGGCGACTTTCAGGCCCAATTCTGTTCCATAAAAAGAAAGCATGTCACTGTAATGACCGGCGACCATATCCACGAGCGCCGCCCCTGTGGGGATGCGCGGCGCAGGGGTGCCGAACAGTTCTGACGCGACCTGCGCCAGAATCCACGGACGGCCTTGTGCGCCCCGTCCGATCATCACCCCGTCGGCCCCTGATCGGGCCAAGGCAGTGCGGGCGGTTTCGGCGTCCACAATGTCTCCGTTGGCGATCACGGGGATCGTGACCGCCTCTTTCACTTGGGCAATCGCCGCCCAATCGGCGCTGCCCTTGTAAAACTGGCAGCGGGTGCGTCCGTGAATGGTGATCATCCGGATGCCCGCAGCCTCGGCCCGCCGCGCGAGTTCTGGCGCGTTCAGGCAATCATCGTCCCAGCCAAGGCGGCACTTCAGCGTCACGGGCACATCCACCGCGCCCACGACGGCCTCGATCAGGGTCAGGGCGTGGTCCAGATCCTTCATCAGGGCGGACCCCGAATAGCCGCTG
>JAYZYX010000141.1:0-3602 GCA_036139795.1 Pseudomonadota bacterium | reverse complement strand
GGCGCTGGAATATGAGGCCAGCCGCGCAGCGCTAAAGGCGATGGGCAGCGATGTGGTGCGCACTTACCCCCTTGGTCCTGCGCTGGGGCAGTGTTGCGGTGGCTCGGTCACCGTTTTGATCGAGACTTATGATGCAGCCCGTCTGGCCACTGTGCCAGAAGCGGGGCGCTATTCCCGTAGCCTTCCCATCAGCGGCCGACAGTATTCCGAGGAGATCCGGCCCGCGGGGCAACCCTTGGTGATCTGGGGCGCAGGTCACGTGGGGCGGGCGATGGTCAGCGTCATGGCCCCCCTGCCCGATTTCCAGATCACTTGGGTGGATACAGGGCCCGAGCGCTTTCCCGACGCGATGCCGCAGGGGATTGACCCGACCGTCGCCCAGACGCCGGAAAAGCTGGTGCCGCATTTACCCAAGACCGCAGATCACCTGATTCTGACCTACAGCCACGATATCGACTTTGCGCTATGCCATAGCTTGCTCTCACACGGATTTCGCACCTGTGGGTTGATCGGGTCCGAAACCAAATGGGCGCGGTTCCGGAAACGGCTGTTGACGCTTGGTCACCGCAGCGACGCGATATCACGCATTACATGCCCCATCGGCGATCCGCGCCTTGGCAAGCACCCGCAAGCCATTGCCGTTGGTGTCGCTGCTGCGCTACTAAATGCGTCAAACGAACAAGAAATCATCAGGGACGGGACACAGTGGGCACAGCACTCCTCTCACTCTCGGGGTTGACCAAAACCTATCCGGGCGTTGTCGCCAACAGTGATGTGGGCTTCGACATCCAGCCGGGCGAGGTCCATGCGCTGCTTGGCGAGAACGGAGCGGGCAAGTCCACGCTGGTCAAGATGATCTATGGTCTGGTTGCACCGGACAGTGGCCAGATGACCCTGAATGGCGTGCCCTTCAGCCCCGCCGATCCCAATGCGGCCCGTGCGGCTGGCGTTGCAATGGTCTTCCAGCACTTTAGCCTGTTTGACGCGCTGAGCGTGGCCGAGAACGTGGCCCTTGGCATGGACAACCCGCCGCCGCGCCGCGAGCTTTCCGATAAAATCCGCACCGTATCAAAGGCTTATGGCCTGCCGCTGGACCCTCAGCGCACTGTCGGGGATCTCTCGGCGGGTGAGCGTCAGCGGGTCGAGATCATCCGCTGTCTGCTTCAGGACCCCAAGCTGCTGATCATGGACGAGCCGACCAGCGTTCTGACCCCGCAAGAGGTCGAAATTCTGTTCAAGACCCTGCGCAAGCTGTCGGCAGAGGGCACCGCAATCCTTTATATCTCGCACAAGCTGGAAGAAATCCGGTCCCTGTGTGACACCGCCACGATCCTGCGCCTTGGAAAGAAGGTGGCCACCTGCACCCCTGCCGAACGAACCGCAGCCGAGCTGGCCGAGATGATGGTGGGCTCTAGCCTGCGTCCCCCTGAGCGGCGCGCACATGAGGCAGGCGGCGTTCTGCTTGAAGTCAACGACCTGACCATAGCGCCCACACAGGCCTTCGGAACGCGGCTGCAAAACATCAGCTTTTCCCTGCGCATCGGTGAAATTCTGGGGATCGGCGGCGTTGCGGGCAATGGTCAAGACGAATTGCTGGCGGCTCTGTCCGGCGAAGTCCTGACGGATGCCAGTGCCATTGTTATGCAAGGCACTGCGGTTGGTGCGATGGGACCGACCGGCAGACGCAACCGCGGCCTGCTGACCGCACCCGAAGAACGTCTGGGCCACGCTGCTGCCCCTGAAATGACCCTGACCGAGAACGCCCTTCTGACGGGCTCCAAACGTCAGGCATTGGTCAAGGGTGGGTGGATCAACTGGGCCGCCGCCAAAGGCTTTGCCGAACATATCATTCACCATTTCGACGTGCGCACGCCGGGGCCAGAGGTGGCCGCGCGGGCGCTGTCGGGGGGCAACCTGCAAAAGTTCGTCATTGGCCGCGAGGTGCTACAAGAGCCCCACGTTCTGGTGGTCAACCAGCCCACATGGGGTGTGGATGCCAGCGCAGCGGCCTCGATCCGGCAAGCGCTTCTGGATCTGGCCGCCGATGGGGCCGCCATCATTTGCATTTCACAGGATCTGGACGAGTTGATGGAGATCAGCGACCGCTTTGCCGCGCTGAATGAGGGCAAGCTGTCCCCCATTCGCGCCACCGCTGACCTGACGGTCGAGGAAATCGGCCTGATGATGGGTGGCGCCCACGGAATGGAGGTGGCCCATGATTAAGATCGAAAAACGCGCTTCACCTTCGAAGACGTGGAACTGGGCCGCGCCGATCATGGCGGTTGTGCTGACGATGATCGTCGGCGGTGCGCTGTTTGGTCTGCTGGGAGTGAACCCGTTTCAGGCCATCGCCAAGATTTTCTATGAGCCGCTGTTTGGCGAATACGCCTTTTACTATCGGCCCCAGTTGATGATCAAAGCCGCGCCTCTGGTGCTGATCGCGATCGGCCTTTCGATGGGCTTTCGTGCGGGTATCTGGAACATCGGCGCCGAAGGACAGTACATTATGGGCGCGCTTTCAGGCGCGGGTCTGGCGCTGGCGCTCTATCCGATGGAATTGCCCATCCTGCTGCCCCTCATGGTGATTGCGGGTGCGTTGGGCGGTATGCTTTGGGGACTGATCCCCGGCTATCTGAAAGTGAAATTCGGCACCAACGAAATTCTGGTCTCGCTCATGCTGGTCTATGTGGCCGAGCAGATCTTGGCCTCGATGGCGCTGGGTCTGATGAAGAACCCCGAAGGCATGGGCTTTCCCGGCTCGCGCAACCTGCAACAATACCCCAGCGCCCATAACGCCGAGATTTTTGCAGGCAGCGGCATGCATTGGGGTGTGGCCGCAGCGCTGATTGCGGTGATCTTTGCCTATGTCATGCTGACCCGCCACATGTTCGGCTTTCAGCTGCGCCTGTCGGGCATCGCGCCCCGCGCGGCCAAGTTTGCAGGTGTGAACCCCGGTCGGATGATCCTGATCTGCATGGGTCTATCCGGCGCGCTGGCCGGTATGGCGGGCCTCTTCGAGATTGCAGGCCCCGCAGGCCAAGTCAGTATCGATTTCAACGTGGGCTACGGCTTTACCGCGATCATCGTGGCCTTCCTTGGTCGCCTGAATCCCATCGGCATTCTTCTGGCGGGTCTTTTGCTGGCGATCACCTATGTGGGCGGCGAGATTACGCAAAGCCAGATGGGTCTGCCCCTAGCGGCGATCCAGCTGTTCCAAGGCATGCTGCTGTTCTTCCTTCTGGCGATGGACATGCTGACCAACTACCGCTTTCGCCTAAGCACCAAGGAGGCCGTGTGATGGATCTTTCTTCGATCAACCCGGTCCTGCTGGTTGCCAGCCTGATGATCACCGCCACCCCCCTGCTGCTGGCCGCCTTGGGCGAGCTTGTGGTGGAGCGCGCTGGCGTTCTGAACCTTGGGGTTGAGGGCATGATGATCACCGGCGCGGTCTGCGGCTTTATCATCACCGTGGAAACCGGATCGCCTTGGATGGGCTTTTTGCTGGCCGCTGTCGCGGGCGCGGCCCTGTCCATGCTGTTTGCCCTGCTGACGCAGGTGTTTCTGGCGAACCAAGTTGCCTCTGGTCTGGCGCTGACCCTGTT
>JAYZYX010000140.1:0-4765 GCA_036139795.1 Pseudomonadota bacterium | reverse complement strand
TCAGTTGACATAGGGACGCCGGCGAGGGCGCAGTTGATTTAGATCAAAAAAGCGGCCGTTTGACGCGGTCCGCTATCTTGTTTCGCAGTCCAGAATATGGTTCTTGCTGTTCGGAATACAAATGGATTCCGAATTAGCCCGCCGTCGAAGGGCTGCTTCGCAACTAACGTGCGCAATGCCGAACTAGATCAGGGTGTAACATGCGACTTCTGACCAAAATGCTGGCCGTTCTGGCCCTCATGCTGCCTCTTCCTGCTTTCGCTCAGGAAGGACTGGAAATCATCGGTCGCCCGACCGACGGGGCCTACGGTTTTCAGCCTGCCGCAACCGAACTGGCGCGTGACGTGCACTGGCTAGACAGCATGGTACTGGTGATCATCACCTTCATCACCCTGTTTGTGTCGGCGCTGATCGTCTACATCATGGTTCGCTATAACAGCAAAACCAACAAGACCCCCGCGACCTTTACCCACAACTCGCCGCTGGAAGTGGCATGGACCATCGTTCCGATCGTGATCCTTGTCTTCATCGGCTCGTTCTCGCTGCCCGTGCTGTTCAAGCAGCAGGAAATCCCCGAGGCGGACATCACCATCAAGGTGACCGGCTACCAGTGGTACTGGGGCTATGAGTATGTTGACCACGAATTCGCCTTCGACAGCTTCTTGCTGCCCCGCGAAGAGCTGGCTGACTACGGCTACAACGACGATGAATACCTGCTGGCGACCGACACCGCTGTTGTCGTGCCCGTTGGCAAGACCGTCGTGATGCAGGTGACCGGCGCGGACGTGATCCACAGCTGGACCATCCCTGCCTTCGGCGTAAAGCAGGACGCGGTTCCCGGCCGTCTGGCAGAACTGTGGTTCAAAGCTGAAAAAGAAGGTGTCTACTTCGGTCAGTGTTCGGAACTGTGTGGTAAGGACCACGCATACATGCCGATCACCGTCAAAGTGGTCAGCGAAGAAGAGTACCAGAAGTGGCTGGATGGCGCGATCGAGGAATACGCCGGTCTGCCCCAGCCTTACCAGGTCGCTTCGGCCAACTAAGACCTTTCCCGGGCCTCTCGCATCGCTCTGACCCGCTGCACTGGCGAGATGAGCGATCAGAGGCCCGGAACTCATTCACTCGAATTGTCAGGATCCCGCTAAATGAGCGATACCAGCTTCGATAGCCAGACCCGTGAAGCCAGCTTTGGCGACTACTTTGCGCTGCTCAAGCCGCGTGTGATGTCGCTGGTGGTATTTACCGCGCTGGTTGGCCTGCTTGTCGCCCCCGGCTCGGTTCATCCGGTCGAAGGATTCGCGGCGATTCTTTTCATCGCATTGGGCGGTGGCGCATCCGGCGCCCTGAACATGTGGTGGGATGCGGACATCGACCGCATCATGAAGCGCACTCAAAGCCGTCCGATTCCCTCGGGCAAAGTCGGCGCCGAAGAGGCTCTGGCACTGGGTCTGGCGCTGTCCGGTATTTCGGTGATCATGCTGGCGCTGGCGTCGAACATCGTCGCAGGTGCGCTGCTGGCTTTCACCATCTTCTTCTACGTTGTGATCTACTCGATGTGGCTCAAGCGTTCGACCCCGCAGAACATCGTCATTGGCGGTGCGGCGGGTGCCTTCCCTCCGATGATCGGTTGGGCAGTGGCCACGGGCGGCGTGTCGATCGAGAGCATCATGATGTTCGCTCTCATCTTCTTTTGGACCCCGCCGCACTTCTGGGCGCTGGCGCTGTTCATGAAGTCTGACTACTCCGAAGCCAAAGTGCCCATGCTGACCGTGACCCACGGCCGCAAGGTGACCCGCCAGCAGATTTTCGGCTACACGCTGCTGTTGGCCGGACTGGCTATTGGCACCGGCTTCACCTCGCTGGGTGGCCCCGTTTATTGGGCGGCTGCTGTGGTTCTGAACCTGCTGTTCATCAAGGGCGCGTGGACGATCCTGCGCCGTGACGAAGAGGTTGCCGAGGCGGACAACTACGCGGCCGAGAAAAGCTTCTTCAAGCTGTCGCTGCTGTACCTCTTCCTGCACTTCGGTGCGATTCTTGCTGATGCCGTGCTGATGCGCATGGGCGTCACCTTCGGTGGACTGCTATGACCTTCCGTCCCGATCACGAACTGCACAAGCGTCGCAAAGGGCGTAACATCGGTGTGGGGCTGGTCCTTGTGGGCTTTGTCGCGCTGGTGTTCCTGCTGACCGTCGTAAAGGTTGAACGTGGTGGCAGCCTGCAAGGCTTTGACCATACACAGCGCATCGATATGGTTCCCCAAGGGAGCAACAAGTGATGGATAACAAGAATAAAACGGTTCTGCGTCTGGTCGGTGTTGTCGTCTTTATGGGCGCGCTGGCTTGGCTTGCGGTGCCCGCTTATGACTTGTTCTGCCGCGTCACCGGTTTCGGTGGCGAAGTTGCCGTGGCCGAAAGCGCCTCGGATGAAATCCTTGATCAGACTATCAGCATCAAATTCGATGCCTCGCTAGAGCGCGACATGCCGTGGGAGTTCAAACCCATGCAGCGCGAGATGGAGATTCGCATCGGCGAAACCGGTCTGGCCTTCTATGAGGCCTACAACCCCACCGACCGCGTGGTCGCGGGCACTGCCAGCTATAACGTGGCGCCGTTCTCGACCGGTGGGTACTTTGTAAAGATCGATTGCTTCTGCTTTACCGAGCAGGTGCTTCAGCCCGGTGAACGGGTCGAGATGCCTGTGACCTTCTACGTGGACCCCGAGATTGTCGATGACGATGAGGCGAAATACGCCAAGCACATCACACTCTCGTATACCTTCCATGAGATGGATCTAGCCGATACTGATTATCAGGCGGCACTCAAGACCGAAACAAACACAGAAATTAACTAAGCCTTCCAACGAGGGAACTGCCATGGCGCACGCAAAAAACCACGACTACCACGTTCTGCCCCCTTCGATCTGGCCCTTCCTGGGTGCGGTCGCTGGCTTCATCATGCTGTTCGGTGCTGTCCTTTGGATGAAAGAACACGGCCCTTGGATGTTCGCGATTGGCTTCGTTGGCGTTCTCTACGTCATGTTTGCCTGGTGGTCGGACACCATCTCTGAAAACTTCGCGGGCGATCACACCCCCGTTGTTCAGATCGGCCTGCGTTACGGCTTTATCCTGTTCATCATGTCCGAAGTCATGTTCTTCGCTGCATGGTTCTGGTCGTTCTTCAAGCACGCCATGTACCCGATGCCCGCCATCGGTGGCGTTTGGCCCCCTGAAGGCATCGAAGTGTTCGATCCCTGGCACTTGCCCCTGATCAACACCCTGATCCTGCTCTGCTCGGGCGCGGCATGCACTTGGGCGCACCACGCACTGGTCCATGAGAACAACCGTAAAGACATCAAGTCGGGCCTGCTGCTGTCGGTCGTTCTGGGTGTGATCTTTACCGTGTTCCAGGCCTATGAATACAGCCACGCGGCTTTCGGCTTTGCTGGCAACATCTACGGCGCAAACTTCTTCATGGCGACCGGCTTCCACGGCTTCCACGTGATCGTTGGTACCATCTTCCTGTTCATCTGTTACCTGCGCACCGTGCGCGGTCACTTCACCCCCGAAAACCACATCGGTTTCGAGGCAGCGGCTTGGTACTGGCACTTCGTTGACGTTGTGTGGCTGTTCCTGTTCGCAGCTGTTTACATCTGGGGCGGCGCATAAGCGCGAAGCTGCAGTTGCCGGTTGAAAATCCGGTCTAAAAGAATAACACACAAGGCGCGCAGGTTTTGCGCGCCTTGTTTGCGTTTGAAAGGCTTTTGATGCGTCGACCTATCGTCCTGCTTGTGATCGGAGTGATCGGAGCTGCGGCTTTGCTTTTTCTGGGCAGCTGGCAGGTTGAGCGTCTGCATTGGAAACAGGCGATTCTGGCCGAGATCGAAGGTCAGATCTACCGCGACCCCGTAGCTGTCCCTGCCAACCCCGATCCCGAAGCCGACCGCTTTCTGGCGGTCACTGCTCATGGCCGTGTGACCGAGGATGAGATTCTGGTTCTGGCCTCAGCCCGAGGGCAGGGTGCTGGCTATCGCGTGATCTCGGCCTTTGAAACGGATGACGGTCGACGCCTGATGCTGGATCGCGGCTTTGTGGGTATCACTGCCCATGATGATGTGCGGCCTGCGCACGATGCGACCATCATCGCGAATCTGCACTGGCCCGAAGAGCGGGACAGTTTCACCCCTGAAAATGATCTGGCGGCGAACACATGGTTTGCCCGTGACGTTCCGCAAATGGCGCAGGTTCTGAAGGCAGAGCCGTTTCTGCTGGTCCTGCGCGAGACCGATTACGATAGCCCACGTGTGACCCCTTGGCCGGTGGACACCAGTGGCATCCCGAACAATCACCTTGAATACGCCGTCACCTGGTTCAGCTTTGCGGCGATCTGGGTAGTAGGCATTGGCTTTATCCTGTGGCAAAGCCGTAGGACCAAGAATGAAAGGCCCGACTGATGCAGTATATCTCGACCCGCGGCACCGCGCCGACGCTGACCTTTGATGAGGCCATGCTGACGGGCCTTGCCCGCGACGGTGGTCTCTATGTCCCCGCCGAGATCCCCACCATGAAGGCCGAAGATATCGCGGCGCTGGCCGGTCTGCCTTACGAAGAGGTGGCCTTCCGCGTGATGCGCCCCTTCCTTGGCACTGCCTTCACCGATGACGAATTCCGCGGCATCATCGAACGCGCTTACGCAGGTTTCGGCCATGACGCCCGCGCGCCTTTGAAGCAACTGGCCCCTGGCCATTTCCTGTGCGAGCTGTTCCACGG
>JAYZYX010000139.1:0-2724 GCA_036139795.1 Pseudomonadota bacterium | reverse complement strand
GTAAACCCGAGCCAACGCTATTGGGACAAGGATCGCCAGATAGATCCCGTTTTGCAGGGCAAAAAAGATCATAACAGGGGTACTCGTCTCAAACAGCATGGGTCGTCCTATCTTACGGCGGCGATTGGCCCCTCGGCGCGGCCATGAATGAACTGGTCCAGATAAGGATTGCCCGATGCATCCATTTGCGCAACAGGGCCAGTCCACTGAACCACTCCTTCGTGGATCATCGCGATGTTGTCGGCAATGGCCCGAACGGATGTCATGTCGTGGGTAATGGTCATCGCGGTTGCACCCATTTCGGTTACAATCTCGCGGATCAAGTCATTGATGACGCCGGACATAATCGGATCAAGGCCGGTGGTTGGCTCATCGAAAAAGATGATCTCGGGGTCAGCGGCGATGGCGCGGGCAAGACCCACGCGCTTTTGCATGCCGCCGGAAAGTTCAGCCGGAAATTTGTCGGCCACATCCGGTTTCAGGCCTACACGGCGTAGCTTTTCAATGGCAATCTCGCGTGCCTCATTCTTGGGGCGCTTGAGGCTGCCGCGCAGTAGGCGGAAGGCCACGTTTTGCCAGACGGGCAGGCTGTCAAACAGCGCCGCGCCTTGGAACAGCATCCCGAAGCGGGCAAGGAAGGGATCGCGGCTGGCTGTCTCGACGTTTTGGCCGTCCACCATGATGGTGCCCTGATCGGGCTGAACCAGCCCTAGAATGCACTTCAGCAGGACCGATTTGCCGGTCCCCGAGCCGCCGATGATCACCATGGAACTGCCCTTGGCAATCTCAAGGTTCACGCCGCGCAGGACGTGGTTTGCGCCGAAGGTTTTGTGGATATCGGTCAGCTGGATCATGCGGCGAAGAACAACTCTGTCAGAATGTAGTTGGCAGCGAAGATCAGGACCGAGGCCGAGACGACTGCGGATTTCGTCGCGCGGCCCACCCCTTGCGCCCCGCGGCCCGAATTCATGCCATGATAGCAGCCCATCGTGGCGACGATAAAGCCGAACGCCGCGCCCTTCACGAGCCCCGAGAGGATGTCCCAGCCTTCCAGAAAGTCCACGGTGTTCTTGATGTAGGTGGCAGCGTTGAAATCCAGACGGTTCACGCCCACCACATAGCCCCCCAAAATCCCGATGGAATCGCCTACGGCCACAAGCACCGGAACCGCTAGCGTTGCTGCTAGGACACGGGGAAGTGTCAGGTATTTCATGGGGTTGGTGGACAAAGTTGTCAGCGCGTCGATCTGCTCGGTCACTTTCATCGTGCCGATTTCAGCGGCGATCGAGCTGGCCACGCGGGCGGCGACCATCAGACCGCCAAGAACGGGACCCAATTCGCGCACCATGCCGATGGCAACGATAGAGGGCACCACTTCTTCGGCCCCGTAGCGCGACCCGCCAGCAAAGATTTGCAAGGCCAGCGCGCCGCCGGTGAAGAAGGCAGTCAGGCCCACTACGGGCAGGGACAGCCAGCCGATCTGGATCAGCGCGTGAAAGAACTCGCGCGGGTAGAACGGCGGGCGAAACAGGTGGCTGACCGTTTGTGCGGCGTAGAGAACCACCGCGCCGATCGAGGCCAGCGCCCCCATCACAGCGCGCCCGAGTGAGGCCAGTAGACGGATCATGCGCCGATGTACTTCCGCTGGTAGCGATTGCCGAGACTGGTCAGGATTTCATAGCCGATGGTGCCAGCAGCGGTTGCCACCTGATCCACCGTCTGATGCTTTCCAAGCAGTTCGACCGTTTCGGGCACATGGTCCAGATGGGTGATGTCGATGCCAATCAGGTCCATCGAAACGCGGCCCAGAATGGGGCAGGCGACGCCATTGGCATAGACCTTACCCTTGCCCGATTGGGCGCGGATGATGCCGTCAGCGTAACCGGCGGCGATGGTCGCCACACGGGTGGGCTTTTCAGCGGTCCAGCTGTTGCCGTAACCCACAGTCTCGCCCGCCTCAACGATACGGGACTGGATCACGGGGATGTTCAGATGGGCGACGGGCTGCGCATCCACAAAGGGCTCGGCCCCGTACATGCCGATGCCGGGGCGGGTCACGTCGAAATGGTAGTCGGACCCCAGCAGAATGCCGCCCGTTGCGCTGAGGGCGCGGGGGGCGTTGATGCCATCGGTCATGGCTTTGAATGCCGCCAGTTGCTGTGCGTTCATGGCATGATCAGGCTCATCCGCGCAGGCAAGGTGGCTCATGACCAGAACGGGGTTTGCGGCCAGAACGGCGTCTTTCACGCTGGCCCATTCCGCCGGTTCCATGCCCAGACGGTTCATGCCGCTGTCCAACTGGATGCCGAAGGGGCGACCGGCGCTTTCCGCCTGATGACGCTGCCATTGCTCGGCCGAGTTCAGCATGGGGATAAGGTCCGCGTTGCGGATCACTGTCGCATCGCCTGCCATATGGCCGCCAAACACGAAGATCTGCGGATCGGGGCCCACGGCGTGGCGCACCTCAATGCCTTCTTCGGCAATGGCGACAAAGAATTTCTTGGCCCCTTCACGGGCCAGTCGAGCGGCGACCATAGCGGCCCCCAACCCGTATGCGTCGGCTTTCACCACGGCGCCAGCCTCGGCATTGCCGGAGGCGGCGGCCAGAGCGCGCCAGTTCGCCACAAGGGCGTCGAGATCGATCATCAGTTCAGAACGTGCCATGCCGCTTTGATGCCATTTGGCATTGCAGGGTCAAGAGAAATCGCCGTGAACTTGTATCCT
>JAYZYX010000138.1:0-13659 GCA_036139795.1 Pseudomonadota bacterium | reverse complement strand
CATCCTTTTCAAGCTGTATCCTTGGGAAGACCTGCTGCGCGATGACTACGCCAACCATCTGGCCTCATCGGGCTGTCAGATGATCGAACCCGCTTGGAAGGCGCTTTTGTCCAACAAGGGCCTGCTGCCTGTCTTGTGGGAAATGTTCGAGGGCCATGAGAACCTGCTGCCTGCCTTCTTTGCCAGTGACATTGACGCGGCCCTGAATGGCACGGGCAGTGCCGCGCGCGCGGCTCAGGCTCGATTTGAACGGGCCGAGACGACGCTGAAGACCGGATATGTCAGTAAACCAGTGTTCTCGCGCGAAGGCGCCTCCATATCGATCGTTGAGGGCGGGCAGCAGACCGAAGTCGCCACGCACTCGGATTACGACGCCCACCCGCGCATCATTCAAGCCTATCAGCCCCTGCCCCAAATGGGCGGGTTCCGCCCCGTGATCGGGTCTTGGATCGTCGGAGACACCTGCGCAGGCATGGGCATCCGCGAAGACCAAAGCCGGATCACGCAGGACCTGTCCCGCTTTAAACCCCATTTCATCCGCGCTTGACGCAGACCTTGACGCAAACGAGGACCAGATGACCAAACGTTCGAAAACCGTAGCCCTTGCCATCGTCGGCGCCGCATCATTCTCGCTCGCGGCGTGCCGCGAAGAGGCTGTGGACGCGCAGGCCTTTCCTGACCTGCAAAGCTGCGTGGCCGCAGTCGGGCCAACCAGCCTGTTCTCGGAACAGGACTGCCAGACCGCCTTTAACGATGCCCAAGCCCTGAACGCCGAAACCGCCCCGCGCTATGACAGCCTAGAGGTTTGCGAAGAGCAATATGGCGCGGGCAACTGCGGATCAGAAGCGCAGGCCGTTACGGGCGGGTCGGGCAGCATCTTTATGCCCCTCTTGGCCGGTTACCTGATGGGCAACCTGCTCGGGGGCGGTCGCGGGATCGGGGCACAGCCGCTTTATCGCACCTCGGACGGGCGGTTCACCACGCCGAACGGCGGCGCGACCTATTCCAACAACACCGGCAAGGCAAAGCTGAACGCTTCGACCTTCAACAAGGCCCCGACAACCCTTGGCAAAGCGCCGATGACCAAAGCAACCGCCACGTCACGCGGCGGATTTGGGACGAGCAGCACCAGCACCCGTTCTTTCGGCTTCGGCGGCTAAATTCCGGTCTTCGCCAAAGAAAAGCCCCGCCCGACACAGTGTCAGGCGGGGCTTTTGACGTTTGGGAAGGAGGTCAAACGTCCAGACTGACTTTGCCAATCGGGTTCGAGCAGCAAGCCAGCACATAGCCTGCTTCAATGTCCTCTTCGGTGATGCCGCCGTTGTGGACCATATGGACCTGCCCGCTGAGCTTTTTGGTCTTGCAGGTGCCACACACCCCGAAGGTACAACCCGAGGGGATCACGATCCCCGCGCTACGTGCCGCGGCCAACAGGGTCTCGGTCTCGGCGCATTCGATGGTGACGCCAGAGGCGGCGAATTCCACCGTCGCTTTGGTTTCCTCATCCAACTGGACGCCTTCCGGCACTTCGCCGGTCTCGCCAACAGGGGCGGTGAAGCTTTCCTGATGGTAGCGGTCCATGTCAAAGCCCATGGCCTCCAGCGCCTCGCGCACGGCGGTCATGAAGGGTTCTGGCCCGCAGCAGAACACCTCGCGCTCCAGATAGTCGGGGGCGGCCAGACCCAGCAGCAACTGGTTGAAGCCTCCGCGATAGCCGGTCCAAGGCTTGTAGGGGTCGGTGTCATCCACCACCCACGCCAGTTCGATCCCCTGAATCCGGCTGGCCATATGTTCCAGCCGTTCGCGGAAGATGATCTCGGACGGGCGGCGCGCGCAGTTGATAAAGACGATATCGGGATCGCGGCCCGCATCATACATGTAGGTGGTCATCGACATCATCGGCGTGATGCCAGAGCCCGCCGAGATGAACAGATACTTGCTGGCCGGATGCTCCAGATGCGAAAAGGTGCCCCCCGGCCCGATCACCTTGACCCGCATGCCGGGACGCAGGTGGTCCAGCATCCAGCGCGTCCCCAATGAGCTTTCTTGCGCCTTGACCGTGATGGTCAGCGACGTGGGCCGCGAAGGCGACGACGAAATCGTATAGGTCCGGTGCAAAACCCCGTCAGGGACCGGCAGTTCCAGCGTCAGGAACTGGCCCGGCTTGTGCCCGAACAGCGCCCCTGAAGGCGCTGCGAAGGTGAAGGTCGCCACATTCGGCGCTTCTGGAAGATAAGAGACACACTCTAGCGGCTCGGCGTCGGTCCAATAAGTCAGAGCAGCCATCGCCTTATTCCGCCGCCATATGCTGCGGACCTTTGGCCCGCAGCATCGTCTTCACGTACCAATCCACGAACTGGTCCACGCCATCTTCCATGATCGGACTATAGGGACCGGGGACGTAAGCGGGCGAGTTGATGCCGGTCTGGTTGTCCTCAACAATCTGGCGGTCTTCGTCGTTGGTGGCGATCCAGACCTCGGTCAGACGCTTCAGGTCATAATCCACGCCTTCCAACGCGTCCTTGTTCACCAGCCAGTAGGTGGTGACTTCGGTCTCTTGCGGGCCGATGGGCGTGACGCGGAAAGTCATCGAGATATCGGGCAGGAAGTGGTTCCATGTGGAAGGATAGTGGAACTTCAGCAGCGTTCCCGCATCCGGCACAGTGACACGGCCCAGATTGCGGCGTGTCGCGGCCTTGCCGTCCATGGTATAGCTGACTGCGTTCTCTTGCAGGGGCATCCGCGCCAGACGGTATTGGCCCGCGAACCCGCCCATGTAGAATTTGGACGGTGCGCCCGCAGCCTCGCATTTGTCAAAGTGGGCTTGCAGCCGCTCTGGCACGCTGCCATCGGCCGAGACGCCAGCCACAGCAGGAGCCAGCGGGAACGACCGGCAAAGGGCCGGATGCGTACCGGCACAGTGGTAGCATTCACGGTTGTTTTCCCAGACCAGCTTCCAGTTACCCTTCTCGATGATCGAGGACGAATAGGCGACCTTGGCATTTTGCAGCTCGTGCACCTCAAGATAGGGGCGCGCAGCATCGGCAAAGCTGTCGAAATCAGGGGGCGTCTCTGCAAGGCAGATGTAGATCAGACCGGCCAGTTCACGCATGTGAACAGGGTGCAGGTTGTGCTTGGAGGGGTTGAACTCGGGGCCCATATCCCGCGCCCAAAGCAGCTTGCCGTCCAGATCATAGGTCCACTGGTGGTAGGGGCACACCAGCTTGGCCACATGGCCTTCGCGCCCCTTGCAGATGATCGAGCCACGATGGCGGCACGAGTTGTGGAACGCGCGGATCTCGCCGTCGCTGCCCTTCACCAGAATGACGTTATACGCGCCAATTTGCAGCTGCGCATAAGATCCTGTTTTGGTCAGCTGACACGCAGGGATTGCGAACAGCCATTCGCGGTAAAAGATGTTCTCAAGGTCTTGGGCGTAGATTTCGGGGTCGGTGTAAAATGCCCGCTCTAGCGAATGGCCCGCTTCGCGGCGCATCAGCATATCGGAAAGCGCGTCAGACATCGGCCTGCCTCCGGTTAAAAGTGAACTCACCTCACCCAAAAGCAAAGAAAAGGCTATCATCAATGGCAAAAATTCTCATCTTGATTTAGTTTAATTCACCCATGAGCCTTTTCGACATCTAATAGCCAGAAAGCGACCTGATGGCCCGTCCTTATGATCTTCCGTCGATGACAGCGCTGGTTTGTTTCGAAGCTGCTGCCCGAAACTTAAGCTTTCGCGACGCCGCGGCAGAGCTGAACGTGACCCCTGCTGCCGTCAGCCACCAGATCAAAGGGCTTGAGGATGATCTGGGCACCGCCCTGTTCCGGCGGCAGCATCGGGGGGTCGATCTGACCGAAACCGGCGCCTATCTGTTCGTCGCCCTGCAACGGGGGCTGGAAGAGATTTCCGACGCCGTGCGCGAGGTCCGCCCCCGCGGCGATGCGCTGGATGTGGTCGTGCAGGCCACAACCGCCATGAGCGCCTTTTGGTTAACCCCTCAGATCACCGCCTTCTGGAAGGTCCGGCCAGAAATTGTCGTCTCGCAAATGGTCAGCGATACGCCTTCGCGCAATGCCCACGCTGATCTGTCGATCCACTACGGGCCGATCCCCGAGGGGGCCGAGGGCTATGACGAGTTGTTCCACGACCAGATCATCGCCGTGAGCGCTCCGGGCTTCGCGCAAGCGCATAAGATCACCTGCGCCAAAGACCTGCTGAACGCGCCCCTGATCCATGTGCTAAACGAGGAAGCCGGCTGGACCGATTGGGCAGAATGGATGGGACACTTTGGCCTTGGCGCACCGACCGGCCGCCGGATTGTGGTGAACAACCACATGATCGCCTTGCAGATGGCGAAAGACGGCGCGGGTGCAGTGCTGGCGTGGACCGGATTGACAGGGCCCCTCCTCGACAGTGGTGATCTGGTGGCGGTGGTGCCGGACCGGATGCCATCGCCCCACGCCTTTCATTTGCGAACTCATGCCCGCGCGACGGCGCAGGCAAAGGCTTTCCGCGAATGGCTGGTGGGCAAACGCCAGCAATCACCCAAAACGCGAACCGCTGCGTCGCGGAAAAATCCATAACAAGAAAAAACAATCCTTTGGGATACATATAACGCCCAAAGATTAAGCAAACCACCAAACGGGCATATCGACTTAGGCACCGCATACATTCATCTTTTTGAACGTATCTCCATAGGGTGAGTCCCGTGTCCTATATATCAAACATTTCGCTGGAACCTGATGCGCAAGCGCAGGTGATCGACGCCGACAGCTTTGGTGCGCGTTATGTCTCGCTGCGCGGGTTCGACCGGTTTCTGGACCAGATCGGCCAAACCGATGTGGGCATGATCGTCTGGCCCGGTGGCGCGCTGGCAGAGAACAACGACGAACGCTACGGCATCCAGTACGAGGACCTCTACAGCGGCGACTACGACCGCCCCGGCCTGAGCGAGTTGATGGCGCTGGCCCGTGACGAACATTTGTCGCTGTCCATCATCCTGCCCACTGCCCGTTATGAGGATGATCTGGACGGTTTGCGCGTGGATGCCACCGGTTTTTTCACCGACCTCTTCAGCGGCACTTTCGGGGAACTGCCTGAAAAGCTGGTCATGGAGATGGGCAACGAATTCTACGCCAACTTCCACGGCGTCGACGAAGCGGAAAAGGCTGAACACTATGCGGCTGTGGTGAACACCTATGCCGAAGTCTTGCACACGCTTGAGGGGGCATTCGATGTTCACCCCGAGAGCGTCGAATACAGCATCCAGCTTGGCCGCACCGAAGATGGCAACGCAGCCCTGATAGAGGCCATGAGCGAAGATGCTCTGACTCTGCCCGATATGCTGTCCACCCATCGCTTTACACACAGCGCCGATGGGGCAGACCGTGCGGTTGATGTGATCGAGGCCGCCCATGAGATGTGGTCCGACACCGCCGAAGAACTGGGCGGCAACGGGCCGGGTCTATATCTGTCGGCCTATAACGCAGCCTCGCTATCGCGGGTTGAGGCGGCTGAGGATTTCCTGTCCACCCATGATCACGACGGCCTGACTTTGGACGATCTGGATCTGGACGGGCGCAGCAATCTGGAATTTGAACAGCACTATCAGGATATGCTGGCCACCCGCGCGATGGGCATGGAACACGCGGAAACCATCCTTCAGACATTCTCTGACTATCACGCCATCGGCGCCGAGGCCGCAGGGGTCTATGGTTGGGATCTGACCCACAGCGCCTCATCCAGCTACACCGATGTGAATGGCGAGGCGCATATATTTGTGGGCGGCCAGATTCAGGACATGATGGCCGAAAGCCTGAACGGCACCCGCATCCTGAACTGGCACGATGCCAACGATCACAGCAACGACGACGCGGGCACGGCCTACGCCTTTGACAGCGCCGACAAGCTGGTGCTGTTTCTGGGCGCTCCCAAATCGCTGGACGGTCCGCAAACGGTACAAATCGATCTGCGGGGGTTGGGGGACACCGCAGGGGTTTGGGGCCAGAGCCTGCACGCCGAGGTTCCCGAGGACTGGCACACTCTGTTCGACGTGCCGGTGGTCGAGGGTGTCGATCAGACCCCTGAAAGCCTGAAATACGCCGAAGGCATCCGCGAACAGATCGACCTGACGCAGGACGGCAACGTCCTGAGCTTTGACTTCACCCGCCCCGATGAAATGGTGCGCCTCGTCTTTGCCCGCTCGGACGCAGGCATCGCCGAGATTTCGGAATGGGCCGATGGCGCGATGCTCTCGGTTGATCCGGAGGCTTTTGACGACACCGAACTGGCCGCCGATGACGCGACAATCGACACAAGCGACCTGATGACC
Source organism: Pseudomonadota bacterium (assembly GCA_036139795.1). Taxonomy (GTDB): domain Bacteria; phylum Pseudomonadota; class Alphaproteobacteria; order Rhodobacterales; family Rhodobacteraceae; genus Donghicola. Next base: position 7,324 of record JAYZYX010000138.1, on the reverse strand, counting down.
CATGAAACCCTGGCAGACGATGACTTATTCTCGGACGGCGCGCATTTTTCGGAAGATGAGGACGAAGAAGAAGACACCATGTCAGAAGGTGACGGAGGCGGCGACGATGGTGGCGACATGGGCGGATTGCTGGCCGCGCTGGTGATGGGTCTGCTTGCTGCTGCGATCTAGCACCGGTCAACGCGCTTTGCCGCCCTCTGATCAGATGAATGCCGCTTGACGAATGCTTCCCCACGGGCAAATCTTTAGCATTCGTTAAATTCGCGCAGTCCAGCCGCGGGGTGATCAGCACCACCGCGCAGGCACCCGAGACGATAAGAGAGACGTCATGGCCGAACCCCAGCATTTCCTGTTTGTCTTCGTCGGAGAGTTCACGCAGTTGGCCTTTGCCAATGCGATCGAACCCCTACGCATTGCAAACCGCATGTCGGGCGAGACCCTATATACGTGGTCCTTCATGTCCGAAGACGGCGGTGCCGTGACGGCCTCGAACGGGGTACGGATGCTGATGGATCACAGCTTCAACGACTGCGTGACCTTTGATCAGCTGTTCATCATCACCGGCAATGACGTGCAGGATCATATCTCAAAGCGCCTTCTGGCTCTGGTTCGGCGCACCCGATATCAGGGCATTCCGCTAGCTGCCTTCTGCTCGGGTGCCTTTGTCTTGGCCGAGGCAGGCTTACTAGACGGTCGCAGCGTCGCCCTGCATTGGGAATTCCACGCCGCGTTTGCCGAAACCTACCCCGACATTGACCTGTCACCGGGCGTTTATGTCAAAGACAGCGCAATCATGACCGCTGCAGGGGGCCAAGCCGCTGCCGACATGGTGCTGGACCTGATCGCAGCGCGACATGGCGAAGGGCTGGCCGTCACGGTTTCGGACCAGATGGTCTACAATTCAGTCCGTACCGCCAGCGCCACCCAGCGGGTCTCGTTCCAAGCGCGTTTCGGCATCCGTTGCGACGTACTATCCAAAGCCATGCAAGTGATGGAGCGCGATCTGGACGCCATCACCACCATGACCGAAGTGGCTGCCCACACAGGCGTTTCCATCCGCCAGCTAGAGCGGTTGTTCAAAAAGCACCTGAACACGACCCCCAAGAAACACCTGCAAACCCTGCGTCTGGCCCGTGGCCGCCAACTGTTGCAACAGACCGAGATGTCCGTGACCGAGGTGACCTTGGCCTGCGGCTTCGAAAATCCCAGCCATTTTTCGCGGGTCTACCGGCAGGCCTATGGGGTCGGGCCGCGCCAACAGCGGGCAATCTGACGGCAAAGCCGCTCTGATTCCTCTTGTTTCGTTGCTTTTCTGCGACGTCTGCTAAAGATTTTTTCTGGCGATCTCGCGCTGGAAAAGCTCTTGTGCTAGGGCCTGACGAACCAAAACAACTTTTCAACACTTTCGAATTAAATCGCCAGCACACGGGAACGTTATTGTCCCATCCGGCTTTCCCGTGCGTTGCCTTTTCGCAGACAGCCGCCCCGCTAGGTGGCGCGACGACATTCGAGACAGGAGAGCACACTTTGCTGACCAGACGCCATTTCATCCAGACCTCAGCCGCTCTGTTTTCCGCGCCGCTCATTTCGGTGCCCTTCGCCGCTCCGGCGTTGGCAGAACGCACCTCGGACAGTTCTATGTGGGACAACTGGGACCGTCAGGTGACCCCGATGGATTATGACATGCACACGTCAAACCCTTGGGGCCTGCAAAGCCGCTTCCTGCCCGTTCAGGTCGAAGCCAAAAGCGGCGTGCGCCCCGGCTCGATCCACGTGGATGCGGTTGCCCGTTACCTCTACCACGTGAAAAGCGACGGCACCGCGATGCGCTACGGCGTCGCGATCGCTAAGGGCAACCTCTATGAGCCCGGCGTCTACAACGTCCGTCGCAAGTCGAAATGGCCCAGCTGGACCCCGACCCCCGCAATGATCGAGCGGGAACCGGACACCTATTCCCAATTCGAAGACGGCATGCCCGGCGGCCCCACAAACCCTTTGGGATCGCGTGCGCTCTATCTTTATCAGGGAAACCGCGACACCTACCTGCGCATCCACGGAACGCCTCATCCTAGGTCTGTCGGCGGTCGCGCCAGCTCGGGCTGCGTGCGTATGGTGATGGCCCACATCATCGGCCTCTACGAAGAGGTTGATCCCGGCGTCACCGCATATCTCTACCCGCCAGAAGACCGCATCACCGCGGCCAGCTAACGGGCAAAGATAAAGGATCGCGCTTACGTCGTCGGCGTAGGCGCGGTTGTCTCTACCGGTGCGGGGGCCTCGACCACCGTGCAAATCGGGTTGCCGGCGTTGGTGCGCAGGGGCAGCATGGTCACTTCGACCGCATTTTCATGACGATACCAATAGCACCCGTCATTCGGGTTCAGCTGCACTGCAGTCAGATCCTGATAGGGGGCTGCCATAGCAACCACTTGCTCGGGCACCACGATCAGATAGCCCTCTTCCGTCACGGTCGGCTCTGCTGCACAGGCCGCAAGCCCCAAAACCAGAAGCAACGGCGCAACAGGCCGGAAAACAGTCTTCATCGAATCTCTTACCTTCATTCTAGCTGGATCTGCGCGCACCGGACGCAAACCAGCAAATCTCTTTTGAAAATATGGCAACGCCCGCGCGAAGCAAGCCAAACCACCCACGCCCTATCTGCCAGCCCGCGAATAAAAACGCACGCCGCTTATTTCATCTTGGCAAAAATACCTTCGCCGAAGGCATTGCGGGCCCGAAGGCCCGCAACTTCTCGCCAAAACGCTTCAGGCTCAGGTGGCTCTCATCTTCACGTAGGCCCCCGGTGCCGCGCCCAGATCGGTCTCTACAGGTGTGCGCGCCGGAACAGCCTCGCCCGAGCGGGGACGGAGCCATTCGCTCCACAAGGGCCACCATGACCCCTGATTAAACTTCGCAGCCTCTAGCCAGTCGTCCGCAGCGCCGCTCAGCTTCTTGTTGGTGTAATGGCCGTATTTACCCTTGGAAGGCGGGTTCACGATCCCTGCGATATGGCCCGATTGCGACAGGATAAAGGTCTTGTCATCCGAGCCCATCTTCCCGACGCCGCGATAGCAATCCTTCCAAGCCGCGATGTGGTCAGTCTGGGCGGTGATCGCCATGAGGGGCACTTTGACATCCGCAACGGACAGGGTGTGGCCCATCAGCTGGAATGTACCTTCGGAAAAGGCGTTCGCCTGACAAAGGCCGCGCAGGTACTGCATGGTCATCTTGCCTGGCAGGTTCGTGCTGTCGCCGTTCCAATACAGCAGGTCAAACGCTGGCGGCGTCTCCCCCAGCATATAGCTGCGGATTGCGGGGCCGTAGACCAGATCGTTGGAGCGCAGGAACGACATGGTGCGCGACATCACACGGGCAGGCAGAAAACCGCAGCGTTCCACCTCAACCTCGATCCCGTCAACAAAATCGTCCTGAAGGAAGGGCGTGAATTCCCCCTGATCCGAGAAATCTGTCAGCGCCGTGAAAAATGTCGCCGAGTTCACCGATTTATCGCCGATCTGGTCCAGCAGCGATAGCGTCAGCGACAGAGTCGTGCCTGCAATACAATAGCCGACCGCGTTGACCGAGGGCTGACCTGTGATCACCTTGGCAGCCTCGATCGCGGCCAGATAACCGTCGGTGATATAGTCCTCCAGGCCAGCGTCCGCCAAATCCGCGCCCGGGTTGACCCAAGACGCCACGAACACCGTGTAGCCCTCGTCAACCAACCAGCGGATCATCGAATTCTGGGGCTTGAGGTCCAATACGTAGAATTTGTTGATCCACGGGGGGAAGATCACAATCGGGACTTCCTGCACCGTGTCAGTCGAGGGCGCGTATTGGATAAGCTCCATCATCTTGGTGCGCAGGACGACCTGCCCCGGTGCCGTGGCGATGTTGTCCCCGACCGAAAAGGCGCTTTCGTCCACCAGCTTGACCAGCAACGCGCCGTCATTGGCCTCCAGATCGCTGACAAGGTTCTCAAGCCCCTTCAGCAGGCTTTCCCCTTCGGTCTCCATCGCACGGCGCAGGGCCGCAGGGTTCGAGCCCAGAAAATTGTTCGGTGCCATCAGATTTACGATCTGATCGGTGAAAAACTGCAGCCGGCGACGGTCGGTCTCGGGCAGCGAGCTGATGCCCGCCACGGCCTGCTGCATCGCATTGGCACTGACCATATACTGGCGCTTGAGATAGTCGAACCACGGGTTGTCCTGCCAATCGGCGTCGGCGAAACGCTTGTCCAGCACCTCTCCGTCGTCATTGACCTTATGCATGGCCCCCTTCCACGCATTGACCGAGGCTTGCCAGAAATTCGCGGCCTGCTCGACCGCTTGGGCGGGATTTCCGAGGGTTTGCTGCCACCATGCGGCGGCGCTTGTGGCATATAAATCCAGCCCCGGCCCTTCGATCCCCGGGTTCGGCGCGGGTTGTTTTGCCAGTGCCTGTGTCATCCGCACAGTCAAATTCTGCAGGCGTTGCGTCACCTCTGCGGCGCGCATCAAGCCCATATCTTCGCTCATAGTCCCCTCCCTCAATCGCCTTGCGGCGTGTCGCAACCGGACCCCTTCTTCCGGTAGCTTAAAAATCCGCGCCCTGCTTTACGGCCAAGCCACCCTGCCTCATGACACATCACAAGGCGGGGACAGGGGCAGTCCGTTCAATTCCTACCAGCCATCAGACTCAAGGTTTATGACAGCAAGACAGGTCTCGGGACCGACGATGTCTCCCAACTCTATCAGTCCATAAATTGATTAGCCCTCAGGCAAAGCGCCGCGTCAATGGAGGCACGCCTCAGAACAGGAATAATCCCGCCCATTAGCCGTCATGATAGGGGCAAGATGGACTGCAAAGGCGGGATTGACCGCAAAGGCATAGGCCCCCTGCCCCGAATGCGCCGAACGCCTTGGCGGCAATGAACGCAATGGACTGTGCGGGCCGCATAGGCACACGAATAAGTTGCCGACCCTGCGCGGCTTCCGATAGGGTAGCGCTAACACGCAGAGATGCGAAAAGATGGGGGAGCGGAAATGGAACTGATCGCAAAAGCTACAGCGCTGGTGGGCGGCACAATCGCCTTTGTGCGGCGCATGAATTCACCGCAGCGGCAGGCCTTTGGCACCGCGCCAGAGATTCCCGAGGCCCGCAAGCAAGGCATCATGACCCTGAAGATGCCCGCAGCCGAAGGGTGGAAAGACGGTCACCTGCCCACATGTGCCCCGGGCCTGAAGGTCAACGCCTTTGCATCCGGTCTGGATCACCCGCGCTGGATCAAGGTGCTGCCCAATGGCGATGTGCTGGTCGCCGAATCCAAAGAGCAGGCCGGACCGCCTAAGACCCTGATGGATCATGCCGCCCAAGCCACCATGCGCCGCGTCAAGGCCATCGGCAAAAGCGCGAACCGCGTGACCTTGTGGCGGGATGCGGACGGGGACGGCACCGCCGAAATCCGCGAGGTTTTCGTTGAAAACCAGAACCAGCCCTTCGGAATGGAACTGGTCGGAGACCGCTTTTATCTGGGCAATACGGACGGCATTCGGGTCTTTGACTTCACGGTCGGGGACACGGCGCTACAGGGCAGCGGCGAAAAGCTGGTGGACTTTAAACCCCACGGCCATTGGACGCGCAGCCTGTTGGCCTCGGCTGATGGCAGCAAGATTTATGCGGGCGTCGGGTCTTTATCGAACATCGGCGATCAGGGGATGGAGGTCGAAGAGGGCCGCGCCACGATCTGGGAGTTGGACGTTGCCAGCGGTGACGCGCGCATCTTTGCTTCGGGCCTGCGCAACGCGGTCGGCATGGCGTGGGAGCCGGTGACAGGCAAGCTGTGGACCGTGGTGAACGAACGGGACGGTCTGGGGGATGAGACGCCGCCAGATTATCTGACCTCGGTGGTGGACGGCGGCTTTTACGGCTGGCCCTACTGCTATTGGGGCCAGACCGTGGATGACCGCGTACCGCAGGATGCGGAAATGGTCGCTAAAGCGATCCAGCCCGACTATGCGCTTGGAGGTCACACGGCCTCGCTCGGGCTGTGCTGGATGCCCGAAGGTACCCTGCCCGGGTTTGGTGATGGCATGGTGATCGGGCAGCATGGATCGTGGAACCGGTCGAAGCTGAGCGGTTACAAGCTGATCTTTGTGCCCTTCAAGGACGGCAAACCCAGTGGCCCATCGCGGGATATCCTTTCGGGCTTTCTGTCCGAGGATGAAAAGCTGGCCTATGGCCGCCCCGTCGGCGTTGTCATCGGGCCGGACGGGAAGTCCCTGCTGATGGCCGATGATGTGGGTGACATCATCTGGCGCGTTACAGGAGCCTAAGTACGAAAAGAAAAAGCCCCGCAATCGCGGGGCTTTGCTCTTATTCCTCGCGGAAATCGAAGAAACCGGGACCGGCTTTTTCCAGCAAGTCCTTGGCCATCGCGATCCCCAGCGCCGCGGCCTCGGCCACGGGTGCGGTGCGATCGTCCTGCAAACGCTCGGACCCGTCGGGGCGCAGGATTTCACCGCGCAGACGGATCTGGTCACCGTCAATCTGTGCCAGCGCCGCAATCGGCGTCTCGCACGAGCCATCCAGCGCCGCAAGGAACGAGCGTTCCGCATTCATCAGAACCTGCGTGGTCGCGTCATGGATTGCCGCCAGCATCTCTCCGGCCATCGCGTCATCGGCGCGGCGCTCGATGCAGATCGCGCCTTGGGCCACGGCGGGCAGCATCTCATCGGGGGAAATGGCGGATTTCGCCACATCGCTCATACCCAGACGGTTCAGACCGGCCATCGCAAGGAAGGTGCAATCAGCAACGCCATCCTGCAATTTCTTGAGGCGGGTCTGCACGTTGCCGCGGAATTCCACCACTTTCAGATCGGGGCGCACTTGCAACAGCTGTGCTTTGCGGCGCAGGCTGGAGGTGCCGACCACTGCGCCAGCGGGCAGCTCTGCAATCGAATTCACAGTCGCCGAGACGAAAGCATCGCGCACATCTTCACGGGGCAGGAAGCAATCGATCACCAGACCTTCAGGCTGCGCGACCGGCATGTCCTTGGTCGAATGCACCGCAATGTCGATCTCTTTGGCCAGCATGGCCTCTTCGATCTCTTTGGTGAAAAGGCCCTTGTTGCCAATCTCTTTCAGGGGACGGTCCGCATCGATCATGGCGCGGTTGTCGCCTGTGGTCTTGATCACCACGATCTCGAACGCCTCTTCGGGCAGATCGAAAGCGGCCATCAGACGGGCGCGGGTCTCATAGGCCTGAGCCAGCGCCAGCGGCGAGCCACGGGTGCCGATCTTCAGGGGTGCAGCGGGGGAGGGCAGGGTCAGGGTCATGGGACAG
>JAYZYX010000137.1:0-10536 GCA_036139795.1 Pseudomonadota bacterium | reverse complement strand
CAAGAGCCTCGGCCAGCGTCATCTCGGTACGCTCGCCGGTGGGGTTGGTCTGCGGAAAGTCAGAGCGGAAATGGGCGCCGCGGCTTTCTTCGCGTTTCAGGGCCGCTGCGGCAATCAAGGTCGCCGTGGCGGTCATATTGGCTAGGGCCGCGCATTTGGGTTGGCTGAATTCGATCAGATAAATGCGGGCCAGCGCATCCTTCAGATCAGCGCCATTGCGGACCACACCCACCTTGTCGGTCATGATCCGGCGCAGGTCCGCCACAAGATCTTCGCGCGGCGCGGCGATGGTGCCATTGTCTGCCAGCTGCACTTCGGGTGCCAGAGCCGCTTTGCCAAGACCCGCCATGATCGAGCTTGCGGCACGGCGGGCATAAACCAGCGCCTCCAACAGCCCGTTCGAGGCCAGACGGTTCGCCCCGTGCAATCCGGTCGAGGCACATTCGCCGCAGCACCACAGCCCGTCCAGCGACGCACGCCCCTGATCGTCCACCTTGATGCCGCCCATGTGGTAGTGGGCCGCCGCGGCGACGGGGATGGGGTCTTTCACCGGATCGATGCCCGCGCGGGCGCAGGCCTCGGCCACGGCGGGGAAAAGGGTCAGGATTTCGGGGCCGATGGCTTCGCGCGTGTCCAGCATGGGGCGATAGCCCGCTTGGGTCTGCGCATAGATGCCACGGGCAACGATATCGCGGGGGGCCAGTTCTGCATCAGGGTGCAGACCCTGCATGAAGCGCTTGCCGTCCTTGTTGATCAGGATCGCCCCTTCGCCGCGCAGGGCCTCGGTGGCCAAGGGGGCAGGGTCTTCGCCGCAGGCAATGGCGGTGGGGTGGAACTGCACAAACTCGGGGTCCGCGATCACCGCACCGGCGCGGGCTGCCATGCCGATGACCTGACCGCGAATGCGTGGCGGGTTGGTGGTCAGGGCATAAAGCCCGCCTGAACCGCCGCCTGCCATCAGATGCGCCGCGCCTTTGACCAGCACAGGCGCACTGCGATCATCGCCCGATCCGGCAATCCAGACGCCGACAACGCGGCCGTCTTCGACCTCAAGGCCCGTCGCCATATGGCGTTCCATGACCTGAACCGAGGGCGTCTCGCGGACTTGGGCCACCAGCGCCTTCATGATCTCGGCACCGGCCTGATCGCCGCGCACGCGCACCACGCGGGCAAAGCTGTGGGCGGCCTCGCGGCTCATGACGTATTGGCCGTCCTTGGTCCGGTCAAAGGGCGTGCCCAGAGAGGTCAGGGTCAGGATGTGATCGCGGGCTTCTTTGCAGACCGCTTGCGCCACACCCGCATCAACCGTGCCAGCGCCTGCAATCACCGTATCGCGGGCGTGGTCTTCGGGGGTGTCGCGGTCATCCATTGCCGCCGCTACACCGCCTTGGGCCCACGCGGAACTGGCCCCTTCACCAAGGTTCTCGGGCGAGATCATCAGCACCGGATGGGGCGCCAGACTAAGCGCCGCATAAAGCGCGCCAAGGCCAGCGCCGACGATCACCACACGATCGGTGGTCACAGCTGTCATGGTAGGATCAGAGCCCCAGTTTCTTGGACATGTCGATCATGCGCTGTACGGCTACCCGCGCGCCTTCGGCAACGGTCGGATCCACCTCGATCTGGGTGGTCATGGTGTGCAGGCTGTAAAGCACCTTTTCCAGCGTGATTTTCTTCATGTAGGGGCACATGTTGCAGGGGCCGACAAAGTCTACCTCGGGGAGTGCATCCGCAATGTTTGACGCCATCGAGCATTCGGTGACCAGCATCGCCTTTTCGGGCTTGTTGTCGGTCACATACTTGATGATCCCACTGGTCGAGCCGCTGAAGTCCGATGCCTCGACCACCGAGGGCGGGCATTCGGGGTGGGCGATGACCACAGTGCCGGGGTTCCATTCGCGGAACTCGTTGATGTCCTGCGCGGTGTATTGTTCATGCACGATGCACGAGCCTTCCCACCAGACGATGCGCTTGTTCTTGACGCGCTGCGCCACGTTCTGCGCCAGATACTGGTCGGGGGTCATGATGACGGTGTCCGCCTCCAAAGCCTCGACAATCTGCACCGCGTTCGAGCTGGTGCAGCAGATGTCGGATGCGGCCTTCACGTCGGCGGTGGTGTTCACATAGGTGACCACGGGCGCACCGGGGAACTTGCGGCGCATCTCTTCGATGCCAGCAGGGGTGATGCTTTCGGCAAGCGAACAGCCTGCCTCCATGTCGGGCATCAGAACAATCTTGTCGGGCGACAGGATCTTGCTGGTCTCGGCCATGAAATGCACGCCGCCCTGAACGATCACGTCGGCCTCGACCTTCGCGGCCTCGATCGCCAGTTGCAGGCTGTCGCCCACCACATCGGAGATGCCGTGAAAGATATCGGGCGTCATGTAGTTATGCGCCAGAATGACCGCGTTGCGCTCTTTCTTCAGTTGGTTGATGGCGCGGATATAGGGCGCGGCCATCAGAAAATCGGGCGGTGTGACAACACGGTTCATCCGTGCGTAGATGTCCTGCATGCTGTCGGCAAGGTCAGCCGAGGGCGTCAGGTCATAGGCTTCGGAAAGCTCCGAGCGCATCGCGTTCATATCCAGCACGAGTCGTGTCCTCCACAAGGATCCGGCCCGCGCCCCCGTTTTCGGGCTGGATGTCACAGGACATCTGGCGGGCATGAAAACCGATGTCCTTTTCTACAGGTCTTAAGGGCGGGGTCAACGGCGTCCAAAGGTCTAAAAGCGCCAGATCGTTGAACAATTGGTCAAGAAACGTCGATTTTCCGCCGAAACAGCGGCCGGTGTTTCCGATGATAGGCGCGAATGCGCGGGGTGTTGCATTCAGGGCAGGGTTGCGCAAATTCCCGTGTCCCTTGGTTCAAGCACTGGAAAATCCGGTACGGAAAGGGTTAACAGGGCGCCACCCTAGAAACTTTGCCCCAAAGACCCAAGGCCGCGCCCGTGCAAATCCGTCTGGAAAAGGTCAACCACATCCGCCGTCAGCGCAGCTATTGCGTGATCACCATGGGGCAGACGCTCTTTGGGGAATGGTTCGTGCGGCGCGAGTGGGGCCGGATCGGCACCCACGGGAAATATTCGGTCATGTATCTTGGGACCTGTCAGGAAGCGCTGGAAACCTCCGAGGCGTTGAAGCTGGCAGTGTGCCGCAAGGGCTATGCCCCGATACCGGTGCAGTTGCCCTTGTTCTGATCGGCTTTGTTAGTGCGCGAAGCGGCGGCGGGGGCTGATCCGCTGGGACCGCAGCGCTTTGATCTGCCGCAGGGCAACGGTGGGGCCGACGGTCGCGAACATATCCGCCAGCATGTTCATATCCGCCAGTGCGCCGCGCAGCCGCCCCAGCTTTTGCCATTTGGGCGTGCTTTCCACTGCAGGCCATTCCACCACGGAAAGCCGCAGGTTCTGCTGAATCCAGAGCGTGTTCAGAAACACCTCTAGCCCGAAGCCCCGCAGATTGCGGATGGTTTCCGTATGGGCCGACAGCAGGGCGCGGGGCATGATCCGCTCGCCCGAGATATAATCGACCCCAAGCCAGTGCCACAGACGCGGCGCGTTGCGGCGCAGGGACAAAGCCACATCCGCATCCCCTTCGGTCACGGGTTTGATCAGGGCGCTGATCTCTTGCAGGCCCAAGCCCTTCAGGTCGCTATCCAGAAACAGCAGCAGATCGCCTGTGGCTTCTTCAATGCCTGTGGCGATGGCGCTGGATTTGCCGCGGTTGGTCTCATGCCGGATCAGCTGGAAATGACCGTACAGGGCGCTGGCCTCCAGCGCCTGCGCGGCGGTGCCATCGGTCGAGCCGTCATCGACCATGATGATCTCGGACAAGGAAGGGTGGTCCAATGCGACCCGCAGTACCTCGGCAATGCGGTTGGCTTCGTTGTAGGCGGGGATAATGCAGGTGATCCTCATAGGTCCTCTAGCGACAAAGACGCGGCCCGCGCAGCCGCCACAGCAGCGCAAGGCCAATTGCGATGACAACGCCGACCGAGGCCCAAGAGATCCATTGATCAATGCGGGCATAGGCATTGCCCATGCCGTACCCCAGCCCCATGAAGAAGGCGGTCTTGATCAGGGTCAGTGCGGTGTTGATCCATAAAAAGCGGCCAAGGGCCATGCGCCCCATTCCAGCGGCCAGCAAAACAGCGCCGCCCGCTGCGTGGGTCAGTTTGCCAAAGGCCAGCGTGCGCCCGCCCGCGTGATGGAAACGACGGGACAGTAGCCGCAGATGGCCTTCGCGTAGGCCAAGCAGCCGCATCACCCGTTGCGCGATCCGTGCCGCGCCCCACCGTCCCAGACCATAGAGCGCCAGATCGCCCGCCAGATCAGCCAGCACCAGAACCAGATACAGCGCCAACGGATCAAGCAGACCGCTAAACGCCATCCACGCCGAGATCACGGTGATGATCGGCCCTTCCAGCAGGGCGATCGGGGCGATGATCAGCAGGCCGTATTGGGCGATCAGGGGTTCGATTGCGGTGAGGTCGATCATGGGTTCGGGGCCTCAGGCCCTGCGGTGACGGCGTTGCCGCGCCACTCGAATGACTTGCGGGCCCAAGTGCTGGCCCAGATTGCCGGCGTCAGCACATCGCGTACCACATAGGCCAGCACGTCGCGGGGTGACGCAGGCCAACCGGCGATGCGGGCCAAGGCCCACTCGGTCCCGTACCAAAGCGCCAGCAACGCGGGCAGGGACCACACGGGCCAAGCGCCGGTCAGTATTGTTGCAAGGGTCAGCAGAACGGGCACCAGCGGGCCTTGTACGATCTCGGCCAGAAACAGGGGTAGAAAGCCGTCGCGGCGGATTTGCGACCAGCGCATCTGCCGCCCCCACATGGCCCCAAGGCTGCGGTGCCCGATGGGTTGCGCATAAAGGCGCGGGGGCAGTTTGACCTTGAGGTCTTGGGCGCGGACCAGATGGGTCAGGGCTGCATCCTCGGCCAGAAGGCGGCCAAGGGCAGGCAGACCGCCCCCTGCCTCCAAGGTCTGTCGTGCGATGAACAGGGTTTTGCCTTGTGCAAAGCCGTAGCCCACCTGATCGGCGGCCAGTTGCCAGCGCCCTTGCAGGGTGTTCAGAAACGCGCACTCGACCGAGGCCCAGAAGTTGTCCGGCCGGATGCCCGCCGCCGGACCCGATACAGCGCCGATGCCATCGCGCCACTGGGCCATCAGTTCCGTCACATATGTGCGGGGCAGCAGCAGGTTGCTGTCGGTCATCAGGATCAGGTCCGAGGTGGCAGCGTGATAGCCTTTGGCCAGATTGTTGACCTTAGGATTGCCGGTAATGAGGTCCTCGCCGATCAGCAGCGTCGCAGGTGCTTCGGGGTGCTGCTGCATCAGGCGCTGGACCACGGCAACCGCCGGATCGTTTGTGTGGGCGGCGCAAAAGATGATCTCGTGGTCGCGGTAATCTTGGCCAAAGGAAGAGGCCAGCGTTTCCGCGTCAAGCGGGTCCGCTCCGCACACGGGCCGCAGTAGCGACACCTTGGGGCCACGGGTTGCAGGCCGCGCCCCAGAGGGGAACAGATAACGCCAAGCGGCCAGAGCGCATGTCACGACATGCAGCAGAACGGCGGCAGCAAGGATGATCAACAGGATGGTCATCAGGATATCGCCTCGGGCAAGGGAGTGTCAGAGCTTGCGTTGCGTCTTTCGGCCCGCGCGGCCTCGGCAACGGCGGTGAAATCCAACAGGCGCAGGGTGCCGCAGGTGTCCTCGATCAGGGCGGTCATCCCGTCTACCCAGTCGCCGCAATTGGCAAACAGCATCCCGTCATGGCTGCGCATCACGGGTCGGTGGGAATGGCCGCAGATCACCCCGTCCGCATCCTTTTCCCGCGCCAGCGCCAAAGCGCGGCGTTCGAAGGTGTAGCCCATGCAGAGCATCTTGTTGAAACTGCTCAGCAGGATTTCAACAGGGGTGCGGTGGCCGTCGGGCAGGGCAAAGCGATCGCGCCAGCCCGCATCCAGCCAGCGCAGGAAACAGTCCATCCGACTGCCAAGACGGGTCATGAAGTGTTGACGCAGGATGCGCCCGTCGCATTGGTCGCCGTGGATCACAAGGAACTGTTGGCCGCTTGCCGTGGTGTGGAGGGCCTCATCAACCTGACGCCAGCCGATCTTTGGGGCATCGGCGCCTTTGCGCATAGGGGCGTCATGGTTGCCGGGCAGGTAGACCAGTTTGCGCCCCCGGCGTAGCAGCTGGCGCAGGGCGTTCAGCAAGGCATCGTGATCCTCGGACCAGTGGATCTGCCCCCCATGCCAGAAATCAAGAATGTCCCCGACCAGATAGACGGTTTCGGCCTCGACCATCTGGAGCATCCTTGTCACCGCGTCGGGACGGGCCCCGCGTGCGCCAAGATGAATGTCAGAAAGGAAAAGACTGCGGCAATGGATACGTTGCTCGGGAGCGACAGCGACAAACGGGGTCATCTAAATTCCGGCCATTCTGCGAGTGCGAAAAGGTTGGCCGAGTTGTGTCGCTGTTACGTTTCGGAATTGTGACGAATGGCGCGGCGGCGGCTGGCTGATCGTCTTGATTCAGATTTATATATTATTATCAGGTTATTAGCTTGTGTGAAGTTTTCGTAACGCCTGCCGGTTTTTGGCAGGGATCGCCGGTGGTAAAGCCCTGTCCGACGATCCCCGTGTTTTCGCTAGAGGCGGGTCCAGCGGGCATCATCCGCGCTAGAGCGGACAGAGGCCGCGATGAACCGCATGCCTTTCAGCCCGTCCTGCAAGGAGGGCAGGTGATCGGGGACGGACCCCGCATGGATCGCATCGGCGGCATCGCTGTAGATCTGGGCAAAGGCCTCAAGGTAGCCTTCGGGGTGACCCGCAGGAACGCGGGTCTGTCCCTGAAAACCTGCGCCGCCTGTGGTCAGGATGCGCGGGGCTTCCCCCAGCGCGGCAAAGCGCAGCTCATTGCAGCGGGTCTGGCACCAGTCAATGCTGGCCTTGTCACCGATGATGCGCACACGGATGTCATTCTCATGTCCCGGCGCGACTTGTGACGCCCAAAGCATCCCCTTGGCCCCGCCTGACAGGCGCAGCAGCATTTGCGCGTCATCATCCACTTTGCGCCCCTCGACGAAGGTGCTGAGTTGCGCGGCCACCGCCTCGATCTCAAGACCCGAGGTGTAGCGGGCCAGATGGGCGGCGTGGCTGCCGATATCCCCGATGGCACCGCCGCCCGATTGGGCAGGGTCCACACGCCAGTCTGCCTGCTTGCCGGTCACGGGTTCCGACAGCCAGTCCTGAATGTATTCCACATGGACCATGCGGATTTTGCCAAGCGCGCCTTCGGCCACCAGACGTCGCGCCTCGCGGACCATGTGATAGCCCGCGTAGGTGTGGGTCAGGACAAACAGGGCATTAGAGCCAGTGGCGATCTGCACCAGTTCTTCGGCCTCGGCCAAGGTGGCGGTCATCGGCTTGTCGCAGATGACGTGAATGCCTGCCTCAAGAAAGGCCTTGGCCATCGGCAGGTGCATGTTGTTCGGCGTCACGATGGACACCGCCTGAATGCCATCCTCGCGGGCGGCCTCGGCCAGCGCCATGTCGCGATAGTCGCTATAGCTGCGGCTCAGGCCGATCTCATCGGCCGAAGCCTGTGCCCGCGCCGCGTTTGAGGACAGCGCCCCTGCGACCAGATCGAACCGGCCATCCAGCCGCGCCGCTATGCGGTGCACGGCGCCGATGAATGCGCCTTGTCCGCCGCCAACCATGCCTAGTCTGATCCGGTTCATGCGGTAATCCCCAGCATCCGGAGCACCGCGTCCCGATCCGTGCCCGCGCCTGCGAAATCGTCAAAGGCGTGGGGTGTGGGCTCGATGATGTGGCGGGCGATAAAGGGCGCGCCCTCGGCAGCCCCTTGGGCAGGGGATTTGATGGCGCATTCCCATTCGAGCACCGCCCAACCATCATAGCCGTATTGGGTCAGCTTGCTGAAGATACCCGCAAAGTCCACCTGGCCGTCCCCAAGGCTGCGGAAGCGGCCTGCACGGTTCGCCCAAGTCTCAAAGCCCGAATAGACCCCTTGGCGGGCGGTCGGGTTGAACTCGGCATCCTTCACGTGAAAGGCTTTGATCCGGTCGTGGTAAAGGTCAATGAACCCCAGATAGTCCAGTTGTTGCAGGACAAAATGCGAGGGGTCGTAGTTGATGCAGGCCCGCCCGTGGCCGTCCACCGCATCGACGAAACGTTCAAAGCTGGCCCCGTCCATCAAATCCTCGCCCGGATGGATTTCATAAGCGTAGTCCACGCCCTGATCCTCATGCGCGTCCAGAATAGGTTTCCAGCGGCGGGCGAGTTCGGCAAAAGCCTCTTCCACCAGACCTGCAGGGCGCTGGGGCCATGGGTAAAGATAGGGCCACGCCAATGCGCCAGAGAAGCCGACCTGTACGTCCAGCCCCATGTTGCGGGATGCTTTCGCGGCCTTGATGCATTCGCCTGCGGCCCAAGCAGCCTGTTCCTGCGGCTTGCCGCGCAGCGTTTCTGGGGCGAACCCGTCGAACTGGGGGGCAAAGGCGGGGTGGACGGCCACCAATTGGCCTTGGATGTGGGTGGACAGCTCGGTGATCTGAATGCCATTGTCGGCGCAGATGCCTTTCAACTCGTCACAGTAGTCCTTGCTGGTGGCTGCGCGGTCCAGATCGATAAAGCGGGGATCGCAGGGCACCTGAATGCCCTTGTACCCCAGACCTGCCGCCCATCCGGCGATGTTTCCCAACGTGTCGAAGGGCGCGTCCGTCCCCGCGAACTGTGCTAGAAAGATCGCCGGTCCTTTGATCATTCCCATCAGACGGTTTCCTCTTGTTTCATCAGGGCGCGGGCGGCGTCCGGTGTCAGGGCCTCTGGGCGCGCGCAGGTGGTGGTCATGGGCACGAAAGCGCCGGTTTCGCCCGAGGTCAGAATGCCGGTCATCACCTCAACCACATGCAGGGCGAAGGCATCGTTGCAGCGGTGGGGGCGGTTTTCGGAAATCGCCAGCGCCATGTCTGCCAGACCCGCAGTTCGATAGTCGGCCACCTTGCCCCACGGAACCTCGCGGTTGGCGGGGCCCATAGGGTGATCCCACGCGGGCAGATCGGCGGGCTCTTTGCGGTTGGTCACGCGGACCTCTCCGTCAAAGAAGTTCGGGTCGGGCACATGTATGGTGCCTTCGGTGCCGTAAAGCGCCATCGGCTTTAGATCATGCTGCCAGACATCCCAGCTGGAAACAAAGGTGATCACCGCGCCATTGGCGAATTCCAGCAGGGCGTGAATGGTGGTCGGGGTCTCCACAGGGATTTCCTCGCCGCGGCGGGGTTCCGAGCCGATGGTGCGGGTGGCTGACGGGATCGACGATAGCGCGCCAACGCGGGCCACCGGACCCAACAACTGCACAAGGTTGGCGATGTAGTAGGGGCCAAGGTCCAGCACCGGCCCGCCGCCCTTCAGGAAGAAGAAGTCGGGGTTCGGGTGCCAGTCCTCCATCCCGTGGGACATGACCGCACAGGTGCCAGAGGTGATGCGCCCCACCATGCCGCTATCAATGATATGCCGCGCCAACTGGTGCGAAGTGCCAAGGATCGTGTCCGGCGCAGAGCCCAGACGCAGACCTTTTGCAGTGGCAAGGTCTGCCAACTCGCGGCCCTCGTCCAAAGACAGCACATAGGGCTTTTCCGAGTAGACGTGCTTGCCCGCCTCTAGCGCGGCTTTGGTCACGGCAAAGTGGGCGGCGGGGATGGTCAGGTTCAGGACCAGATCAACCTCGGGGTCGGCCAGTAGATCGTCGACCGACAGGGCACGGACGCCGAACTCATCCGCCCGCGCTTTGGCCGCATCAAGGTTCAGGTCTGCAACGGCCACGTATTTCAGCCCGCGAAAGGCGGCTTCGCGTGACAGGTAAGAGCCAGAGATATTGCCCGCGCCAATGACGCCGATATTCAAGGGTTTGGTCATGGCTTAAAGGCTCCGGTAATGGGCGATGGCCTGCTTTGCAAAGCGGTCCAGATCGCTGGGGTTGTCATGCTCTGCGACCAGTACGGCGCAGCGGGTCTTTTCACGCAGGGCGGTCAGGATGGCGGGCCAGTCCACGGTACCAGTACCCGGATCGGCCCAACCGTCCTCATCGGTCTTTTCGCCTGCGGGGGCGATGTCCTTGAAATGGGCGGCGGTGATGCGGTCACCATATTTGTTGATCCACGCGATAGGATCGGCACCGCCACGGACCACCCAAGCCACGTCCATCTCCCAGTCGATCATGGGGGCGCGTGTCAGCAGGATGTCCATGGGCACGCCGCCATCGGCCAGCGTCACCATTTCAAAGTCATGGTTGTGCCAGCCAAGGGGAATGCCGAATTCGGCCATCGCGGCGTGACAGGCTGCCAGACGGTCGGCCAATGCCTCCCATTCGGCGCTGGTGGTGCCGCGCTCTTCGGGGGCAATCCACGGGGCATAGACCGCCGTTGTCCCCAGTTTTGCCGCCAGTTTCGCCACACCGTCTGCATCCTCTTCCAGCATTTGCAGAGGAACGTGCAGGGTGGGCA
>JAYZYX010000136.1:0-8136 GCA_036139795.1 Pseudomonadota bacterium | reverse complement strand
CCGATATGAGCACCGCCACCGCGGCGCCTTGGACCGGCGACTGGACGCTACAGGTTATTCACGACGCCTATGATCGCTCGGGCGAGCCGATCTCTTTCTCGCCGCGCAATGTGCTAAAGCGGGTGATCGCCCTTTATGAAGCGCAGGGCTGGAAGCCTGTGGTCGCCCCCGAGATGGAATTCTTCCTTGTGGCCCCCAACATCAACCCCGCCAATCCGGTTGAGGCGATGATGGGCCGCTCGGGCCGTCCTGCTGCGGCGCGTCAGGCCTATTCGATGTCTGCTGTGGACGAATACGGCCCCGTGATCGACGACATCTATGACTTTGCCGAAGCGCAGGGTTTCGAGATTGACGGCATCACCCAAGAAGGCGGCGCTGGCCAGCTAGAGATCAACCTGCGCCACGGCAACCCCGTGAAGCTGGCCGATGAGGTGTTCTACTTCAAACGTCTGATCCGTGAGGCGGCCCTGCGTCACAACTGCTTTGCCACCTTCATGGCGAAACCCATCGCCAATGAGCCGGGCAGCGCCATGCACATCCACCACTCGGTGATCGACAAGCGCACGGGCGAGAACCTGTTCTCCGGTCCCCAAGGGGGCGAGACGGACGCCTTCTTTAACTTCATCGGCGGCTTGCAGAAATACCTGCCCGCAGGGATCGCCGTGCTGGCGCCTTACGTGAACAGCTATCGCCGCTACGTGAAAGACCATGCTGCGCCCATCAACCTTGAATGGGGCCGCGACAACCGCACCACCGGCATCCGCATTCCGATCTCGGACAACCAGTCACGACGGGTGGAGAACCGTCTGGCAGGCATGGATTGCAACCCGTACTTGGGCATCGCGACCTCGCTTGCGGCGGGCTATCTGGGCATGATGGAAAAGATCAAACCCACCAAGCAGTTCCGTGGTGACGCCTATGAAGGCGACGGGGACTTCCCGCAGGTTCTGGGAGAAGCGCTGGACGAATTCGACGAATGCGAAAAGTTGCACCAGATTCTGGGTGTCGAGTTCTGCCGCGTCTACTCGATCGTGAAACGTACCGAGTACCAAGAGTTCCTACAGGTCATTAGCCCTTGGGAACGGGAACACCTGCTGATCAACGTCTGAGCCTGCCATGAACCTCTTGTTCGCGAACGACCGGCAAGGGGAATACCCCCGCAGCTGGTATGCCGATACCGTTGCCCTGCCCGATGCGCGCGCGCCCCTCCGGGGCGAGGCGCAAGCCGATGTCTGTATCATCGGCGCGGGCTACACGGGCATGTCTACTGCGTGGCATCTGGCACAGGCGGGCCTGTCGGTCATTGTGGTTGAGGCGCACCGCGTGGGCTGGGGCGCCTCTGGACGCAACGGCGGTCAGGTGGGCAGCGGGTTCAACAAATCTCCCAGTTGGATCGCCAAGCGCTTGGGCGATGAGGCAGCACGCCACCTTTGGGACATGGCCGAGGACGCCAAGGCGCTGATCCGTGATCTGGCCACCGAAGACCCCGCCATCGCCTATCGCCCCGGCGTGGTCCATGCCGAATGGCATGACCGCGATGTGCCCGACACCCACGAAGAAGGGGAATGGCTGGCCAAGCACTATGGCTATGACCAAGTGCAGGCGCTGGATGCGGCGCAAATGCAGGAACTGGTGAAAAGCCCCTGCTACAAGGGCGGCAGCGTTGATTGGGGCGCGGGCCACGTGCACCCCTTGGCGCTGGTGCTGAACCTTGCCCGCAAGGCCGAGGCCGCTGGCGCGGTGATCCACGAAAACACGCTGGTCCATCGGGTCGAACCCGGCGCGGCCCCCATTGTGCGCTGCGACAAAGGCTTTGTCCGCGCCAAACATGTGGTTCTGGCTGGTAACGGCTATCTGGGGCGTCTGGTGGATGGCATGGCCGCCCGCGTCATGCCCATCAACAACTTTATCGCCGCGACCGAGCCTCTGGGCGACCGCGCCCCGCAAGTCATGCCGCAGGATGTGGCCGTGGCGGACAGCAAGTTCGTCATCAACTACTTCCGCCTCTCGGCTGACGGGCGGCTGCTGTTCGGGGGCGGCGAGTCCTACGGCTATAAATTCCCCCGCGATATCGAAGCCACCGTACGCAAGCCGCTGGAAACCGTCTTTCCGCAATTGAAAGGCGTGAAGATCACCCACGCATGGGGCGGCACCTTGGGCATCAGCGCGCAGCGCATGCCCGTCTTTGATCGACCCGCGCAGGGGCTCTGGGCAGCATCAGGCTATTCCGGACACGGGGTCGCACTGGCCAGCTATTCGGGCCGCATCCTAGCCGAAGCCATCAAGGGCGAGATGGGAAAATTCGATCTGCTAAACGCCCTGCCCGCCACAGCTTTCCCCGGTGGCGGTGCCTTCCGCAGCCCGCTGCTGGCTTTGGCGATGACGTGGTACGCCATGCGCGACCGCCTTGGAATTTAAGGGGATCGCTCTCACTGTCATAGAAATTTCGCTTGGTGTTAACGCATTCATCCTTTAGCAAGTCTGAAAAGACTTTTCAGGAAAGCTGTAAGCAATGACACAAGCGCCGAACGTTTATGACGCCGAGCCGATCCCCGAAGCCGCCCGCGCCGAGATCGAACGCCTGCTGCTGACCGGCGACCTTTTCCGCTACACCGCGCCGGAAAATGCCCCCGTTGCTCTGCTGGAAGAAGAATTCGCGGCCCTTCTGGGCAGCAAATACGCGCTGGCTGTCTCGTCCTGTTCGGCAGCGCTGTTCCTGTCGCTAAAGGCGCTGGACCTGCCCCGCGATGCCCGCGTGATGATCCCCGGCTTCACCTTTGCCGCTGTGCCCTCGTCGATCGTCCATGCGGATTGCGTGCCGGTCCTGTGCGAGGTGCAAGAGAATTACCGCATCGACATCGCCGACTTCGAGGCCCGTCTGGACGACAACATCAGCGCCGTGATTATCAGCCACATGCGCGGCCATACCAGCGACATGGACGCCATCATGGCCCTGTGTAACGCCCGCGGCATTCCGGTGATCGAGGACGCGGCCCACTCGCTTGGGACCACATGGCATGGCAAGAACATCGGCACCATCGGCAAGATCGGCTGCTTTAGCTTCCAGTCCTACAAGCTGGTGAACGGCGGCGAAGGCGGCATCATGGTCAGCGACGATGCAGATCTGGTGGCCCGCGCCGTGATCATGTCCGGCGCTTATGAGCATAACTGGAAAAAGCACAAGAGCCGCGCGGGCGACAACTCGACCGAATTGGCCGAGGCTTTTGCCCGTCACCAGAATAAGCTGCCCCTTTATAACCTGCGCATGTCGAACCTTTCGGCGGCGATCATCCGTCCGCAGTTGCCCGAAGTGGCCCGCCGCGTGCGCGACGGCCGCGCCAACCATGACTATGTAGCTGCACAGTTGAACCAGAGCCCTTGGATCAACGTGCCGGAAAAGCTGGCTCCGGAAGAGCGCGCACCAGATTCGATCCAGTTCAATCTGGAAGGTATGAGCCTGGACGAGATGCGTGCCTTTGCCGATGCCGCGAAAGTGGACGGCATTTCTGTGCAGGTCTTTGGCCTTTCGACCGACAACGCCCGCGCCTATTGGAACTGGCAGTTCATGCCCGAAATGCCCGACCTGCCCCGCACCCGCGCCATGCTGGAAAGCGCCTGCGACGTGCGCCTACCTGCCCGCTTGAAGCAGCATGATCTGGACTATATCGCCAGCGCCCTTTTGCGGGCCGCCGAGAGCGTGAAAGGCGAGGTTCGCGCCTACGGAACCTGACGCTGGCGCCTATTGGCGGCGTTGCATGAGTATTTTCATCAAGAAGAAGCGCCAGTCGGGAGGTATTCCGGCTGGCGTTTTCTTTGGCTTGCGCCGTGATGTGAGTATTTGTGCAATAAAGAAGCTGCGGCTGTCAGCGCAGGTGAAGGCTGGCTTCGAGGAAAGGATAGCGTTCTATCGCAGGGGTCAGCATGTGCTGATCCAGCAGGCCGCGCAGATGCTGCGCGATTTCGGCAGGGATCGTGCCGAGGATGCCTTGGCGGGCGGTAAGCGAGATGTTCCGCGACAAAGGCGCGAAAGGCAGCGGCAGCACGTCCACACGGTCCAGCAGGCGACGGGCGCGCATGAGGGCCAAAGGTGTGAGGATTGACCAGCCCGCGCCATCGGCCACGAGGGCAAGGACGGCGTGGTAGCTGTCGATCTCGAACCGGTGGGACAGTTTAAGGTTCTGGCGGGCCAGATGGCTGTTGATCATCCGCCCCATGTAGTGGCGGGTCGAGTATTGGATCATCGTTCGTTTGCGCAATTGATCGATGATATCCTGCTGCGGGTCGATCAGACCTTTCGGAACTGCCAGCACGTAGGGTTCGCTCAGGAGGGGGTGAACCTCCATCCATTCGGCCTCATCGCCGATCTCGGCGGCGACCACCAGATCAAGGGCGCGGTCATCAAGTTGGCCGTATAGCGCGTGGCTGGCGCCGGTTTCCAAGAGGAACTGGCAGCTGCGCATTTCGCCCGCCAGATGTGCCAGAAGGGCTGGTGTGACATCAGCCTCAAGGTCTTCGATCATGCCGAGGCGCAGTCGCGTCAGGGCCGAAAAATCTGCAAGCGCCAGTTCGGCACGAGCTTGGGCTGCCTCATTCAGGATGGTCGAGGCACGGCGGCGGAAGAGCTCGCCCGCAGGGGTCAGAGCCACAGGGCGGGCATTGCGCACCAGAAGCGTGGCGCCGATGGCGGCCTCAAGACCGGTCAATTGTTGGGATACGGTGGATGGGCTGGTTGCCAGCCGTCGCGCCGCCGCAGAGATTGAGCCTTCTTCTGCGGTGGCCACGAACACTTCGATCCCCCAGAGGGTGATCCGCCCCGGGGAATCGACCATGTGTTACTTGCTCATCTTCGAGAGCTTGGCCTGTAGTTCGGCCAATTGTGCCTTGATGTCGTTCAGGTCACCCGACCCATCACGAGCGCCCTCTTCGCGGGCAGGCCCGCTAGAGCCCGGCCATTTGCCCGACAGACCGCCGGTCATAGCTTTCATGAAGGCTTGTTGCTGCGCTTGCATTGCCTCAAACCCCGGCATCGAGGCCATCGGATTCATCGCCGACATGTTTTCGACCATCTTGGATTGGCCGTCCCGCAACATTTCAAACGACATCGCAAGGAACTGCGGGACCACGCTGGTGGCCTGTGTCGTATAGCTGCGCACCAGATCATTCAGCACGCTCAGGGGCAGGACATTTTCCCCTTTGCTCTCATGTTCTGCAATAATTTGAAGTAGATACTGACGCGTCAGGTCATCGCCCGACTTCAAATCAACAATCTTCACTTCGCGACCGGCGCGGATGAAACCCGCGATGTCTTCCAGGGTCACGTAATCACTGGTCTCGGTGTTATACAGCCGTCGGCTGGCATAACGTTTGATCAGAAGCGGTTTTTCGGTTTCCGACAAGGACTCCCCTCCCATGCTGCAACGCTGATAAAACCGTAGGGGGTAATTTCACAAAAAGAAAGGGCAGGCTTCACAGCCTGCCCCACTTACCGATCTTTGGGAGGGAGGGCTCCCGCGATCGACGCAATTACTTCGCAGCAGCGGTCGCTTTTTTAGCGGTGGCGGTCATCTCGGTGGTCGCCTTTTTTGCAGCAGCAGTCATTTCTTCGCCCATGTCTTTACCAGCAGCCATCAGCAGCTCCATGGTTTCGGACTGAACTTTTTTCGCGATTTCAGCGAAAGCAGCAACGTTCTCGGCAGCCATTTCGGCCGACGCGCTTGCGAAGTCAGTCATCGCCTTGGCGTAGTCAGCAGGCTCTGCCTTGGCTTTGGTCATTTCGCTGATTTTCGACAGAGTGTCTTTGGTCCACTTGGTCGACAGCTCGGTCGACTTTTCAGCGGCGTCCAGAGCAACAGCCGACAGCTTCTCCGACAGAGCAGCCTGGCTCTTGAAGCCATCTTCCATGGCCGACATGTCCATCGGGAATGCGCCCATCATGTCTTTGATCATCGCGGTGAAGTCAGCGGTCTTAACGGTCATAATTCCAAATCCCTTTTATGCTGGACGGGCCCACCCCGTCTTCATCAGCTAAGTCCAATATGGATGCTGCAGCGCAGCAAATCAAGTTTTTTCTGCGCTGCAGCAAAAGAGATTTAAAGAGGCAACCAGATCAGTGACTTGGGACCGCTGTCACATAGGTTCCGGGCGCCGGAGCCAATACAGGATGGTCCGAATCGCCAGGCTCGCGGGCGTCGATCCGCTTGCCGGAGCGGTTCGAAAGCCACTCATCCCAGCGCGGCCACCATGAGCCTTCGGTGAATTCTGCGCCTGCAAACCACTCGTCCGCGGTCTGGCTCATTTTGGGGTTCGTGTAGTGGCCGTACTTCTTTTTGGACGGCGGGTTCACGATGCCCGCGATGTGACCTGACTGCGAGACGATGAAGGTCTTGGACCGGCTGCCCATCTGGCGCACGCCGTTGTAGCTGGCTTTCCATGCGGCGATGTGGTCGGTCTCGCAGGCGATGGCGCAGATCGGCACGGTGACCTCTTTGAGGTTCAGCACCTCACCGCAGATCTCTATCCCACCGTCAGCGAATTTATTCTTCTGGCACAGGTCGCGCAGATACTGGATCGCCATGGCGCCCGGCAGGTTGGTGCTGTCGCCGTTCCAGAACAGCAGATCAAAGGCGGGCGGCGCTTCACCCAGCATGTAGCTGCGGATTGCGGGGCCATAGATCAGATCGTTGGACCTCAGAAAGCTGAAGGTCCGCGACATGAAATATGAGCTGAGCATTCCCTCTTCGCCGATCTCTTCCTCGATCCCGTCGACAAAGTCGTCACCAAGGAAAACGGTAAATTCACCCTGATCCGAGAAATCTGTAAGGGTCGTAAACAGGGTCGCCGATTTGATCGGGGTCTCGCCCCGTTTTTTCAGCAGCGCCATGGTCAGCGACAGGGTGGTGCCCGCGATGCAATAGCCCACGGCGTTCACCTGCGGCACGTCGCAAATCTTGCGGACCTCATCGATGGCGGTCAGGTAGCCGTCGGTGATGTAGTCATCCAGCGACACATCGCGGTAACTGTTGTCGGGGTTGATCCAGCTGGCCACAAAGACCGTGTAGCCTTGATCCACCGCCCATTTGATCAGGCTGTTCTTTTCCTTCAGATCGAGGATGTAGAACTTGTTGATCCACGGCGGGAAGATCAGCAGCGGGATTTCATGCACTGTGTCGGTGGTCGGCGTGTACTGGATCAGCTCCAGCATATGGTTGCGGAACACAACCTCGCCGGGGGTGGTGCCGATGTTCTCGCCGACCTTGAAGGCGCTTTCATCGGCCAGACGAACCAGCAGGCGGCCATCGTTGGCCTCCAGATCGCGGACAAGGTTTTCCAGACCGGCGACCAGACTCTGGCCCTCGGTCTCAACGGCTTTTTCCAGCGCATCGGGGTTGGTGCCAAGGAAATTGGTCGGGGCCATCAGGTCGATGATCTGGCGGGTGAAATATTCCAGCCGTTGCTTGTCGCGGGGCTCTAGGTCGGGAACCTGACTCAGGGCTTTCTCGATCGCCTCGGCATTTAGTAGGTATTGTTGTTTTACGTAATTAAAGTACGGATGGGTCTGCCACAGGGGGTTCGAAAAGCGCTTGTCCGGTGGTGTCCGGTCTTCGGGCACTTCGAATTTTCCGTTCGCCAGCGCTTTCTGGGCCTCTACATAATGCTGTAAGGACTTGCCCCAGAATTGCACCTGATGTTCCAGAATTTTTTGCGGATTTTGCATCCACTCCGCCCAGTAATGGGTCGCCGCTTTGACCATCAGGTCTTGGCCGGGGCCCTGAAGGGCGGGATTGATTGCTTTGCTATGCGAAAGTGCTGCAACCAGCCGTTTGGACAGGTCTTCAATCTTGGAAATATTTTCGTTCAAACGGGCAAGCTCGGTACCGGTTTCGCTGTCGTGCGTTGTCATGCTTGCGATTCCCCCCTAATCTCATTGCAACATAACGTTGCTGGCCGGAGGGGGCAAAGTGACGATTTCACCCTGCTCGGCCCGCAGCTAAGGAGAACCTGATGCGCTACATGGCGACTTATGACTTGATGGAAACGGTTCGGAACACGAACCAGTGGCTTGGTGCCACAGCCAAGGCGTTCGCAGCTTATCCAGGAATTTCAATGGTTCCCAACCCGGTTTTCCAATGGATGGGT
>JAYZYX010000135.1:0-20866 GCA_036139795.1 Pseudomonadota bacterium | reverse complement strand
CAAACATTGGTGCAAATTCAATGCGCTGGCGTTTGTTCCCCGTTCGTGCTAGTGCGTCAGAAAAGACACAGAGCAGGGGACAGAAATGCGCGTCTTGGGGATCGATCCGGGCCTGCGCAACATGGGCTGGGGGGTGATCGACACGGCACCCGGTAGAATCAGTCATGTGGCGAACGGGGTCTGTCATTCATCCGGCGAGGATCTGGCCGAACGGCTTTTGTCCCTGCATGTGCAATTGGTCGAGGTGATCGGCGTCTGGACCCCGGATGTGGCGGCTATCGAACAGACATTCGTGAACAAGGACGCGGTTGGCACTTTGAAACTGGGTCAGGCACGGGGCGTGGCTCTGATGACGCTGGCGCAGGCGGGGCTGCGGGTTGGCGAATACGCTCCGAACGCCGTGAAGAAAACGGTTGTGGGCGTTGGTCACGCGGCAAAAGATCAGGTGGATTATATGGTGCGGTTGCAACTGCCCGGCGTAAAGCTGAACGGGCCGGATGCGACGGATGCATTGGCGATTGCCATGTGTCACGCCCATCAAAGCCGCGGCGGACGCGGATTGGAAATGGCTTTGGCGAAGGCAAAATCATGATCGGAAAACTCTCGGGACGTATTGATTACCGCGCCGACGACCATGTGCTGATTGATGTGCGGGGTGTGGGCTATATCGTCTATTGCTCGGATCGGACCCTTGGTGCGCTGCCCCGCGTCGGCGAGGCCGCGGCGCTATTCACTGATCTTCTGGTGCGCGAAGATCTGTTGCAGCTTTATGGCTTTACCACCCTGCAAGAGAAAGAGTGGTTCCGCCTTTTGCAGACAGTTCAAGGGGTTGGCGCGAAAGCGGCGCTGGCGATGCTGTCGGCCTTGGGGCCGGACGGGGTCAGTCGCGCAATCGCATTGGGCGACTGGAATAGTATCAAAGCGGCAAAGGGCATCGGGCCCAAAACCGCTCAGCGCGTGGTCAATGAACTGAAGGACAAAGCGCCGACGGTTATGGCTATGGGTGGGTCAATCACCGCCGCGATGGGCGAAGAGGTGGCCGAGGTCGTCGAAACACCCGCCGCCCCCGCCCCGAAGGCGAAATCCGCGCCTGCACCGAAACCGTCTATGGCCGCGCAGGCCGAGGCTTTGTCGGCCCTGTCGAACCTTGGTTACGCGCCGGGTGAGGCAGCGGGCGCTGTGGCCCAAGCCCTTCAGGACGATCCCGAGGCCGATACCTCTGCCTTGATCCGTGCGGCGCTGCGCCTTCTGGCGCCGAAAGGATAAGGTATGGACCAACCTGATCCCGCGCTGCGCCCCGAAAAGCTGGCCGAAGACAATGACCGCGCCCTGCGCCCGCAGGCGCTAGAGGATTTCATCGGTCAGGCCGAAGCCCGCGCGAACCTGCGCGTCTTTATTGAATCCGCCAAGCGGCGGGGCGAGGCGATGGATCATACCCTGTTCCACGGCCCGCCCGGTCTGGGCAAGACCACTCTGGCGCAGATCATGTCCCGCGAATTGGGGGTGAACTTCCGCATGACCTCGGGGCCGGTTCTGGCCAAAGCGGGGGATCTGGCGGCGATCCTGACCAATCTTGAAGCGCGGGATGTGCTGTTTATCGACGAGATCCATCGTTTGAACCCAGCGGTGGAAGAGGTTCTTTACCCCGCGATGGAGGACTTTGAGCTGGATCTGGTGATCGGCGAAGGCCCTGCCGCGCGGACGGTGCGGATCGAATTGCAGCCCTTTACCTTGGTGGGGGCCACGACGCGCTTGGGTCTTTTGACCACACCGCTGCGCGACCGTTTCGGCATTCCGACGCGGCTACAGTTCTATGAGGTCTCGGAGCTGACCGAGATCGTCGCCCGCAACGCCACCAAACTGGGTGCACCTGCCGATCCCGAAGGCGCGATGGAGATTGCGCGCCGCGCCCGCGGCACGCCGCGCATCGCGGGGCGTTTGCTGCGCCGTGTGGTGGATTTCGCGGTGGTCGAAGGGGATGGCCGCGTCACCCGCGCCTTGGCCGACCGCGCGTTGACCCGTCTTGGGGTAGACCAGTTGGGGTTGGATTCAGCGGACCGCCGGTATCTGCGCCTGATCGCCGAGGCCTATCAGGGTGGCCCCGTCGGGATCGAGACCATGAGCGCGGCCCTGTCGGAAAGCCGCGATGCGCTGGAAGAGGTGATCGAGCCCTATCTGCTGCAACAAGGTCTGATCCAGCGCACGCCGCGTGGGCGGATGCTGACCCACGCCAGTTGGCGCCATCTAGGGCTGGAGCCTCCGCGCCCTGCGGGGACGAGCGATTTGTTCGGGTGACGCCGTTGCGCTTGGCTGGCGGAGTCATTTGAGTATTTATGCAATAAAGAAGCCCGATACTCAGAGCGGGAGGGCGGTTGTTTTGAAGACCGTCTTCAGGGCGAACGAGCTTTGCATTTGTGCGACGCCCGGCAGGCGGGTCAGATATTGGCGGTGGATGCGGGCGAAATCTTCGGTATCCTCGGCCACGACTTTCAGGATGTAATCGGCCTTGCCCGCCATAAGGTGGCATTCAAGGACAGCAGGGACGCGGCGGACGGCGGCCTCGAAAGCTTCTAGCACGTCGTCGGCTTGGGTTTGCAGGGTGATCTCGACAAAGACCGTGGAAGGCATGCCGATTTTTCGGGCGTCCAGCAGGGCGACATAGTCTTTGATAAAGCCCTCTTGCTCCAGCCGTTGCACGCGGCGGTGGCAGGCGGAGGGCGAGAGGTTGACGGCCTCGGACAGGTCGGCGTTTGAGATGCGGCCCTTTTTCTGTAGGGCTTGCAAGATTCGGATGTCTGTCGGATCGAGGTCCATATGTCGAAGATCCTTCGAAATAGTGCGAATATTTTCGAAGTATTCTGCATTTTGTAGAGCAGCAGCACAAGATTTCGCAAAACAATTTCGGGCCGTTCGGGAGAGACTTGATGAAAGTTTACTCCGAGGGCGAAGAGATGCTGATTGGAACCGTTACCGAAATCAAACCGCAGGAATTCCGTGTTGGTCTGACACCGCAGGCCGTGGCCGAGGCTGTCGCCCATGGCCATGAGGTGCTGGTGCAAGCCGGTGCAGGCGTTGGCGCTGGTTTCTCTGATGAAGACTATGCGGCGGCGGGTGCGCGTCTGGCGTCCGATGCGGCCACCGTTTGGGCCGAGGCCGAGATGGTCGTGAAGGTTAAAGAGCCGCAGGCAGGTGAGCGTGCGCAGCTGCGCGAAGGCCAGTTGCTGTTCACCTATCTGCACCTTGCCCCCGATGCGCCCCAGACCAACGATCTGCTGAAGAGCGGCGCGACCTGCATCGCATATGAGACCGTGACCGCCCCTGGTGGTGGTTTGCCGTTGCTGGCGCCCATGTCCGAGGTGGCAGGCCGTTTGGCGCCGCAAGTTGGCTCTTGGGCATTGCAAAAGGCCAATGGTGGCCGCGGCGTGCTGATGGGTGGTGTGCCCGGTGTTCTGCCCGCGAAGGTCGTTGTGATCGGTGGCGGTGTTGTGGGGACGCAAGCGGCGAAAGTTGCGGCAGGTATGGGTGCGGATGTGACCGTTCTGGACCGCTCGCTGCCCCGTCTGCGTTATCTGGATGACGTCTTCGGTGGCCAGTTCAAGACCGCCTACGCCAGCGCGGCCGAGACCAAAGCGGCTATCGTCGCGGCGGATATGGTGGTTGGCGCGGTGCTGATCCCCGGTGCGGCTGCGCCCAAGCTGGTCAGCCGTGCGGATCTGGCCGACATGCGCCCTGGCGCGGTGCTGGTGGACGTGGCGATCGATCAGGGCGGCTGCTTCGAGACCTCGAAAGCGACGACGCACCAAGACCCGATCTATGAGGTCGACGGGATCGTGCATTACTGCGTGGCGAACATGCCCGGTGCTGTGGCGCGGACCTCGACGCTGGCGCTGGGGAACGCGACGATGCCCTTCGTGATCGCGCTGGCGAACAAGGGTTGGCGTCAGGCCTGCATCGATGATGCGCACCTGCGCGCCGGTCTGAACGTGCACGCGGGCCAACTGACCTATGCAGCCGTTGGTGTTGCCCAAGGGATCGAGACAGTGACCCCTGAGGCCGTTCTGGGTCTTTGAACGAAAAAGGGCGGGCCATTGATTTGGCCCGCCCGCTGCGTCAGCGCTGTTTCAGCGCGTCGCGAATTTCCATAAGAAGCTCGACCTCGGTCGGGGCGGGGGGTGCCTCAGGGGCGGCCTCGACCTCTTCTTCGCGCATGGCGCGGTCTTTGATCGTGTTGACCATTTTCACCAGCATGAAAACGACGAAGGCGATGATCAGGAAATTGATCACGGCCATGATGAATTTGCCGATAGCAAAGACCGGTGCGCCAGCCTCTAGCGCCGCTGCCAGCGAGACATAGTCGTTGCCATCCAGCGGGTAGAACCAGCCCGAGAAATCAATCCCGCCGGTAAACAGGGCGATGATAGGGTTGATCAGGTCCGCCACGAGCGAGCTGACAATCGCTGTGAAGGCGGCACCGATGATGATGCCGACCGCCATATCCATAACGTTGCCGCGGGCGATAAAGTCGCGAAATTCTTTTAACATCTCACCAATTCCTCTCTGAAAACGGTCTGAGTGTAAGTGTTTCCAGATTAGCGCAATAAAACGTGAATTTGTTCCATTTGTTTCGTGAGAAGGTTGAAAATCGCGCCATTTTGCCCGCTCTGTCGCCCGAAAGACGCGGCTTACCCTAGGGAATAGTCCAAAATGTGCTGGGGAATTTGCACATTTTCAGGGACATTTTCCTCGGTTATCGGCGTATCCATCACATGCCGGACGGGAATCACTCCAGCCCAGATGGGCAAAGACATGTCCTCATCATCATCGATCGGCGGGCCAGTGCGGACCTTTGCACTGCCTTCCTTGATCTCAAGTCCTAGGATCGTGGTGCCTTTGACCTCTTGCGCGGTCATCGGGCGCAGAATACCCGTGCGGCCGGGCCAGAGACCCTCGACAAAGGCATCCAGACGGGCAGCCTTGTCTTCGTCGGGTACTTTGAACGCCTGACCGAACAGGGTTACCGACCGAAAGTTGGCCGAGTGGTGAAAGGCTGACCGTGCCATGACGAAACCGTCCAGAATATGCACGTTGATGCAGACCTCAGCCCCCGTGGACTGGCGGATCATCCGGCTGGCCGAACTGCCGTGCCAATACAGGTGATTGCCTTCGCGCCAATGGAACGTCGGCGTCACATAGGGCTTGCCATCAATCGCATAAGCAACGCTACACTGGGGCGTGGCGTCCAGAATTTGGTTAACGGTGTCTCGGTCGAAACTGCCGCGCTCATGACTGCGCCGCAGGCGGGAACGCTCGGTCCGCTCTAGCTCCATGGGAATCTCCTGTCTTGCTATGATTAGGCTAGGCGCATATTGGTTCTATTGAAATAACCAATGCTGCGCAGCAAAATATGTCCAATTTCGAAACCGCCCTGTTTGCCCTCTCCCTTGACCGCCACGCGCCGACCCCACTGCATGAGCAGTTGGAAGAGGCATTGCGCGATCTGATCCTTGGTGGTCAGGCCACACCGGGTGCACGTCTGCCCGCCAGCCGCGTTATGGCGGCGGAACTGTCGGTCAGCCGGATCACTGTATTGACTGCCGTCGACCAGTTGATCGCGGAGGGTTATCTGGAGACGCGGCGCGGGGCAGGGACCTATGTTGCCGCCGATCTGCCTGACATGCCGCCCGTTGAGGCGGCGCAAAGCCCGGCGCTGACCCCGCCGCCACGGGCCGAGGTGCTGCCCCTGCGGCCCGGATTGCCCGATCTGGATAGCTTTCCACACGGTGATATGGCGCGTCTTTTAGAGAGGGTCTGGCGTCATGCCTCACCCGCGTTGACGGGGATGCCCGATCCGCTGGGGTGGATGCCGTTGCGGGCGCAGATCGCGGCCCACCTGCGGGCTTGGCGCGGGATTGAGGCGCGGCCCGAGCAGGTCATCATCACCTCTGGCGCGGTTGAGGGGTTTGAACTGATCCTGCGCAGCATTCTTCCTGCGGGTGGTGTCGGCGTGGTCGAAGATCCGGTGTTCCAGCCGATGTTGGAGGCCTTCCGTTCAGCGGGCCTCACAGCCCTTGCTCATCCCGTGGATGCCGAAGGTTTGGACCCGCTGACAGCGCCACTACAGGGGGCGTCTGTCTGTATCGTGACGCCATCGCGTCAGTATCCCACGGGGGCGACCTTGCCCTTGCCACGGCGTCTTGCCCTGCTGGAATGGGCGCAAGAGGCGGGCGGATGGATCGTCGAGGACGATTACGACGGCGAATTCCGCTATCGGGGCAAGCCTTTGCCCGCGCTGGCCAGTCTGGACCGGCAGGGGCGGGTGTTCTACATGGGCAGCTTCTCAAAACTGCTCAGCCCGTCCCTGCGCCTTGGCTATGTGGTCTGCCCCGAGGCGGCGTTGCCCGCCCTGACCAAAGAGATGCAGCGCACGGGCGCGCGGGCCTCGGTCGTGCCGCAACCGGCGGTGGCCGCCTATATGGAGAGCGGGGCGTTCTCGACCCATCTGCGGCGGATGCGGCGGACCTATGCGGCGCGGCAGGTGTTCTTGCAGCAGGCGCTGAAAGGGTACGAGGATTGGATCAGGCCGCAACATGCGGATGCGGGGATGCATCTGTGCTGCCAACTTGGGCCACGAATGGCGGCGTGGAGCGATCAGGAAATCGCAAATGTCGCCAAGACGCGGGGCCTTGGGCTAAAGGCCCTGTCCACCTACAGCCAGTCTGCGGATGCGCCGCAAGGGCTGCTGCTAGGGTTCGCAGGCTTTGACGAAGAGGTGCTACGTGGCGCCAGCCAAACCCTGACCCAACTGCTGCAAGAGATGGGCGTCTGACAAAGAAAAACGGCGCCCGTTGGGGCGCCGCTTGTGATCAGGTGAATGTGTTGTCCCGGGGGAAGCCGCGCGGGGCCATGCGCCCTGCGGTCGCCCGCTTGCCGATCCATTCGGACAGATCGCTTTCGGTGCGGGTCCGGCCTGCGGGATCTTTCCACGACAGACCATCGGCCAGCGTGAAGGTCGTCGCATCGGATAGGCCGCCGTCCTTGTACTTTTGCAGGCGCACGCCCTTGCCGCGGGCCATCTCTGGCAGTTCCTCGATCGAGAAGACCAGCACTTTGCGGTTCTCGCCGACGACGGCCACGTGATCCCCGTGAACGGCTTTGCACACCAGTGCCCGTACGTCGCCTTTGACGTTCAACACCTGCTTGCCGGTTCGCGTCTGCGCGATGATCTCGTCCTCGGGGGCGATAAAGCCGTCACCGGCGCTGGAAGCCAAAAGCAGCTTGCCGCCCGGACGGTGGATGAACAGATCCACAATCTCGGCTTCGTTCGGCAGATCGACCATCAGGCGCACAGGCTCGCCCATGCCGCGGCCACCGGGCAGGTTCGCCGCCGTGATGGTGTAGAAACGGCCGTTCGATCCCAGCAGCAACAGGCGATCGGTGGTCTCCGCATGGAAGACAAAGCGGCCTTCGTCGCCATCCTTGAACTTCAGCGCGGAATCCAGCGCGATATGGCCCTTCATGGCGCGGACCCAACCCATTTTCGAGCAGACGACGGTGATCGGCTCTTTGTCGATCATCATCTCCAGCGGCACTTCTTCGATCTCGGTCGCTTCGGCGAAATCGGTGCGGCGCTTGCCTGCTGCGGTGCCTTTGCCGAACTGCTTGCGTACTTCGCGCAACTGATCGGCGATCTGGCCCCATTGCAGTTCGTCACTGCCAAGTAGTTCAACCAGTCCGGCGCGTTCTTCGCGCAGGGCGTCACGCTCGTTGCGCAGTTCCATCTCTTCCAGCTTGCGCAAACTGCGCAGGCGCATGTTCAGGATGGCTTCGCACTGGTTTTCCGTCAGGAAGACACCGCCGCCCCAATCCTCGGCCAGCATGACCGCCTTGGGATCGTCCTCGGTCCGGATGATCTGGATCACACGGTCCAGATTCAGGAATGCGATGATGTAGCCTTCCAGAACCTCCAAGCGCTTGTCGATCTGCGCCAGACGGTGGTTCGAGCGGCGAATCAGCACGTCGCGACGGTGGTCCAGGAACGCCCGCAGCACTTCTTTGAGCGAGCAAACCTTCGGCGTCACACCGTCAATCAGCACGTTCATGTTCAGGCTGAAGCGAATTTCCAGATCGCTGTTGCGGAACATCATGCCCATCAGAACCTCGGGATCGACGTTCTTCGAGCGCGGCTCAAGGATCACTCTGATATCGTCCGCAGATTCATCGCGGATGTCGGACAGCAGCGGAACCTTCTTGGTCTGGATCAGCTCGGCGATCTTTTCGATCAGCTTCGATTTGGCCACCTGATAGGGGATCTCGGTCACCACGATCTGCCATTGACCGCGACCCAGTTCCTCAACCTCCCACTTGGCGCGCAGGCGGAAGGAACCACGGCCCGTCTCATAGGCCTTGGCGATATTCTCTTTCGGCTCGACGATGATTCCGCCGGTCGGAAAGTCCGGTCCGGGCACATATTTCAGCAGCGTTTCATCACGCGCATCGGGCGTCTTGATCAGATGCAGGCTGGCGGCGACCAACTCGTCAATATTGTGGGGCGGGATGTTGGTTGCCATCCCCACCGCGATCCCGCTAGAGCCGTTGGCCAGCAGGTTCGGAAACGCCGCCGGCAGAACGATGGGCTCTTGCAAAGTCCCGTCATAGTTGTCCCGATAATCGACCGCGTCTTCGTTCAGACCTTCCAGCAGCACTTCGGCCGCCATTGTCATCCGCGCTTCGGTATATCGGCTGGCCGCAGGGTTATCCCCGTCGATGTTGCCAAAGTTACCCTGACCATCAACCAGCGGATAGCGGACGTTGAAATCCTGCGCCAGACGGGCCATCGCGTCGTAAATCGCGGCGTCCCCGTGTGGGTGATAGTTACCCATCACGTCGCCCGAGATCTTCGACGACTTGCGGAAGCGTCCGTTCGAGGCCAGCCGCAGTTCGCGCATCGCAAATAGGATGCGGCGATGGACCGGCTTCAGCCCGTCACGGGCATCGGGCAGCGCCCGGTGCATGATCGTCGACAAGGCATACTGTAGGTAACGCGATCCAAGCGCCCGGCGCAAAGGCTCGGTCGGGTTGGACGGGGTCTCCTGTGGGGTGTCATCAGTATCACTCATAGACAGTGTACTAGCCCGCCTTCTGCGCACGGTAAAGCGGCTTGCGCTTCAGGGGGGTAAGGTTTTCCTCCGGTGAAAAGTTTTTAAAAATATTTACGAACCACGGAAACTATCAGCGTATTATCGAGTTGATTGATTGATCTTATTTTACTGAGGATTGCAAAATGTGGCGCTTGATCGTTGTTTCTTTCGCTTTCTTATTTCTGGCTTTTTACGAGCTGAGCGGGGGTGCCGATTTCGAGCCTGTGGAAACTGTTCAGGCTGCGCCGAAATTGACACCTATGGTTGCGCAGATGCCGCAGACCGTTTTGCCGCAGATTCCCCAAATCGGCATTCAGACGGCCAAGGTCTCGGCAAAGGATGGAACGGGTAACATCCAGTTGGCAACGCTGACGACCGCCGTTTCCGATGCTGCACCCGCCGAAATCGCAGTTTCCGCGACGCAGCAACCCGCATCCGAGGCGGTCATTCCAAGCCTTGTTGTCGATGCGGCCTACACGCCTGAAACAGAAACAGTTCCTGACATGCGGTTTATTACCGGCAAAAGCGTGAACATGCGTAACGGACCGGGAACCGGCTACAGCGTTACAGATCGTCTTGTGTCGGGCCAGCAGGTGCAGGTGCTGCAAGAGCCGGGGAACGGCTGGCTGAAATTGAAAGTTCTGGAAACAGGACACGTAGGGTGGATGGCCGATTGGCTCGTAAGCGACGCTGAGTAATCACTCATTGATTGATTCCCTCCGATCGCGCCGTCATGGTGCCCTCAAGAGTAAAAAGGGGGCCTCATGGCGGCGCGATCTATTTTAATTACCGGGTGTTCTAGTGGAATCGGCTACGCGGCAGCCCATGATTTACGGGCCCGTGGCTGGCGTGTTTTCGCCAGTTGCCGCAAGCAGGAAGACTGTGATCGCCTGATTGCCGAAGGCTTTGAAGCGCCCCGACTGGATTATGCCGACAGCGCCAGCATTGATGCCGCATTGGCTGAGGTGCTAGAGGCCACCGGTGGCACGCTGGACGCGGTCTTCAATAACGGCGCTTTCGCACTGCCCGGCGCGGTTGAGGATTTGCCCCGTGGTGGTCTGGCCGAACTCTTTGAGACCAACCTTTTCGGCCCGCACGATCTGACACAGAAAGTGCTGTCGGTGATGCGCCGTCAGGGGCATGGTCGGGTCATTAACTGCTCGTCCGTGCTGGGGTTCACCGGCATGCCGTGGCGCGGGGCCTACGTCAGCAGCAAATTCGCGATGGAGGGCCTGACGGACGTGCTGCGCCTAGAGATGCGCGATACCCCGATCCACATCATCCTGATCGAGCCGGGTCCGATCACCTCGAAAATCCGGCAGAACGCGATCCCGAACTTTGAGAAATGGATCAACTGGGAGGCCTCGCCGCGGGCCGAACAATATCGCACCCAGCTGCGCAAGCGTCTTTACGAAAACCGTGGACCGGATAAATTCGAGCTGCCGCCTTCGGCGGTGACGAAAAAGCTGATTCACGCGTTGGAAAGCCGCAACCCCCATCCGCGTTACTTTGTGACCACGCCCACCTATATCGCCAACCTCATCCGCCGTTTCCTGCCGACCCGTCTGGCAGATAAGCTGCTGACCGCAGGCTGAGGCAAATTGCGGGGGTGGCATTTGTGTTTACCCGCGCTAAGTGGCGCTCAGACACCTTAGGGAAAAGATTATGGCCAACGATCCACTGTTCATCATTGTCGCGATCGCCTGTCTGGCGGTGCTGGGTATTTTGCTGCTGGGGATCGGCAGCTTTGCCAAAGGCGGCGAGTTCAACCGCAAGAACGCGAACAAGATCATGCGCTGGCGCGTGGGGGCCCAGTTTGTGGCCGTGATCCTAATCGTCGGTTTCGTCTTCATCCGTCAGAAGATGGGAGGCCAGTGATCCATGGTCGTTCTGAACAAGATCTATACCCGCGGCGGCGACAAGGGCGAGACTGCCTTGGGCAACGGCGACCGTGTGGCGAAATATTCGCTGCGGGTTGCGGCCTATGGCACCTCGGACGAGCTGAACAGCGTCATCGGCGTGGCTCGTCTGCATTCCGAAGGGGATATGGACGCAGCCCTAATGCGCATCCAGAACGATCTGTTCGATCTGGGCGCGGACCTGTGCCGCCCCGATATGACGAAGGACGCCGAGGCTGAATATCCGCCCCTGCGCATGATCGACGCGCAGGTGGACCGCCTTGAGGCAGAGATCGACGCGATGAACGTCAACCTTGCCCCCTTGCGCAGCTTTGTCCTGCCGGGCGGCAGCGCTTTGGCAGCCCACCTGCATGTCTGCCGCACCGTCGCCCGCCGCGCCGAGCGTCTAGCGGTTGAACTGTCCGGCGTGGAAGAGGTGAACGGTTCGGCGATCCGCTATCTGAACCGTCTGAGCGATTGGTTCTTCGTCGCTTCGCGCGTGGCGAATAACAATGGTGCGGCTGATGTCCTGTGGGTACCGGGCGCGAACCGTTAAATCTTCGTGCGCTGTGGAGCGCAGAGGATTTGAGTATTTTTGCAATAAAGAAGCATGTAGGCCGCGCTGATCGTCAGGGCGGCCTTTTTGCTGAGCCGGTCAGATTTGCGGCAGGATGATCGCTAGTGCGGCGGTGATCGTGATGAAGGACACCACCGTCATGCCGAAAAGGGCGATGGCGGCATTTTCTTCTTCTCCGAAGCGCTGGGCAAGGATCGGGTAGATCGACATCACCGGCATCGTGGACATGATGATCACTGCTGCGCCAAGGCGGGGGTCTCCGACGGAAAAGCTGAATGCGGCCATGATCCCGAGGCCTGCGGCCACGAAGAGCGGGTGCAGGACCAGCTTGCCGATCACGACGAACAGCACGGAAGGATTGATCCGGCTGAGGCTAAGGCTGGCAAGGGTGCCGCCGATGGCCACCAGTGACAATGCGGCGCTGGAGGCGGCGAAGAGCTCGATCGGGCGTTTGGCAAGGAAGGGCAGGTGCAACCCCGAAAGCGAGACGACGATGCCAAGGACCAGCCCGATGAGGATGGGGTTTGAAATGAGGCGTCTACCGATTTGTTTTGCGAGACCTGTGCCGGAGGCTGTGCCTGCGCTGTGGGCCTTCTCTGCCATGATCAGGATCAGGGGCAGCATCAACACATTCTCGACCACCATGTTCAGGGCAAGGGCTGTGGTGGCGACATCCGGCAGGGCCATCAGTAGCACCGGATATCCGACAAAGCCGCTGTTGGCGCAAGACATGCCCATGCCTTGGAAGA
The DNA here is from genome assembly GCA_036139795.1 of Pseudomonadota bacterium. Lineage (GTDB taxonomy): Bacteria > Pseudomonadota > Alphaproteobacteria > Rhodobacterales > Rhodobacteraceae > Donghicola. The sequence continues at coordinate 8,505 of JAYZYX010000135.1, read as the reverse complement.
CAGCGGCCTGAGGAGAGGTTTTGCTGATCCGGCGCGCGCTAAAGTACCCCAGCGCGTAAACGGCAAGTGAGCCGATGGTCAATGCGCCGATATACGCTGTGTTGGCGATTTCCGTCAGATCGCGCGATGAAACGGCCTGAAACACCAGCGCGGGCAGCGCCAGATTGACTACGAATTTGCCCAACGTGCGCATTTCTGCGCTGGTAAATATCCCTTTGCGGACGATGAGGTAGCCCACAGCGATCAGGATGAAAATAACACCGGTGATGGAAAGAACGTCGATCATGGCATCGCGATAGCAGCGGGTGTCATAGTGGGCAATCGCTGTTTGGCGGCATGCCGGGGGCTGCCGGTTTTTCGTGCGGTCGGGCTGCGCCGATTCGTAACATGGGACCATTGAGGCATGGTCTTTACTGTTGCGGTGCAGCATAAAGCGAAAGACGCGGCGTCTGTTGGCGCTAACGTGACGTTTTTGCTCTGTTTAGCTGGCTGCGCAGCCGCTATCTAAGCGGGGAATGTATTTTTGCGGGGTGTGTTAAAGCGCCTCGGCCATAAGGGAGAGACGCGCCAATGAAGGTTCTAGTGCCTGTAAAACGCGTGATCGACTACAACGTGAAAGTCCGTGTTAAGTCGGATGGTTCCGGTGTTGATCTCGCCAACGTAAAGATGTCGATGAACCCCTTCGACGAGATTGCCGTCGAAGAGGCGATCCGTCTGAAAGAAGCGGGCAAGGCTGATGAGATCGTTGTGGTCTCGGTCGGGGTCAAGCAGTGTCAGGAAACCCTGCGCACCGCGCTGGCGATGGGCGCGGATCGTGCGATTCTGGTGACCGCCGCCGACGATGTGCACACCGATATCGAGCCGCTGGCCGTTGCGAAAATCCTTGCCAAGATCGTTGGCGAAGAAGCCCCCGGTCTGGTGATCTGCGGCAAGCAGGCCATCGACAATGACATGAACGCCACCGGCCAGATGCTGTCGGCGCTGCTGGGTTGGGGGCAGGCGACCTTTGCCTCGGAAGTCGAGATTGACGGCGATGCCGCCAAGGTCACCCGCGAAGTGGATGGCGGTCTTCAGACCATCAGCGTCAAGCTTCCCGCCGTGGTCACCGCGGACCTGCGCCTCAATGAGCCGCGCTATGCCTCGCTGCCCAATATCATGAAAGCAAACAAAAAGCCGCTGGATGAAAAGACTGCTGCTGACTACGGCGTTGATACCGCGCCCCGTCTGAGCATCGTCAAAACCTCCGAGCCGCCGGTCCGTTCGGCAGGCATCAAAGTGGGCTCGGTCGACGAGCTGGTCGCGAAACTTAAAGAAGCGGGGGCTGTGTAATGGCTGTTCTTCTGATTGCGGATGTGGCTGGCGGCGCGCTGGCGAAAGACGCGGTGTCCAAGGCCGTGACGGCTGTTGCAGGTCTGGGTGACGTGCATGTGCTGGTCGCAGGTCAAGGCGGCGATGCCGCTGCCGCCGAGGCGGCCACGCTGGCCGGTGTGGCCAAGGTTCTGTTCGCCGGTGATCACGGCTTCTGCCACACGCTGGCCGAGCCCGTTGCCGATCTGATTGTCTCGCTGGCGGGCGGCTACAGCCACATCGCGGCGGCGTCGACCTCGGATGCGAAAAACGTGCTGCCCCGCGTTGCGGCTCTGTTGGACGTGATGATCATCTCGGACGTGACCGCCGTCATCGACGCAGACACCTTTGACCGTCCGATCTACGCGGGCAACGCGATCCAGACCGTGAAGTCGGGCGACAGTGTTAAGGTTCTGACCCTGCGCACCACCTCGTTCGAGGCGGCAGCCGAGGGCAACGCGGCCCCCGTTGAGGCCATCGGCACCGCAGCCACCACCGGCCTGTCGTCGTGGGTGGAAGACAAGGTTGCCGAAAGCGATCGCCCCGAGCTGACCTCGGCTGGCATCGTTGTGTCGGGCGGCCGCGGCGTGGGCTCGGAAGAGAACTTTGCCCTGATCGAGAAGCTGGCCGACAAGCTGGGTGCCGCCGTCGGCGCATCGCGCGCGGCCGTGGACAGCGGCTTTGCCCCGAACGATTGGCAGGTTGGCCAGACCGGCAAGGTCGTGGCACCGCAGCTTTACGTGGCCGTCGGCATCTCGGGCGCGATCCAGCACTTGGCTGGTATGAAGGACAGCAAGGTCATCGTCGCGATCAACAAAGACGAAGAAGCCCCGATCTTCCAGGTCGCGGACTACGGTCTGGTCGCAGACCTCTTCGATGCCATCCCAGAGCTGACCGAAAAGCTGTAAGCTTTTCTAAATTAAGCTTCGAAAGCCCGCCCGAACCGGCGGGCTTTTTTGCGTTTTGCGCCTTGTTGCAGGCGCAGAAACAATCGGCCGCGAAAGATTCGGTCGCGCTCAAAGCCTTTTGGATAACGATGCGTCTATTGCATCTGGTGAGGCAACAGGCGGGCTTGAAAGCGAGTCGGGGGCAGTCCATCCTCTGCGCGAAACGCAGGAGATCGTACATGGAAATCAAACGAGTCGGTGTTATTGGCGCGGGTCAGATGGGTAATGGTATCGCCCACGTTCTGGCACTGGCGGATTATGATGTGCTGTTGAACGACCTTTCCCAAGAAGCGCTGGATCGCGGCCTGTCGGTTGTGCGCAAGAATCTGGACCGTCAGGTCAGCCGCGAAAAGATCACCGCCGAAGAGCGCGATGCGGCAATGGCGCGGATCATCCCGACGCTGGACCTGAAGGAACTGGGTCAGACCGATCTGATCATTGAAGCCGCAACCGAGCGTGAGACCGTCAAGAACGCGATCTTCGAAGACCTGCTGCCCCATTTGCAGCCGCACACCATTCTGACCTCGAACACCTCGTCGATTTCGATCACCCGTCTGGCCAGCCGCACGGACCGCCCTGAAAAGTTCATGGGTTTTCACTTTATGAACCCCGTGCCGCTGATGCAGCTGGTCGAACTGATCCGTGGCATTGCGACTGACGAAGAGACCTACAAGGCCTGTCTGGCTGTGGTGGAAAAGCTGGGTAAGACCGCTGCCAGCGCCGAAGACTTCCCTGCCTTTATCGTGAACCGCATCCTGATGCCGATGATCAATGAGGCGGTCTACACCCTTTATGAAGGTGTGGGGAATGTGCAGTCCATCGACGGCTCGATGAAGCTGGGGGCGAACCATCCTATGGGCCCGCTGGAACTGGCGGACTTTATCGGTCTGGACACCTGTCTGGCGATTATGAACGTTCTGCACGACGGTCTGGCGGACACCAAATACCGTCCGTGCCCGCTGCTGACCAAATATGTTGAGGCCGGTTGGCTGGGTCGTAAAACCCAGCGTGGTTTCTATGATTACCGCGGCGAAACGCCGGTTCCGACCCGCTAAAACCTGCTGCGGGCCTTATTGGCCCGCGATGCCATCAGGGTCTGTGCGGTCATCCAACTGCAATTGCAGGAACGCCAGATCCAGCCAGCGGCCGAATTTCGTGCCCACATGGGGCATGAGGCCGGTGTGCTTGAAGCCTAGCTTTTCGTGCAAATGGATCGAGCCCGTATTGCCAGCCTCAATCGCGGCGACCATGACATGCTTTCCGATCTCTGTGGCGCGCTGGATCAGCGCCTGCATCAGCGCCTTGCCGATGCCGCGTCCGCGGGCCTCTGAGGTGACATAGACCGAATGTTCCACTGTGTGGCGATAGCCATCAAAGGCGCGCCAGTCCCCGAAAGATGCATAGCCTAAGACACTGTCATCATCGTCTACGGCGACCAGCACCGGATAGCCTTGACGCTTGCGGTCCGCCAGCCACCTGCGGCGGTTGTCGACGTCGATGATAATCTCGTTCCAGATGGCGGTCGTATGGGCGACGGCGTCATTATAGATGCGGGTGATGCCGTCCAGATGGCGGTCTTCGGCGTCGATGATCTTCATGGTTTGGTCCAGAGAAAGGATGTCTGGCGCAAAGCCTAGCACCGCCCGTTCGCAGGTGGAACGGGCGGTGCAGAGTAATGAGTATTTAGGCAATAAAGAAGCCGCTAGATCGCCGAGCTATGGCCGGCCTTGCTAAGATCATAGGCGTCGAAATGGCGCGCGATGATGCGGGTCAGGGCGTTGGCATGGGGCAGGATCTTGAGGCTGTGGCCCGAGACCTCGACCATGCCTGGGAAGGTGGTGCTGGCGTCGCGCAAGAGCTTCGAGAGGGCCGCGCCGGTGGTGAGGCCGGAGGCGATCAGTTCGTCGCCGTCGATGGCAAAGGTACACATCAGCATCTCGATGATGCGGGCGCGGAGCAGGTCTTCGCTTGCGAAACTGTGGCCCCGTGCGGTGGCGAAACGGCCTTCACGGACCGCAGAGGTGTAGGCCGAGGTGCCCGAGGCGTTTTGCGCGTAGCCCTGCGGGAAACGCGAGATCGACGAGGCACCAAGCCCGATCAGCACATCCGCCGGATCGTCGGTATAGCCTTGGAAGTTCCGGCGCAGTTTGCCTGTGCGCAGGGCTACGTCCAGCCCGTCGCCCTTGGCGGCAAAGTGGTCGATGCCGATTTCCGTGTAGCCGTCCCAAGTGAAGAGGCGGCGGGCGGTTTCAAACAGTTCCAGCCGTTCTTCGGGGGTGGGCAGGGCGTCCGAGGGCAGCATCTGCTGGCGCTTGGCCATCCACGGGACGTGGGCATAGCCGTAAAGGGCCACGCGGTCCGGCGACATCGACAGCAGTTTCTGGACGGATTCGGTGATCCGTGCCTTCGACTGGTGCGGCAGGCCGTAAAGGATGTCGGCGTTCAGGCTGTGGATGCCGCGGGCGCGGATCATTTCCACCGCATCGCGGGTGGTGTCAAAGCTCTGGATACGGCCGATGACTTTCTGGATTTCGTCGTCGAAATCCTGCACCCCGATCGAGGCACGGTTCATCCCCGCATCGCGCAGGGCGTCAAGGCGGGCCTCGTCGATCTCATTGGGATCGATCTCGACCGAGAATTCGTAGTTCCGCGCGAAGGGGGCGATCTCGGCCACGGTTCCGGCCAGATCGCGCATCATGCCTGCGCCAAGCAGAGTGGGCGTGCCGCCCCCCCAATGCAGGCGTGACAGGGTCACACCTTCGGGAAGGATTCGGCCCAAGGCGCGGATTTCGGTTTGCAATGTCTCCAGATACGCCCGCACAGGTTCATCCGATTGGGTGCCTTGCGTCCGGCACGCGCAGAACCAGCAAAGTCTGCGGCAAAACGGCACGTGCAGATAGAGCGAGATGCTCTGACCCGCCGGAATCGCTTGAACCCATTGGGTAAAATCCCCATCGGTTGTTGCCGATGAGAAGTGTGGTGCGGTCGGGTAGCTCGTGTAACGCGGTACTTTTGCGTCAAAGAGGCCCAGTTTGGCGAGTTGCGTTTTCGTATCCATGCGAATAGGCTTAAACGTCAGTGGGAAATGTAACATTGACCCAGATCAAGCGCGGTACAGATGATCAGCGATAGTTTGCAAATTAGCAGTCATGAATGTGATAGCTGCCCGATCCGGCACCGTGCGGTCTGTGCGCGCTGTGAGGCGGACGAGCTCGAGGTGCTGGAGCAGATCAAGTACTATCGAAGCTATGAGGCAGGGCAGACGATCGTCTGGTCCGGCGACCGTATGGATTTTGTCGCCTCGGTCGTGTCGGGAATCGCGACGCTTAGTCAGGCGATGGAAGATGGCCGGACCCAGATGGTGGGTCTGCTGCTACCCAGTGACTTTGTCGGTCGGCCCGGTCGGGACAAGGCAGCCTATGACGTGGTTGCGACCACGGATCTGGTGATGTGCTGTTTCCGCCGCAAGCCTTTCGAAGATATGATGATCAAGACCCCCCATATCGCCGAGCGTCTGTTGGAAATGACGCTGGATGAATTGGATGCGGCCCGCGAATGGATGCTGGTTCTGGGGCGCAAGACCGCTCGTGAAAAGATCGCGTCCTTGCTGGCGATCATTGCGCGCCGTGATGCGACGCTGCGCCAGAACAAGCTGAACGGGCCGATGGTCTTTGATCTGCCCCTGACCCGCGAAGCGATGGCCGATTATCTGGGCCTGACGCTGGAGACGGTCAGCCGCCAGATCAGCGCCCTGAAGCGCGACGGTGTGATCGTTCTGGAGGGCAAACGTCATGTGACGGTGCCTGATCTGGGGCGTCTTTTGGAAGAGGCCGGAGACGATGCCGATGGCGGGATGCTGGTTTAAGGGTTCAAGGGTCGCGCAAGTCGCGGCCCTTTTCTTTTGTGTGGCGGGAACGGATGCAGGGGCGGTGCAGCAGACGCGCTGTGGTTGGTATGCGAATCCCACACCTGCGAACATCTGGCTGAATGATGCGGACGGCGAATGGATCATCTCAATCCAGGGGCGCGAACCGGCACCAGGGTTCTGGGATGCCGAGCAGGTCGGCAGCTTTGACGATCCGGGCTACTGGGTTCGGGTAAACGGGTACTACGGCTATGGATGCGCTTGTCTAGACGGCGATTTCGCGCAGCTGAAAGGGGCCGAGACCGCAGTGAACCGCGTAGACAAGGTGACAGCCTTGCCGCTTTCCCGCTGCGAATCCGATCCGGCGCTGTCGCCAGAAAAGCCATAAGAGGCGGCAAAAAAATGGGGCGCCGAAGCGCCCCCAGTCGTTTCACTCTCCCTCGTGAAATCAGTGTGCCAGAAACACCGGCAGTGCGGCGTTTTCCAGAATGCCTCGGGTTGCGCCGCCCAGAATGGCCTCGCGGAAGCGCGAATGACCGTAGGCGCCCATGACCACCAGATCCGCATCCAGATCGGATGCCTGACGGGCGATCACGTCAGAGACACGCGGCATGGTCTTGGCCAGAACGGCCACATCCGCATGCACGTCATGACGCGACAGCCATTGGGACAGGGCGCCACCCGGATCAGACCGCTCGGGGCCGTGGGTGGGCGGATCGATAATGGTGACGGTCACGCGGTCGGCCGCTTGCAGCAGGGGCAGGGCGCTGCGCACCGCATTCAGGGCCTCATCGCTTTCGTTCCATGCCACGACGATGCGCTCGAACCGTTCCTTCACGGGCGCGGTCGGGGGGACCATCAGAACCGGCGTATTGCCTTCGAACAAAGCCGCTTCAAGGGCGGGCTCCAGCTCGATCCCGCGGCCATCGCCGTAGGGCTGTGCCATCACGGCCAGATCGGAAAAGCGTGCGCGGGCGGCCACGTGGCGACCCATATCCGCGATCGAGACCACGGCGCTATCCACGCCCCAGCGCACGTCATATTCGCCCATAACCTTGCGGGCCTCCACCTCAAGCTCGTTCGCTTCTTCCTGAGCCCGTTGCAGCGTTTGCTGCAAAACCATCGCATTCGCGCCGGCGTAATAATAACCGGTCTGGGTGCGATCTATGCCCAGGGCAAGTACATCAAGATGGGCGTCCCACAGATTGGCTAGGGCTGCGGCCTGCGCGATGGGCGCAGCGGCAGCGGTTGGATCGCTCATGATAGTAAACAGTGTCTTATAGGCCATTTTGTCCTCCTGAACCGGACCCTGAAGACACCATAAGCGACTCAATCCAGAGGCGTCTTTGAGGTGCATCAATAAAGATAAGCGGCCGAGTTTCGTTTGCTTGACTCAGATCAAAGCAGGGTGAGGCTGCCTCACGCCATATGTCTCCAGTCAATGGAACCCGTGTGTCTTGATTCATGCGCGGGACAGACAAAGGGACGTGGTATGTCAAACTATTTAAAGCTAGCCGTGCTGGGGGTGCTTACGCTGTTCGCAGCTGTCGCCGCCAACTATGCACGCGATCTGGCCTACATGGTTCATGCGATCATCATCATGATCGTCGCCGGTGGGCTTTTCCTTTACACTCTTCGCAAAACTGACGAGCCCGTAGCCGCTGTCGCCGCACCGACCGGCTATATGGACGATGTTGTACGGTATGGTGTTGTCGCAACTGCCTTCTGGGGCGTTGTCGGGTTCCTCGTCGGAACGTTCATCGCCTTCCAGCTTGCTTTCCCCGCACTGAACTTTGAGTGGGCGCAGGGTATGGCGAACTTTGGTCGCCTTCGCCCGCTGCACACCAGCGCGGTGATTTTTGCCTTTGGCGGCAACGCGCTGATCGCGACGTCGTTCTACATCGTGCAGCGCACCAGCGCGACGCGCCTGTTCGGCGGCAACGCAGCTTGGTTCGTCTTCTGGGGCTATAACCTGTTCATCATTCTGGCAGCGACCGGCTATCTGCTTGGCGCAACCCAGTCGAAAGAATACGCCGAGCCCGAGTGGTACGTGGACTGGTGGCTGACCATCGTATGGGTCGTCTATCTGGTCGTCTTCATGGGCACCATCTTCAAGCGTAAAGAAAAGCACATCTACGTTGCGAACTGGTTCTTCCTGAGCTTCATCGTCACCGTTGCGATGCTGCACATCGTCAACAACCTGTCGGTGCCGGTCAGCATCTGGGGGTCCAAGTCGGTGCAGGTCTTCTCTGGCGTGCAAGACGCGATGACCCAGTGGTGGTACGGCCACAACGCTGTGGGCTTCTTCCTGACTTCGGGCTTCCTGGGCATGATGTACTACTTCAT
>JAYZYX010000134.1:0-3334 GCA_036139795.1 Pseudomonadota bacterium | reverse complement strand
GTCGACCAGCAGTCCCATGCCTTGATCCTCATTTGCTCAGATACTGGGCAAACTAGAGGCGCGGGGGATTCGTTCCCACTGGTGTGGCAGCACGGCTCCCCTGCATTTTCGCACAGAGGGCTGTGTCAGGCTGCTTGGTCTGGGCGATTTTGCAGAATGTCGGAGATGTTGTCTTCGATCCAGTCCACCAGCACGCGGACCCGCTCGGCCACTTCATGACCGGCGGGGGTCAGGCTGTAGTCCACGCGGGGGGGAACCTCATGGTGATCTGTACGCAGGACAAAGCCGTCTTTTTCAAGCAATTGAAGGGTTTGTGCCAGCATCCGGTCGCTGACACCACCCACCAGACGGCGCAACTCGGCAAAGCGCAGGGTGCCCTTTTGCAGGGCGATCAGCACCAGCACGCCCCAGCGGCTGGTGACATGTTGCAGTACTTCGCGGCTGGGACATTCGCGGGCCAGAACATTGCCACGCAGGGCGCCTTGGTGGATTTTGTCAGAGAGGGACATGGGTGTTTCCTGCCAGAATTCTTGCACTAACATTTATGTGCGTACTTCTTTTTTGCAAGCGCTAATTTTAAGTAAGCGCTATCTGATTTGAGACCGAGAAGGACCAAGACAATGACGATTGCAGTAACCGGTGCGAATGGCCAGTTGGGCCGACTGGTAATTGAACGGCTGAAGGCCAAAGTGCCTGCGGGCCATATTGCGGCGCTGGTCCGCGATCCGGCGAAGTCTGCCGATCTGGACGTGACCCTGCGCCCCTTTGATTACAACAAGCCCGAGACTCTGGCCGATGAGCTGGTGGGCGTGGAAAAGCTGCTGTTGATTTCCGGCAGCGAGATTGGCCAGCGCGAGGCACAGCATAAAGCCGTGATTGCGGCGGCGAAAAAGGCGGGCGTGGGCCAGATCGTCTACACCAGTCTGCTGCACGCGGACACAAGCCCCTTGTCGCTGGCCCCCGAACATCTGGCGACCGAAGAGGCGCTGAAGGCCAGCGGCATCCCTTATGTGATTCTGCGCAACGGCTGGTACACCGAGAACTACGCCATGGGCATCGCCCCCGCTTTGGAGCATGGGGCGTTGATTGGTGCGGCTGGTGAGGGCCGAATCTCGTCCGCGACGCGGGCAGATTTCGCAGATGCAGCGGTGGCGGTGCTGACCTCGGACGGGCATGAGGGTAAGACCTATGAGCTGTCCGGAGATGATAGCTATTCCCTTGCCGAATTTGCAGCAGAGCTTTCGAAACAGGCGGGTAAAGAGATCCCCTATGTGAACCTGCCCGAAGCTGATTTGGCAGCAGCTTATGCGGGGGCCGGTGTTCCCGAAGGCTTCGCTGCAGCGCTGGCCAGCTTTGATGTGGGGGCCTCGGAAGGGGCGCTATTTGATAGCGGATCGCAACTGGCGACCCTGATCGGACGGGCAACCACCCCCTATACGGCAGTGATTGCTGAATCGCTGAAATAGTTGGGAACCCCGACTTTGGCATGCGCGTTGCAACAAGGTTACGATGCGCATGCAGAAAAAGTTGTTTCCTTTTGGTAACTTGACGGAAACCAATCTTCGGGCATGCTGGGGTCGTGAATGGAGGGTATCATGTCTACGTTTCTGCCGAAGGATGTCGAAGAAGGTCTTCGCGCCGCTGTCATCGCCAACCAACGCCGCCGCAGCAAGATGCGGGTCGAGGCGGATGGGGATAGCTATAAGATGCTGCGCGTCTGGCAGAACGGCTTTTCCGTGGCGGCAGAGGATGCGCCCAAATTGCGTGGCCTGGTGGACCTTTATGATGCCGGTCGGCATCTGGGGCAGGCGCTGATTGTGGCCTCGGAAGAGGTGGCGGGCGAGATCTGCTATGACTTCAAGCGCAACACAATGGCCGCCGATCGCGCGCCTCTGGACTTTGCCCGAGACCTTGACGCGCCGATTGCGCTGTTGCCTGACGGGCGTTGAGGCGGGACGCCTGTGGCGCGGGCCTGCATGAGTATTTGGATCAAGAAGAAGCCCTGCGCGCGGTGATAGGCGGCAGGGCTTTTAGCTGTGAGTATTTGAGCAATAAAGAAGTTTGTTTTGACAGCGCCGGATCGGCGCGCTGCCTTTTGCGATTTTATTGCAGGTCGCTGAAGGCGGCCTTCATGCGCTCGGCCGCTTCGGCGACGCGGGCGCGGGGGGTGGCGAAATTGAAGCGCATGAAGCTCTCTCCGCCCTTGCCGAAGGTCTCGCCATGGTTGGCGGCGATGCGAGCGTCCTGTTCGATGCGTTTTTTGTATTCCTTGTCACTCATGCCGGTGCCCGAGAAATCGACCCATGCCAGATAGGTGGATTGCATGGGCATGGAGGTGACGCCCGGGATGCTGTTCAGAGCAGTGTCCAGCAGGCGGCGGTTGCCATCGAGGTATTCGGTGAGCGCGTCCACCCATTGCGCCCCTTCGGGGCTGTAGGCGGCGGTGGTCATTTCAAGACCGAAGGAGTTGCCGGAGATGCCGAGGGCCGCAAGGCGAGCGGTGAATTTGGCGCGCAGGGCGTCATCGGGGATGATCACATTGCCTGTGTGGCTGCCCGCAATGTTGAAGGTCTTGGTGGTGGCGGTCATCATCACCAGCCGGTCCAGAATGTCCGGCTCTGCCACGGCCATAACGTGGTGTTTGTTGCCGGGCATCACCAGATCGTGGTGGATCTCATCAGAGACAAGGATCAGGTCGTGGCGCTTGGCGAACTCGGCCACGCCTTTGAGTTCGTCCAGCGTCCAGACGCGGCCGCCCGGATTGTGCGGCGAGCAAAGGATGACCATCTTTTCGTTGCCGGTCATCTGGGCGTCGTAGGCGGCGAAGTCCATTTTGTAGATGCCGTCCTCGATCACTAGCGGGCATTCGACCACTTCGCGGCCCGCGGCGCGGATGGTGCGGGCGAAGGCATGGTAGACGGGGGTGAAAAGGACCACGCCCTCACCGGGGTTGGTGAAGGCATCAACGCAGAGGCCCGTGCCGTTGACCAGACCATGGGTGGTGGTGATGGCTTTGGCGTCCACCTTCCAGCCGTGGCGGTTCTCCATCCACCACTGGATCGCGCCTTTGTAATCCTGATCGCCGCCGAAATAGCCGTAGACCCCGTGGGCGGTCATATGCTCTAGCGCTTGTTGCACGCAGGCGGGCGGGCGAAAGTCCATATCGGCCACCCACATGGAAATCCCGTCCTTGGGGGAGACGCCGTAGAGGGGCTCCATCTGGTCCCATTTCGAGGAATGGGTGCCCACGCGGTCGATGATTTCGTCAAAATTCATGGGGTGCGTCCTTTTATGATCGTTTCGGCAGGCTATCGCGGTGTTTTACAGGCGCAAG
>JAYZYX010000133.1:0-8393 GCA_036139795.1 Pseudomonadota bacterium | reverse complement strand
CTTTGCGAATAATCGCCAATCGCGTTCCGAAGTCGCCGAATGTTTGTGCAAGACCGGTCATTAAAATGATCAGGCCTGCCAAGCCGAAGGCTTCAGGCGGCAGAAAACGCGACATGATAGATAGGGTTACGAGTGCGGACACGCTGCGCAGGATTTTTGCGCCGGTCAGCCAGCCTACACCGCGGATCGCAGTGGACTTGAGGGCTTGTGGTTGGCTCATGAGAGCCATCTCGGAAGGAAATGCACTGAATACCTTGGAAAAATCGGGGCGTAAGAAAAACGCGAACAGGGAAAAAACATCAAAATCAGTCAGTAAAAACGAGCATATTTCGCGAGCACCGTACAAAGGGCTGGTGGGGAAAGGAATAGGGTTTTCCCCTAAAGGTTGAAAAAGTTTACCCCAAAAAGACGCGTCTGTAAGCGATACACACCTTAGAGAACCAAGCTCTTACCCCATACATACCAAAACCCTCAGCACTGTCCCCGTTCTTAACCGTTTGCGTAAGTGAATTGTTAGTCAGTGCTCTATATATCTAAGTCATCGCCCCGAAACGTGACACTTAGGTGAGACATGAGCCAGAACCGAAATACCCTCGCGCTCGCACATCGCCTCGAGCAAGAGCTGGAAATTCTAACCGCGACAGAAATGATGTCTGCGGAAGAGATCGCTAAAGCGCCCGTGCTGGATGCTTGGTCAATCGCGCAAGGCGAAGGGTCGGATGTTCGTCTTTATGGCGTTCTGAGAAAAGGACCCGGCTGTCCGCCCGAACTTGGTTTGACAGGGCGGGTCCTGCACATTGACCTGAACCAGAACTGTGCCTTCACACGGACTGGTGTCTATCGGCTTGGTGCGCAGCAAAAGACCTGTTCGGATACAGCGACCGATTCAAAGAATGCTTCGGTAACGTCGATTCAGAGCGCTTTGGAGCAATATCAGCGCGATCTGAAAGCAGCCCATCGTTTCATGGATGAGCTGCTGACAGGTCAAAAGACCCAAGCCCACGGGGCGTCGGGGCTAGGCTTGCGCAAAGCGCTGCACTAAGCACGGATCAAGCAAGTAGCTTCGCGATGTGAGCGATCAGATGTTCACGCGCGGGGCTCATCGCCTCTGATGCCGGAGCAAGGTCGGACGCCAACAGATCCGCAAGCGCGTCAGTTTCCCAAGCGACATAAATGCCGGGGCTTCCCTCGACCTGTCGGGCGGTGGCCATCTGATGGTCGTTGCGATGCTCGTCCAGCGCATGGCGTCGCGGAACGATGATCAAGGGCTTGCCAAATTTCCGAGCGGACAGGATCGAGCCGATCCCTGCGTGGGACACAACCACCCTTGCCCGAAGGAAAAGATCAGAGAATTCCGCTGGTTGGAGTGACTTCATCTCTTGTAAAGCCGAGCGGTTTTCCGTGGCTTCGCCAGTCTGGGCGATGAATTCTTCCGAAGTGCCTGCCGCTAATGCGTTCAGTGCGTCCATGAGGCGGGGGAATGGCAGCTGGGTGCCCACGGTTGCAAAGATCATAGCACTGCCCCTGCATATTCAGCACCTTCTGCCTGCGCTACATGTTGCCATTGGGATAACCAATGGTGGGCAAAACGTTTGGCAAGTTTGCCGGACATGGACATTTCTTCAGCATTGGCGACGCTGTCGATCCAAATCGTCTTGGCTCCTAGCATGCGTCCCAGTGCCAACGCGATCACGCCTGGCAGCGCGCCTGTACTGATCACGGCATCAGGGCGAAAGCGCAGCAATTGCCAGCTGAGTTGAAGGGTGCAGATCACGATCCCGATCAGGTCATTGCGGTTGCAGTCACGCAAGATTCGCGCCGGATGCGCATCGAACTGTTCTGGTAACCCGTCGAGTGTGGTCAGAAACAGTGTCTGATGTCCTGAAAAGCTGTCCCTGAGCAGCATCATCTGCTGCCAATGCCCCCCGGCAGAGGCGACTGCCAGAACTCGTTTACCCATAACAAACCCTTCACTGTGCAAATGCAGCATAGTCTGGCACCTCACATAGGCACCAGACTTCATTGAAATTAATTTTTGCTTAATTCCTATCGACTATGCTGGGGAAGACAAGATAAACTACCTATGATTGTGTTAGTTATTGCAAGTTGGTTTTTATGACGCGCGCCCAACCCGAACTCACTGTCATTATTGTGAGCTATAATACCAAACAGCTGACCTTGGCTTGTCTTGAAACGCTGTACCGCAACACGCACCGCACGGATTTCGACGTTGTGGTGATCGATAATGCGTCTCCTGACGGGTCTGCCGACGCGATCGCACTGGCATTTCCGCAGGTGACTCTGATCGCATCTGATGAAAATTTGGGCTTTGCTGCCGCGAATAATCTGATCGCGCAACAGGCGACGTCAGAGTGGTTGCTGTTGTTGAACCCCGATACCGAGGTTCACGAAAACGCAGTTGATAACCTTCTTGAGTTCGCCAAAGCCCATCCCGAGGCTGGCATTACCGGTGGACGCACTGTGTTTCCGGATGGCTCGCTGAATGCTCTGTCCTGTTTGAACCGGATTACCCCGTGGTCGGCATTTTGTATGGCGACGGGGATGACGACCATCTTCCGGAACAGTTCGTTCTTCAATCCGGAGAATATGGGAAGTTGGAAGCGGGACAGCGTGCGGCAAGTTGATATCGTGGTCGGTTGCTTCTTGATGATCCGGCGTGAGCTTTGGCAGGAGTTGGGCGGCTTTGATCTGAAGTTCTTTATGTACGGCGAAGAAGCGGATTTGTGTTTGCGTGCCGCGAAGCTGGGATATCAGCCAATGGTCACGCCGGATGCCCAAATCATGCATTTGGTGGGGGCCTCGTCCAACAAGGCGGCCCGCAAGATCGCGATGGTAGCCAAGGGGCGGACAACTTTGATCCGTGACCACTGGCCGAAATGGCAGGTGCCCGCAGGGGTCGCTTTGATGTGGCTATGGGGTGCGCTTCGCATCACCGGTGCGCGCGTGCTGGCCCTTCGTGGCGGGGATAAGGGCCGAGCCACCCGTGAAAAATGGGAAAGCATCTGGCAAGCCCGGCGGGAATGGCTGTCCGGGTATTAAGCCGCTTAGGAAATTCATGTTTGCTGAAGATGCAGACTTGAAAAACAACTTTAAGTAGTTTTGGTCAGGGCAACAGGACCGAAATCCGAAAGGCAGACGCCAGCGTGGCAGATTTAACGGCGACCTCTTCTTCTGCTCCGGCCCCGTTTTTTGGGGCTGAGGCCTTTGAGACTTGGCACAAGCGCAGCTTGCTTGTCCTGTTTCTACTATGTCTTGCGCTGCCCATCGCGTTTGAGGTTGGCGGTCAACGACTGACGCCGCTGCGGATTTACCTGATGGTCGCGATTATTCCGACCATAGTTCTGTGTTTGCGCCAAAAGCTAGGGGGTGTGACGCCGGTTGACCTGCTTTTCATCGCTTTCGGTCTGCTGATTTTCGTCTCGCTTGTGGTGGTCCATGGGGCCTCGCGGATCCCATTTGCGGGGATCACAGCGGTAGAGCTTGTGGGGGGCTATTTCGTCGGTCGTACATTGATCCGGAACGCCGAAGCCTATCAGTGGCTGTTCCGTAAGCTCTTTGTCATGCTTCTGATTCTTGCGCCCTTCGCGCTGTATGAGCACCTTACGACCCGAATGTTGATCGTCGAAGTTTTCGATCGCTTCTTTGAGGTCCCGACCCGCGATCCCAGCGCGCGTGGCCGCATTGGCCTTGAACGTGTGCAGGGCGTTTTTGACCACCCCATCCTTTGGGGCCTTTTCTGCTCGATGATCTTTGTGAACCTATACACTTGCACCCGAGACCGTGGCATCACGCGCATTCTAGGTGTGGTTCTGGTTATGTGGCTGACGTTCATGTCCCTTTCCTCGGGGCCGATGCTGGCGGTGCTTTTGCAATTCTGCCTGCTGTTCTGGCGATGGGTGACCAAGGGGCGCTGGTTCCTGTTGATCGCACTTGCGGCGGCGGCCTATGTGACCGTCGATCTTCTTTCTGACCGGACACCGATCCGGATTTTCATCGGGATTGTATCGTTCAACCCGATCAGCGCGTGGACCCGTCTTGCACAGTTGGATGCAGGTCTTGCCTCGATCGGGAACCACCCGATCATCGGGATCGGGTTTAACCCCCTGCCCCGTCCTCATTGGATGAGCGCGTCGATCGATAATTTCTGGCTGCTGATTGCAATCAAATACGGGATGCCCTGCGTCCTGTCGATCGTTGGTGGCTTCATTCTTCACGCATGGATGGCGGCACGGGCGAAGATTACGCAAGACTGGCTGAATGACATTCGGGTTGGCCATATCGTGTGCCTTGTTGCGCTAAGCTTCGCGATTTGGACCGTGCATATCTGGGGCTCGGTCTCGGTCTTTGTCATGTTTTATGTGGGCGCTGGCGCTTGGATTTATACCTCTGATCTTGAGGCGGACCTTTCCGAACAGGGCGCGGCTTCGGCCGATCCCGCACCCAAAGGGCGCTACAACATTCAGTATTCGCGCTTTCAACCTGATGAAATCGCCCCTGCGGGACGGACTGAAACCGCGCCGGAGCGTGACGGACCAATCTACAGCCGACCCAGAGTAGTAGAGGAAAGGCGTCGCCCATGATCATTCGTGCATTCTTGGCCTTGGTGATTTTCTCTTGCGCCTTGCCTGCCTTTGCGGCGCAGTATTACGTGGCGCCTCAAGCGTCAGCTGACGGGGATGGCTCATCTGCGCGGCCTTTTGACTCGGTGAAATCGGCGATCCAGTCTGGCGTTCTTGCTGGCGGTGATCGGCTGATCTTAGCCCCCGGTAGCTATGACGCGATCACCTTGCTGTCAGACTTTAACTTTTCTCCGCCAGTTGTGATCGGGCCTGCCCGCGCGCACACGGCACACACGCCGCAGATCTTCGTTCGACAGGGTGACGGGCTTACGTTTTACGGGATTAACGTATGGCCTGAGAAAGCAAACCTTGCGCCGGATAATTTGCTGGAAACATTTTCTGGCGCCACAAATATCCGGTTTGAAAACCTAGAGGTACGCGGAAAGCCTAACGCAAACGAGAGCTACTTTTCTTGGAGTGCTGAAGATTGGGTCACCCGCTGGCGTCATAACGGCGCGCTTTTGCGGGGTGCTAAAAATTCGGTCGTGAACAGCCGTTTCAGGGGTGTTGCGTTCGGGATTACCATCGAAGGCCCAGATGGTCTGGTCACAGGGAACACCATCAGCGGTTTCAGTGGCGACGGGATGCGTACCCTCGGTGACAACGGTCTGTTTGAAAACAATCAGATAGAAAACTGTTTTAAAGTAGATGGCAACCATGACGACGGGATTCAGTCTTGGGCGCGGCACGAAGGGGCAGACGGACGAAAAGTTGTTCGTGGCGTTAAGATTGTTCGCAATCGCATCTATGAATGGCGCGGGCCAGAGCCGCATCCGCTGCGGTGTTCGCTGCAGGGCGTCGGCCTTTTTGACGGTATTTTCAATAACTTCTTGATCAAAGATAATCTTGTTGCGGTCACCCATTACCATGGCATTTCGCTTTATGGTGGGGACAGCTCGCAGATTGTCGGGAATACTGTGGTTAATCTCCGAGGTGAGCAGGCGGATCGCCCGTGGATCAAGATCGACAGTAAGAAAACCGGGCCGGGAAACCGGAACAATCTGGTTATCGGGAATGTCGCGCCGAAGTACGAAGGCATTCCCGCTGCAAGTCGTCTTAACCTTTTGTTGCAACAGCCGGGGCGAGAGTTCGTCGCACCATTGTTGCAAGATTTCCGGGTGCGGGCGGACAGTCGCTTGCATCAGATGAAACACTACCGCCCCAATGCCTGGGTCAACTCAAACCAGTAAAAAGTATGATTAAAAGTTTGAACAAGTTGCGCTGGTTGCGCGTGAAAATCGTCGGACTAAAACGCAGCTATCTGCGCAAGGTCTGGAATATGGATATCCACCCGACCACAGAGATGTCGTTGTCGGCCAAATTCGACGTGACATATCCTGCCGGAGTACATGTGGGCGCTCACACCTATGTTGCGTTTGAAGCGAAGATTTTAACGCACGACATGACGCGAAACATCAAGGTCGACACCAGAATTGGTGAGAACTGTTTCATCGGCGGCCGCTCGACGATTTTGCCGGGTGTGACGATCGGCAATCAGTGCATCGTTGGTGCGGGCTCTGTAGTCACGAAGTCGGTGCCGGATAATTGCATAGTCGCCGGAAATCCGGCGAAGATCTTGTATCGAAACGTCAGATTGCTGACCTACGGTCGCATCGATCCAGAGTGGACCAGTGCGGTGCGGGTTGAGGAAACGGCTGCGTGAAATGGAGCTGGATGACAGTGCTTTTGGGGGCGCTGTCAATTTGTCTGGTTTTGATCCTTTTATGTGATCGACGTCGACCGGCATCGATTCCATTGGTGGGCGAGGTCTTCAACAGTGAAACGCCACATATCCTATTTATGGGAACAAGTCTGACCGAGGGTCAGGCTTGGCCTGATGTGTTGATCCAAAAGCTTGAAGGTTGCGGTGTAAGCGCTTCTAGCCAGAGGCTTTCTGGAAATGGGAAAACCTCTAGTTGGGGCGTGACAACCTTGAAGGCAGCTCAAGCTGCGGACCTGCGTGCGCCAGATTTGATTCTAATCGAGTTTGCCGTGAATGACGCAGATTTCAGACGTTTCCTTTCACCTGAACAAAGTGCGGAAAATACGAAGCGGTTGATCTCGATGTTGCGGGAAATGAATCCCGAGGTGCAGGTTGTTCTGTTGGGAATGTACCCCGGCTTCGGGGTGCGTGGCGCGTTGAGATTGCGGTATGGCGCATATCTGACTGAGCTTGAGAAGATTGCCGCGCGAGATGAGCGGATTGGCTACCTTGATATGACCCAGAACTGGCAATTGGCGCTACACGAGGCACCTCGGGCGAAGATGCCAGATGGTTTACACCCGACGCCAGAGGTCGCCAGCCAAGTGAATGCCGATGCAATCTTAAATTACTTTGCGCTTTCTCAATCCCTTAGGTGTGAAGGTTAATTCATAATTCAGACGACAGTGCGCTGGGTTAATTGGTGATTAAGAAAGCGTGAACATCCTTTGCCGCTCAAATGTTCTTCGTAAGGCAGAGGATTCACATGGCCATCGATCTTTTCAAAAGCTTCAGTACGTCCCTTTCGGCACCTGCGACGCGTCTTATCGCGATCACGCCATCTGATACCGAAGACCTGACCCACGTCACGCGTGCAATTTGTGTTGCAGAAAGTGGTTTGGTGCGTGTCCAGACTTTGGGCGGCGATGAGGAAGATTTCTATGTAGCGGCAGGCGTAGCTTTCCCTATTCGCGTCACGCGCGTCATGGCAACCGGCACGACGGCGACCGACATTCGCGGCCTGTGCTGAAGTTCCGGCGACGCTTGTTTTGACGATGGAGGGGACGCGACCATGAACATCTCGTATACTACGGCGCTGACGTCTGCAGCCAGTTTTGGCGGCGCACTCCGCCCAAAACTGAAGTTTGCGGAACTGGCGAAAGGCGGCTCGCTGTCTTTCCCGCAATTCAATGGGCGCGACAGTGATCCCAGCCACCAGTTGTCTCTTCGGCAACCGGCGCAAAACTGGTTTGAGATGTGGGGGACGAATAGTGCGCTGTTCGCCATTGTGCGCCGTTCGCTTGCGGCGACCCATTTCAACGAGACTTATGCGCTGGTCGATGGACTAAGCAACGATAGTGGTCGTGACAGCTACGTGGTTTTGCACGGCGGGCGCTATGGCACAGTTGATTGGCAGCAACGGGTGGAGGCGCGGATTGCCACCTCGGGCTATCGGCCGGTCAGTCAGGTCGTTACCGAAGATGCCTTCCTGTTGGTTGTACGCCGTTCCGATGAAAGTGGTGTCGCTCGCTGTTCGGTCGACTGGTATTCGTTGGCGGATGGGACACGTTATGCAGGGGATGCGACCCAGCAGGTTTATGTGCCGCAAGCCCTGCCCGCAGATCAAAGCGAATATGGCTTCAATATTGGCGGCGCCTCGGGGGCGTTGGCGGGGTGGCCCGGTGAGATTGGCTGTATCGGCTATGTGGAAGGCGCTGTGAGCGTTGCCGAATGGCAGGCTATA
This sequence comes from Pseudomonadota bacterium, assembly GCA_036139795.1. GTDB lineage: Bacteria > Pseudomonadota > Alphaproteobacteria > Rhodobacterales > Rhodobacteraceae > Donghicola. The sequence continues at coordinate 307 of JAYZYX010000133.1, read as the reverse complement.
GCGCTAGGCGGCGAGATTTCTGCGCTGACCGAAAATGGTCATATGGTCAAATGGTTGCGATGCTTGACTGGCGATGACGCGGGGCTGGTGGCTCCGGACTGGCTTACGACGGACAGCACGTTTGCCACCGAAGCCAATGGTACGATGCGGGCGGGATCGTCGCTGCGGCGGATGGGGCAGGAGACGTTTCTTCACGTGGATGAGTGGCCCGAGGGAACGGTTTTGGGCCTTATGTCCGGCGCGACACAGGCGTCGTGCCGGTTCTCGGGCATTTCAGCTGGGCTTTCGGGCGCAATCGAGGTGCGGG
>JAYZYX010000132.1:0-10779 GCA_036139795.1 Pseudomonadota bacterium | reverse complement strand
AAGGAACGAGGGCGACGAGAAGACGACTTCGCCTTTGTTGCCATCGGTCGCGTTCGCGGGGTTACCGGGACGGTTGGGTTCGTTGTAGATCGGACGACCGGTCTCATCGATGCCGTTGGCCCAGGTGATGTCCTTCACGAAGGGCGCTGCCGAAACAAAGGCACCGTCTTCGCGGTTCAGAACGTAGAAGTAGCCGTTACGGTCAGCAGTCGCGTAGCGCTTGTTGCCGCCACGGTCGGTGTAGGCGACGACTTCGTTCACACCGTCATAGTCCCAGCCTTCGCGGGGGGTGGTCTGGAAGTGCCACTTGATGTCGCCGGTCTTGGGGTCGATGCCAACGCGGCTTGCAGCATACAGGTTGTCGCCGGTGTTGCCTTCGGTGGGTTCGCCCGCGCCACGCAGCCAGCTGTTCCAGGGAGCAGGGTTACCCGCGCCGAAGATCAGGGTGTCGGTGTCGATGTCGTACGAGCCACCCAGCCAGGTCGCGCCGCCGCCGGTCTTCCACAGATCGCCGGGCCAGGTCGCGTTCAGGGTACCGGTCATGGTCGATTCCTGACCGTTCAGGGTGCCCATGTGGCCTTCGATCATCGGACGGGTCCAGACGATTTCGCCGGTCTCTGCGTTGCGGGCCTGAACCTCGCCTACGATACCGAATTCACCGCCCGAGTTACCGGTCACAACCAGACCGTCAACGATCAGGGGAGCAGCGGTGTAGCTGTAGCCAGCTTTGTAGTCGGCGATCTTGTCGCGCCAGACAACGTCACCGGTCTTCAGGTCCAGCGCAACGATACGAGCGTCCAGAGTACCGAAGTAGATGTTGTTGCCGTAGATGGCCGCGCCGCGGTTGATTACGTCACAGCAGGGCAGGATGCCTTCGGGAAGACGGGCATCATACTGCCACAGCTCTTCGCCGGTGTGCACGTCAATCGCGTAGAGGCGCGAATACGAACCGGTGATATACATCACGCCGTCATAAACCAGCGGCTGGGTTTCCTGACCGCGCTGCTTTTCACCACCAAGGCTGAACGCCCAAGCGGGAACCAGGTTCTTGACGTTGTCCTTGTTCAGGGTTTCCAGCGGCGAATAGCGCTGAAGGTGACGGCCCATGCCGTTGGTCACGACCTGATCGGTCGAAGCCTGGTCGTTGGCCAGATCCTCTTCGGTCACGCCTGCATAGGCTGCGGTCACAGCCAGAGCGCTAACCGACATTGCGGCGATGAATTTTTTCATTCTGTCCTCCCTAGACGATGTACGGAAAGCCGCTTTTTCGGGGTGTTCGGCCTTCTGACATCGCTAGTATACGGAACAGGTCATCGTCGGGTACACGGCTTAGGTCGTACGACCCCAGTCGCCTTGACAGTATCTTTCGGACGGAATGCGCTGAGTCGCCGCACCTGCAAATCAACTTTTCGGCACCCCGTCCGAAGGGGGCTTTTTACTTCGATACGGCGCTGTTATCGACCGTGGTGATCGAGGCCAGATAGGCTAGGATAAAGTCCTGAACCGTTCGGTCTTCGATGCCCACGTGGCGCATTTTGGTGCCGGGCATGAAGCCGTCGTTGTCTTCCATCCATGCACGCAGGGCGGCGGGGGTCCAGACGATGCCCGATGCCTCAAGGGCTGTCGAATAGTCGTAGTCCGGTGACATGCCAGCGGCGCGGCCAACGATGTTCTCCAGCGGCGGGCCGTAGGATTCTTTGTCCGCGTCGGGGGAATGACAGCGGCGGCATTCGGTCTCGAACAGGGTTTCACCTGCGCTGATTTTCACGGCTTCAAAGGTGCTTTCGGCGGCAACGGCGGGCAGGGCGCTGACGGTTGCGACGGCAATGGCAAGAGTTTTAAGATAGTGCATGGGAAACCTCCTTGGTCACACGCGCCAAGGGTAGGCGTGTGAAAAGAGACCCGTTTTGACGCAGGTCAACACAGAGGGCATGTGATACCTATCCTTTAGTCCTATATGGGTCATTTTCTTTGCGCTGGTAAGCTGCCCGCAAGTTTAGGGAGGGGTTATTATGGCATTCACAAAAGCCATTGGCGCGGCAGCGACTGCGCTGGTTCTGATTGCAAACAGCGCATGGGCCGAAATGCCGGTGCTGAAAGCAGCGGTTCTTGAGATCGGTACGGTCAACTGGGAACTGGATACAATCAAACACAACGGGTTCGACACCGCGAACGGGTTTAAGCTGGATGTGCAAGGTGTTGCGGGCGGCCCTGCGGCGCAGGTGGCCTTTCAGGGCGGCGAAGCGGATGTGATCGTATCTGACTGGCTGTGGGTCGCACGGCAGCGGGCAGATGGGCATGATTACGTGTTCGTGCCCTATTCCAAGGCCGTGGGCGGTCTGCTGGTCAAGGGAGACAGCCCCGTCCAGACCCTTGCCGATATGAAAGGTAAGAAGATTGGTATCGCTGGCGGTCCGCTGGACAAAAGCTGGCTCATCCTGCGCGCCTATGCGGAACAGGAATATGGCATGGATCTGGCTGCCGAGACCGAGCAGGTCTTTGGCGCGCCGCCGCTGATCTTCAAGACCGCTTTGCAGGGCGAGACTGACGGCGCCATCAACTTCTGGCACTTCATGGCCAAGATGGAAGCGGCGGGCATGCGCTCGGTGATCTCGGTCGCGGATGCGGCGCAGGCACTGGGACTGGACCCTGAAACGCCGCTGCTAGGGTATGTTTTCAAAGGCGAAATGCTGCAAGAGCATCCCGAACTGGTCGAGGGTTTCGCCAAAGCCTCGCGCGATGCAAAACATCTTTTGGCGGATGATCAGGCCGCTTGGGATCGCCTGAAAGACCGGATGAACGTTAACAACGACGCCCAGTTCGAGGCGCTGATTGCAGGCTACCGTGCAGGGATTCCCTCGGATGCGCCTGTGGACGAAGAGGCGGCTGGCAAGATGCTGGCGCTGATGGCCCGTCTTGGCGGCGCAGAGTTGACCGGCAAGGCCGACACTCTGCCCGAAGGGGTCTTTGTCCAGCCTGGTAGCTGAGGCGGCCCTGTGTCGATCCGGCTGGTGGCCTCAAACCCTGATCCCCGAAGCGCGCCGCTGCCCGCGGTGATGCGCTTGGACCTGCGCGGACTGCGTCGGTCGGGGCGGGCGATTCTGGGGGCCAGCCAATTGACCTTGCATGAAGGTGAAACGGTGGCCCTGACGGGGCCATCGGGGATCGGCAAGACCTCGCTTTTGCGGGTGCTTGCCGGTCTGCACAGCGATTATGACGGCACGCTGACCTGTCCGGACCGGATCGGGATGGTGTTTCAGGAACCCACTTTGCTGCCGTGGCGCAATCTGGCGCAGAACCTGATGCTGACCACTGGCATCGCCTTGCGGGACGCAACTGCCCTGCTGGCCGAGGTCGGTTTAGAAGGCCGGGGGGCCGATATGCCGGGGCAGCTGTCTTTGGGGCAGCAACGCCGCTTGGCGCTGGCCCGTGCCTTTGCGGGAACGCCGCCGCTTTTGCTGATGGACGAACCCTTTGTCTCGCTTGATCCGGCAATGGCGAACGAGATGATGACCTTGTTTGAAAACCTGCGCCGTAAGCGCCGGACGATGGCGACCCTGATCGTCACCCATTCACAGGAAGAGGCGCAGCGTCTGGCCACCCGTACTTTGCGGTTGAAAGGGGCGCCTGCCGTCCTGACCCAAGTCTGAACCGCAGGCCCAATTTTTAGAACAGCGGGGCGTAGCGCCAGTTGTCCGCATCAGGGGTGACTTCGTCCAGATCATAACCTGCGCCTTGCAGGCGGCGGGCGATCTTCAGTCCTTCTTCGGCGGCTTGATCCACATATTTGCGGCCCATTTCAGGATCGGCGGCAATGCCGTGGCCGCGCATCAGGTTGATTCCGTGATTGAACTTGCCCACCGGATCGCCCAGCTCGGCGGCGCGCTTGTCCCATTGGGCGGCGGCGTCAGGGTTATATTCCCCTCCAAAGCCGTTGTTCTCCATATAGGACATCCATGTCATCGCTGCGGTGTAACCGGCCTCTGCGCAAGCCTCGAATATCTTGCGGGCATTGGCGTGATCGCCGGATTTGGTCATCAGGTAGCCCGAGGCGCAGACCATCATGTCAACCTTGCCATCTTCGGCCAATTGGACATTGCGCTGCCATGTCAGCTCATCTGGGTTCAGATTGTCTTCGGCCCCTGGGCCCATTTCGGCAGCATAAGCGCCACCTGCCAGCGTCATTGCAAAGATCGCGGATAATATGCGCATCAAATTCCTCCCTTTTGGGGAAACTAGCATATTATCATGGGGTTTTCTGCCCTCTTAGGGTCGTAGATCAGCCCTTGCGGCGGGTCAGGCCGCGGGCCGGATCATAGCCCCAGATCGCCAAACCCATGAAGACCGCGGTCGAGGCCAGCACCCAGATCAGAGCGATGGGCTCGAATTTGAGGTAGAGGGCAAAGCGGATCAACTCGACCCCGTGGGTGAAGGGGTTCAAGGCGCATATGTCCCGCAAAAGCGGCGAACTTTCGGCCATTTTCCACAAGGGGTAGAGCGCCGAGGACAAGAAGAACATCGGAAAGATCACAAAGTTCATGACGCCTGCGAAATTCTCAAGCTGGCGGATCAGGCTGGACAGCGCCAGCCCCAGCGCCCCCAGCATCAGACCACTGATCAGCAGGGCAGGCAGGACGGCCAGATAGCCCCAAGGGCTGTCGGGCATGATGTCAAAGGCCCATGCCACCGCTAGAAATGTGTAGACCTGAAGGATCGAGATCGCCGTGGACCCGCAAAGTTTCGCGAACAGCAGCCAGCCACGGGGCAAGGGGGCCGTCAGCAACAGCCGCATGGACCCCATCTCACGGTCATAGACCAGCGACAGGCTACTTTGCATCCCGTTGAACAGCAGGATCATTCCGCAAAGGCCGGGGATGATGTAGGTCTCATAGGTGATGTAGGTCTGATAGGGCGGAATGATCGACAGCCCCAGCGCCGCGCGAAAGCCCGCGGCAAAGACCAGGAGCCACACCAGCGGCCTCACGAGGGCCGCGATAAACCGTTCACGCTGGTGCAGGAACCGTAGCGCCTCGCGTTTGACGATGGCGCTGAGCGCGATGAGATAGGCGTTCATGCGCGGGCTCCGGTCAGGTTGAGGAAGTGGTCGGAAAGGGCTGATTCACCGCGCAATTCTCCGACATTTCCATCTTGCAGGATTTGCCCCTGATGCAGCAGGACCAGATGGTCGCTGTCGTATACTTCATCCGTCAGGTGGGTCGCCCAAAGGACGGTCAGCCCCTGATCGGCGCACAGTTGATGGACGTGGGACGTGATTGATTGGCGGGCGGCGGCATCAAGGCCGACGGTCGGCTCATCCAGCAGCAAGACCGCCGGATCATGCAGCAAAGCGCGGGCGATTTCCGTCCGACGGCGGTGGCCGCCATTTAGGTCACGCACCCGTTCATGGGCACGTTCGGCCATGTTCATCCGTTCCAGCGCGGCGTCGGAGCGGCGCGCGGCCTCGCGCCCTGCGATGCCGTGAAGGGCCGCGAAATAGGACAGGTTCTGTTTGACGCTCAGGTCCATGTCCAAAGTCGAGCTTTGGAACACCACCCCCATCCGCGCCAAAGCGGCGCGGGGTGTACGGCCCATGTCATGGCCCGCGATCGATATCCGCCCTTGCGGCGCGGTGAACAGGCGCGTGAGCAAGCTGAACAGTGTCGACTTGCCCGCGCCGTTAGGCCCCAAAAGCGCGCCGAATTCGCCTGCCTCAAGCTGGAACGAGACGCCTTTCAGCGCCTCTTTCGCCCCATATCGGTAGGCCAGATTTTCGACGCTGAGGCCGCTGGTCATTCGATCTTGATCTCCAATCTCTGGGAGTCCCCTGTGGTGCCCGGAATTTTGAGGAAATAGGAGCCGGGCTTGATTGCTATGAAGCCTATTTCCATTTCACCTGCTTCGTCAAACTCAATAGAATCAAGACCCAAGGGGCGGATCTCCAATCCTTCGACGACAATCTCGTCGATCCAGATGGCGCGGAAGAACTCGGGGCCGACCAGACCCAGCTCCTGACTGCCGTCGCCCTGAATTTCGAACTCATAATAGCTGCCGGATTTCAGCACCCACGGTGCCTGCGTCAGGGGCACACCTGCGCTTAGCTGGATGGGCTCCAGATCGTGTTTGTTCTTCTTGGACAAAAGGCCCGCCAGACCAAACTGCGGCGCATCATCATCGCCATCATCATCGGCAAGGGCAGCAAGGGGCAGGGTGGCGGCAAGAACCGCCATCGCGACAAATTTCTTCATCGGTTTCCTCGTTCGTGGTCTCGTGTCAGTTGGTGGGGCGGAAGGCGGCGCCCCAAGGAAAGCGGCCAACCTTGATGGTCTTCAGCGCCTTGCGCTTTTCCACATCGACGACCGTGACATCGCCGGAAATCCCGTTGGTGGTAAACAGACGGGACTTGTCCGCGTTAAAGGCCATGTGCCAGACGCGACGGCCCACAAGGATGTAATCCTCGACCTCATAGGTCTCGGCGTTCACCACAGCTACGTGGTTCGACGGACCCAGCGCCACATAGGCAAACTTGTCCCCTTCGCCCAGTTCAAAGCCCACAGGCTGGATGCGGTCGGGGTGGATGTTGGGCAGTTCAAACCGGATTTTTGCCTTTTCGGTCTGGGTTGCTGTGTCAAAGACCGAAATGCTGCCGCCGATCTCTGAACTAACCCACATCTCGGCGCCATCCTTGACGAATTCGGCGTGACGTGGGCGGGAATCGACCAGCGTGTTGGCGAACAGCTCTTGGGTCTCGGTGTTGATCCAATGGGCCATGTTGGTGGTCTCGGAGGTGGTGATGGCGATCTTGCCATCGGGCGAGACCGCCATGCCTTCGGGCTCGATCCCCACGTCGATCTGGGCAACCACCTTGCGGCTTTCCACATCGACCACGGTGGTGATCGCATCATCTTCGTTGGCGATATAGAGGTGCTTGTTGTCGGGGTGCAGCACGAATTGTTCGGGGTCTTCGCCCGAGGGTAGATCATGTAGGATCTTGCCCGTCGCGGGGTCCATCACCTGCACCGCATCACTGTCCGAGGCGCAGATATAGACGTATTTGTAGTCGTGGCTGAAAGTGATGCCGCGGGGCCGCTCGCCGGTTTCATAGGTGTGGGTGACCTCCATCGTGTCGATGTCGATCACGCTGACGGTGTCGTCCTTTTCGTTGGTCACCCAGATTTCGTCGGCCAGAACAGGCTGCGCGGTGATCGCGGCAAGCAGGGCAAGTGTGGATACACGCATGGTCATTCCTTGAAGGCAGTGCAGGTGCTTTCGGGCGCATCGACGCCCAAGGTATCAAGTTCGTTGGTCTGGTGCAGAAAGCCGGGCAGGGGCGCTTGCATCACGACCGCGCGGGTGGTGACCAGCGGGATCGGCTGGCGCATCTGGCCGTTCCAACTGCGGAACGTCTGGGGCGAGCCCTTAAAGCCGCCTAGTTCGAAATCCTCCGACAGCATATAGGTGCGCAGGCTGGCGGCGTCCGTTTTGCCGGTGCGGGTCACAGCCTCGCCAATGCTGCGGACAGCGGCCCACGCGCCATAGTCTTCGGGGGCCATGTTGCGGTGGGCCAAATCTTCAAACCGTGAATGAAGTTGCGCCGCGCCCCATTGTTCTACCACCGGCGCCCAGACCTGAGGGGTGATCCCCTCGGTGCCCGCAACGGGGCGGGGGAGCCACGTGTTATAGGGCAGGTAACGCCCGAAATCATCAGCCTCATCAGCGACCAGCAGCACGTCGTGATCACGCAGGTCTTGGGTGAACAGGGGAACCTCGGCGGCGGCGTTGCGGCGCATGTCGGCGTCAAAGGCCCATGTCTTCGTCGCGCCGATTTCCAGCCCGAATTTTTTGGCCGAGCGGTTCAGGGCAGCGGCGAATGCCTTATCCTCGGGGTAGGTGCCTTCGATCATGGCAAGGCGCGGCCAGCGCTTGAAAAGGAAGAACTGCATCAAGGCATCCGTGCGCATCGCCAAAGAGGGGGCCGTGTGCAGCACGTTCGCGCGGCAGTCTCCGTCACGCAAGGCTGTGTCCTCGGCGGTGGCGTTCAGGATCAGGGCGCCTGCCGCCTCGGGCAGGTCAGCGATTTGCAGCAGAAGATCGGCGCTTACATCCGTGACCAGCAGGTCCGATGTGGCCAGCGCGGCCTTTGCCTCGGCCAGAACATCGCCGCCGACGGGCACGTCGTGCAGGGTCATGCTATAGGCGTGGTTCAGGAATTTTCCGGTGGTCGCGTTGTCCACAGTTGCCAGTTCGGCCCCGCGGATGGCCAAATCTTCGGGGCGCGGGTCCAGATTCGATAGCGTGGCAATCGCCTCGGTCTGCTGCCGCAAAAACTGGACGTTGATCGCCAGCCCATCTGCATAGGCTGAAAGCGGGAAAAGCCCTGCAACCACTGCGGCAGCGTGGGGTGTGAAGCGCATGAAAATTCCTCCCTGCCTGCACGCTACGAATACGCAGGTGCAGGCGAAATACGACCAATGTCCTGCCCCATGACCCTTTGAATGGGGTGATCCCCAACCAAGGTCGCATAGCCGCGCTGGGGGCGTCGATTTAGAACAAGTGAAAATAAAAATGCAAAAAGCAAAATACGCATTCGGCACCAGGAGGAGATCCCAATGCTCACGAAACCCTCGTCGCTGACCCTTGCCGGGGTTACCCTTGCCTTGACCGCCACTCTTGCGCTTGCGCACGGTGATGTCGCGCCTCAGGCTGTTGATACCGCCGGTCTGCCCGCTGTTGGCGAAGAATGGCTGACCGAAAACCCCTACCGTGCAGAAGCTGCCGGTGAAGAAGTTTGGGCCAAAGCTGTTGCGATCGGCGATTCTGGTTACAACCAGAACTGCGCACGCTGCCACGGTCTTGGCGTGGTTTCGGGCGGTCTGGCCCCTGACCTGCGCTTCCTTGAAGCCGAAGAATTCGGTGATGAATGGTTCATCGAGCGATTCCGCTTTGGCTACACCCAGAACGGCACCACCAAGATGCCCGCCTTCGGCGAGCTGCTGGGTCAGGAAGCCGCTTGGGCGATCCGTACTTACGTTGAGACCCGTCCCGATACCGACCAGATCGAAGAACTGACCGGTGAACTGACCGCTCTGCGTGACCAGCTGGTTGCCATGGCTGAAGGCGGTGAAGGCGACGCGCAAGCCATCCATGACGAGCTGACCGAAGTTGCCGGCGGCATCGAGACCCTGTCGGGCGCGCCTGTCGCTGACAGCATCGCACGCCGCGCGGCCCTGATCCTGGAAGCTGGTGGCGACAATGCCTACCACAAGGCAGCCGAGACCCTGACCATCGGCCTGTCGGCGGCGCACTAAATGACGGCAGCAAGGACCCGTTCTCTCTCCGTCCTTGTTCTAGCCTTTGTCATGGGCGGCGTAACTGCCGCCCATGCACAGGACCCCTGAGCGGACTATGTGCCGCAACCCAAACCGCAGAACGCAGGTCGGGATATCGTTGGTCAGGACTTTGACCAGATTCTCGAACAAGGACATATGCTGTTCGCGGTTTACGACGATTACGCTCCCTACAGCTGGCAGGAAGGTGGAAAACCCAAAGGGGTGGACATCGAGATTGCCCGTATGATCGCCGATTACATCGGCGTGGAGGCCCAGTTCAATTTCGTCATGGCAGGCGAAAATCTGGATGCGGACCTGCGTAACAACGTCTGGAAGGGTCCGGTGGTTGGTGGGCGCGTGTCGAACGTCATGATGCGCATTCCCTATGACCGCCAGTTCAAATGCCGGGTCGAGCAAGTGACCTTTACCGGTCAGTATGCGGCTGAAAGCATCGCGATTGCCTACGATAAGGCAACCTATCCCGAAGACAAACCCGTTCCCGCCTATTTCCGCTATGATGCGGTCGGGGTCGAGAATGACTCGATCTCCGATTTCTATCTGACGGGCATGGCTGGCGGGCAGCTTGGGGATAACATCCACCGCTATCATGACACGCTGGACGCGATGGAAGGTCTTTCTGCACACGAAGTAAGCGCTGTGATGGGACCGATCAGTCAGTTGCAGTTCGGATCGACCGATGCCATCGGAATTCACCAGCCGCCACTGGCGGGTTTCGCCGTGTCCAAGTGGACCTTGGGCGTTGCGGTGCATTTCGCGTATAAACAGCTGGGATATCAAGTAGATGACGCGATTGCAGAGGGCCTGCAAAACGGTCGGATCGCGGAAATCTATGCGGAATACGGCCTAACGCATCAAATGCCGGTCCGGTAAAGTCGCATCTATCTCATCCCTTAGTCTAATATGAACAGCCTAGGTCCCGCGCCTAGGCTGTTTTTCATTAGGGAGGAGTTTACCGATGCAAATGAGCGACTCGCGCGAGATCGCCGCCAGCCCCGAAGAGGTCTGGAAAGCGATCCTGGATCCGGAAGTCTTGAAACAGTGCGTTCCCGGCTGCGAGGCCATGGAAGGCAGCCCCGAAGAGGGGTTTGATGCCACCGTGGTCCAGAAAGTCGGACCGGTGAAGGCGAAGTTCAGCGGCAAAGTGACCCTGAGCGATATGGTTGCCCCCAGCTCGTTGAAGCTGTCGGGCGAAGGGAAGGGCGGCGCGGCAGGCTTTGCCAAAGGCGAGGCAGCGGTGACGCTGGCCCCCTCGGGCAATGGCGGAACGCTGCTGACCTATGACGTGGATGCGAAGGTCGGCGGTAAGCTGGCACAGCTTGGCAGCCGCGTGATCGACGGGTTCGCCAAGAAGATGGCTGACCAGTTCTTCCAGAATTTCCAAGAGACGGTCGAAGGCCCCGCCGCAGCCGCAGCACCTGAAGAGACAGCTGCC
>JAYZYX010000131.1:0-7196 GCA_036139795.1 Pseudomonadota bacterium | reverse complement strand
TAGCGGGCGCGGCCATCGCCGAATTCCAGCTTTTCCAGAATGCCGGCTTCTTCGAACAGTTTCACCGTCCGGTACACCGTCGCGATCGAGATTTTCGGGTCCTGCGCAATGGCGCGGGCATACAGCTCTTCCACATCCGGATGGTCGTCCGAGGTTTCTAGCACGCTGGCAATCACGCGGCGTTGTTCGGTCATGCGCAGGCCTTTGGCCTCGCAGCGGGCGATGATGGTGTCGGTGGTCATACCGTCCCCCGGATAGGATCTGAGTGGGCGGGCTGCTTAGCGCCTCGGGGGCGAGATTGCCATAGGAAAGGCGCGGGGGAAACGGGGGATCGGCGGAATGTCTGTGTCTATGGACCGCGTGCCAAGTTTGCTTCAGCAGATCGTGAAAATCCTGCCTTTAATGGGGATAGCAATAAACATGTAAAAGTGCTCTACATGTTGAACTATTCACGCTTAAGTTGATTTTACGGAGCGATTATGACGGCCTACACAGTACAGGCAATTCAGCTGACCTACAGTGCCGAATCCCAACTGACAGATGTGCAGCAGGTGACGCTGACGCTTTCTGGCTCGCAGGACCTGACCTTTTCTTACCAGTATTCTTATGCAGAGCAGGGGAACGATAGCTTGCTTCGCTATATCGACACCACGGCGTTTGAACAAAGCGGCGCGCTTTGGTCGGCCGAGGTTCTGTCGGCCCCGCTGGGAACTGTCGGTGAACTGAGTCTGGATCGCTTTGAGGTCGGATACCTGTCGATTGAGCGGGGAACGCTGTCTGGATCTTCGAATTACCCTGATGCGGTGTTCGACTATGCCTTCATGGGGCAAGACAATGGGGATGGCAGCTCGACCCTGCTGCTCGTGCCACTGGACCAGAACTTCCCTGATGTTTTCGGCACTTCCTTCACGATCGCTGATTGGAATGAGCTGGCGGATCATGTTTTCGCCACCGAAATCCAGACAGGGCCTTTCGCACCAGCTGCGGTCTTTTCGCTGGATGACATCGCCTATGACACCAAGACCCAGAACGATGTGGTGAACGGCACCGCATTTGATGATCTGTACAATCTGGGCGTGGGCAAGGACGTGGCTTGGGGGCAGGCTGGCAACGATACGCTGAACGGTGGCAACGGGAACGATTTCCTCTACGGCCAGAACGGGAACGATGATCTGATTGGCGGTAACGGCTTTGACAAGCTTGTTGGCGGCAATGGCCATGACCGGCTGTTCGGTGGTGCCCATGCGGATGAACTGACGGGCGGCGCGGGCAACGATATTTTGCGCGGCGGCGACGGGATTGACCTGCTGTCGGGGGGCACGGGGCGCGATCTTTATGACGGGGGTAAGGGCTTTGACACTGCCGAGTTCCGGTCCGAGATTGCGGGCGTCACAGTCGATCTGTCAAAATCCCAAGCGATCAACGGTGAAGGCCGCGTTGAGAAGGTGATCAACATCGAGCAGGTGATCGGCTCGCACTTTGACGATGTACTGATCGGCGATGCAAAGCGGAACAGCTTTATCGGCCTTGGAGGCTCGGACCATTTTGAAGGTGGCGACGGGCTGGATGTGGTGCGCTATGACACCGACTTTGAACGTGGCGGCGCATCGGGCATTTTCGCAGATCTCCTGCAAGGCAATGTGACGGACGGCTTTGGCTGGACCGACACGCTGTCGAATATCGAGGTGCTTGTGGGCTCGACCGTGGCGGACAAGATCTTCGGATCGCACGGGCGTGACCGGATTTATGGCGAGGCCGGCAACGATAAGATTGCGGGCCGCGGCGGTCATGATTTTCTCTACGGGGATGCAGGGAACGATCTGCTGAACGGTGGCGGCGGCCATGACAAGCTGTTCGGCGGCGGCGGACGGGACCGCCTGATAGGTGGAGCAGGCAATGACACCATGACCGGTGGCGCGGGCGGGGACACCTTTGTTTTCACATCGCAGTTCGGGCACGACGTTGTGACAGATCTGACGGGGCAGGACCGGCTGGATTTCTCGGCTGTGACCGACATCACCGATAAACAGGCGTTCATGACAGCCTTCGTTACGGTCGGACCAGAGGACACTGTAATCCAGATTGATGACCAGCAGTCCGTGACATTGGAAGGCTTTACGGGACAAGCGGCCTTGGCCGATCTGCTGATCCTCTGATCAGCCCTCAGGTGCCGCAGAAGGTTTGCGGCACCACCTCTTCGGGCGTGGGCGGACGACGCAAATCCTCGGCACCGTCTTGCACGGTGTAAGGGTTGGCCAACACCGTCATCAGCCGCTGCATCGGGGTAAGATCACCTTCAAGCGCGGCGTCGATCATTTGCTCGATCCGATGATTGCGCGGGATATAGACCGGATTGCTGCGGGCCATCAGGGCCTGCGGCTCGGGCTCATCTGCGGTGCGGGCCTGCCAGTCTTTCTCCCACTGATCAAAGGCGTCGCGGTCGCTGAATTGGTCGCGGGCGTTCCCGTCCACCAAGGCGCGGAAGGTGTTGGTGAAATCGGAATGGTTCGCGGCCATCAGCGCCAGTAGCCGCTCGATCAGCTTTTGATCGTCAGGGCGCGGCGTGCTGATCCCGATCTTGGCGCAGAAAACGCGCAGCCATTCCGCTTTAAGAGCCTCGGGCATCTTGTTGATACGGATAGTGTAATCCTCAACTGCTGCGTCCTCATCGGCGTTCAGGGGAACCAAGGCGCTGGCCAGTTGCGCAAGGTTCCACACCAGCACATGCATCTGGTTCGAATAGCTATACCGCCCCTGATGATCGATCGATGAGAAGGTCATATTCGGGTGGAAATCATCCATGAAGGCACAAGGGCCATAGTCGATCGTCTGCCCCGAGATGGCGCAGTTGTCGGTGTTCATCACCCCGTGAATAAAGCCCAAGCCCATCCATTGCGGGATCAGTTTAACCTGCCGGTCGATGCAGCCTTGCAGGAAGGCCGCAGGCCCGTCCGCCTGAGGATCATGGCGGGCGATGGCGTAATCCATCAGGGTTTTCAGGGCCTCGCGGTCATCGCGCACGGCGAAATACTGAAAGGTGCCGATGCGCAGGTGACTGGTCGCCACGCGGGTCAGAACCGCGCCGGGCAGTGCGGTTTGGCGCAGGACTGTGTCGCCAGTAGCAACCGCCGCTAATGCGCGGGTGGTGGGCACGCCAAGGGCATGCATCGCCTCAGAGACCACATATTCGCGCAGGACCGGCCCCAGCCATGCCTTGCCATCGCCGCGACGGGAAAAGGGCGTACGGCCCGAGCCTTTCAGTTGAATGTCAAAGCGCGTGCCGTCCTTGCCCACGACCTCACCCACCAGCAGCGCACGGCCATCGCCGAGCTGCGGCGAAAACCCACCGAACTGGTGGCCCGCATAAGCCTGCGCCAAGGGGGCGGCGCCGTCAGGTGTCACATTGCCAGAGAAAATCTGCGCCAGTTCCGCTTCATTCGCCTCAGACCCCAGATCCAACTCTTCCGCCAGCGCCGCATTATAGGCCAAAAGGCGTGGCGCAGGGGCTTTGGCCGCGTTCTGGCGGGCAAAGAACCGGTCCGGCAAGCGGGCATAGCTGTTGTCGAAGGCGAAATTCAGAGGCATGGGCAAAATCCTTGATCTACCCAATACCTAGGAAGGCGAGACAGCTTTTGAAAGGGCGACTTAGAGCTTACGCGTCATCGCTTGATAGCGTTCGCGGGGATGGAACAGGGATTTTTCATAAAGGCGCATGGCGGCCGCATCGTCAGGGCGCACCTCAAGGCTGATCGCGCGGACACCGGCCTGACGCAGGGTGCGTCCGATGCTGTTGATCGCCTCGGACGCCAGACCACGACGGCGGATCGCGGGGCGCACATAGATCTGGTCAATGCCAGCCTCGATCCCGCCGAATTCGACCGACCACGTGAAGGTCATCACCATATAGCCAATGGGCGCGCGGGTGGGGCCAAAGAGGTACACCGCCCCAAGGGGATTGCCGTCCAGCAAAGGTGCGATGGCCCCGTGACGGTGTTCGCTGTCCTGCTCGACGCCGACTTCTTGGTGGAAGGCTTCGACCAAAGGCAGCAAGGCGTTCAGATGCTCGGGTTTGGCCAGACTGATTTGTGCGCTCATAGGCGGGCAAGCCTTTCTGTCAGAAGGTCGAAAAAGCCCTGTGCGTCCACATCGCCCATGAACATGGCGTTGGCGGGTCGGTCGGTGACCCCCCACCAGTCCGCAACAGTCATGCCAAGGGTCAGAGGGCTTTGGGTCTCGATCTCGACGTTGATGTGACGGCCTTGGAACAATTCGGGCCGGATCAGGTAGGCGATCACGCAAGGGTCATGTAGCGGCGCGCCGAGGCTGCCGTATTTCTCCTTGTCGAACCGCTCGAAAAAGTCGGTCATCTCTGCAACGGCGGTGCCGACAGGCGTGCCAAGGGCGCGGAAAGCATCGTTGCGGGGCTTGGTCACCAGCGCCTTATGGGTCACATCCAGCGGCATCACGGTGATCGGGCAGCCGCTGTCAAAGACGATCTTGGCGGCCTGCGGGTCCACGTAGATGTTGAACTCGGCTGTGGGGGTGATGTTGCCAACCTCAAAGTAGGCACCGCCCATCAGGACGATTTCCTGCACCTTTTCAATGACATCTGGCGCTTGTTTGAACGCGGTGGCGATGTTGGTGAGCGGCCCCAGAGGGCACAGGGTCACGGCGCCCGAAGGCGCATTGCGCAGGGTTTCGATAATGAAATCCACCCCATGTTCAGCCTGCAAAGGCATCACCGGATCGGGCAGATCGGGACCGTCCAGACCGGTTTTGCCATGCACATGTTCGGCGGTCACAAGTGTGCGGCCCATGGGCGCCTCGCACCCCGCATAGACGGGCACGTCGGCGCGGTTTGCCAGTTCACACACAATGCGGGCGTTCTTCTGGGTCAGCGCCAGTTGCACGTTTCCAGCCACGGCGGTGATCCCCAGCACCTCGATCTCATCGGGGCTGCCAAGCGCCAGAAGAATGGCGACGGCATCGTCCTGACCGGGATCGGTGTCGATGATGATCTTGCGTGGGGACATGGGACCTCCGGTCGTGCGAATTTCTCTTTCAGTGACAGGCATAACCTGTTCTGACAAGCCCTTAGGGCCTGAGGTTTTCGTGAAAGCGCGGCCCTAACTGTCCCGTTTGAGGTCCAGACGGGCAATCAACCCGCTAGACCCTTGTTCAAAGGTCAGATCGCCCCCGTGCTGGCGGGCAACTGTGCGCACGATTGAAAGCCCAAGCCCGTGGCCTTTGGTCGGTCCCACGTTCTGCCCGCGACGGAACGGGCGCGTCAGGGCCGCCATATCGTCGGGGGTCATGCCAGAGCCACCCGCGTCCTCAACCAGAATCGATACGGTTTCCGAATGCGCCTCTAGCCGCACAGTGGCACGGCGACCGTAGTGCAGGGCATTCTCAATCAGGTTGGTGATCGCCCGTTCCAGCGCCATGGGACGGCCCGAAATCAGAACCCGCAGGTTCGCGTCCGGCACCTGCTGTTGCGCGGCGGGGTTGCGGCGGGCGCGGGGCGTCACGCCAAACAGGGAATGGTGACTTTCGGGCATCAAAAGCTGCACTGGCGCCATGGTGACGGGGCGGCCCAGATCGGCGTAGTCGTCCACCAGCGCCTCGACCAAAGAACTCAGGGCCATGCGTTGGGCGGGCTCGGCGTCTAGTTCCGTGCGCGTGAAGGACAGCACCCCTTCGACCATGGCGATCATCTGGTCAATGTCGCCTTCCATGCGGCTGCGCAAGTCCGGATCGTCGATCAAAGCAGTGCGCAGTTTCAGGCGGGCGGCGGGGGTGCCAAGATCGTGGCTGATGGCGGACAGGGCCTCGGCCCGTTTTTCCAACGTTTCCCGTTCGCTGGCGATGTGCTGGTTCAGGGCTTCGGCGATTTCGGTCAGCTCTGAGGGGCCTTCGACGGGTAGGGGCGCTTTGCCCGCGGTGCCGTTTTCGGAAAACACCCGCGCCAGTTTGCCAAAGCGGCCTGACACTTCGGTCGCGCGGCTGATCACAGTGCTGAGCAGCAGCACGAACATTAGGGCAAGCGGCAGACGTTTGTCTGTGGGTGCAGCCTCGCAAGACCAGATTTCAGGCGCACGCAGTTCTACCCAGCCTTCGCTTGGGACACGGGCAAACAGGCGGGGATCACCGCACAGGCGTGCCATCTGGCGGGTGATCGCCCCTAGTTGTTCAGCCGGTCCACTGACAGGGGGCAGCGCCCCGATGGCGTAACGCAGATTGGGATCGTGGAGTTCCAGCTGCAACCGAGGGCCTGAAATCGGCGAAGGCTCATGCCCGATGATCGAGATTTGCGACAGCTTGTGGTTGGTCTCGGGCGGGCGACCGATGTGGACCACCTGCACATCTGCGGGCGAAGGCGCGTTGTAGACAAGTGTGCTGTAAAGCAATTGGCCCGTGGTCTCGGCCCGCGTCAGATGACGCAGCCATGCGGCCTGATCCGATATCCAGATCCCGCCAGTCACAACGCCCGCTAACCCGCTGATCGCGATCCAGAAAACGGTTTTGGCACGAAGAGAGGCCAGCAGGTTCATTCCTGCGTCACCTCACAGGCCAGAACATAGCCGACACCTCTTTCGGTGCGGATCAATCGCGGGTCTTTCGGGTTGCTTTCGATCTTGCCGCGCAAGCGTCCGACAAGCACGTCGATGGCGCGTCCTTCAGCGGCATCCATCGCCCGTTCGGGGTCGCGGTCGGGGTCCAGCGCCTCGGCGATCTCTTCACGGCGCAGGGGGATCAGAGGGTTCGCCAACAGGGCCTTCAGCAGGGCGGATTCGCGGCGCGACAAAGGCACCAGATAGCCTTCGGGGGCGCGGGCCTCGCCGGTGCGGGCGTCATAGGACCAACCCTCGAACCGATATAGTCCCGCCGAGCGCCGGTAGGTCAGAGAGGCCGCACGGTTCCCGCGCCGCAGCACTGCCTTGACGCGGGCGGCCAGCAGATCGGGATTGAAGGGCTTGGCCACATAGTCATCGGCCCCCGCCGAATAGCCCTGCATCCGCTGGCTGTCGGAACTGAGGGCCGAGATGATGATGATCGGCACATCCTGCTGGGTGCGCAAATCGGCGCAGATATCCAGCCCGCTTTCATCCCCCAGCATCACATCCAGAAGGATCAGATCAATGCGGAACCGCTCCATCGCTGCATGGATTTCGGCACCTGTCGCCGCAGAGCTGACC
>JAYZYX010000130.1:0-7197 GCA_036139795.1 Pseudomonadota bacterium | reverse complement strand
TAATCTCAGCGATGCCTTGGGGTCGCTGGCGGTGATTGTCGGGGGCGTTCTGGTGATCCTTTATGACTGGCGCTGGGTCGATCCGGTGATCACCTTACTGATTGCGGCCTATATCCTGTGGCTTGCCGCCAAAGAGATTGTGCCGGTGATCCGTGATCTGATGCTGGCCACGCCCGCAGGGCTGGATGCCAATGATCTGGCGGGGCAGATTTCAGGCTTGGATGGTGTCGATGGCGTGCATCACCTGCATGTCTGGCAAATGACCGAGCGTAAGCGCGCCGTGCAGGTGCATGTGGTCGTGGCGGGGGCTGACTGGCCCGCCGTGGCGCAGGTCCGCGACAGGGTCCGCGCAATGCTGAAAGGGCAGGGGTTTGACCACGTCACCCTAGAGATGGAGGCCAGCGAGTGGGCCTGCGTAGATGCCCCTGTGATCGGTCACTAGGTCAGGCTAGGCGGGCTTTGGTCCGCCTCAATAGCCGTGTCTTAGATATTCGAGGGAGAGGCTGTTACCAGCGCCACTAGCTTGCGGGCCACGGGGGCCACGACCAGCACGGCGGGAAAGGCGACGGTCCAGCTTGTCACCCACGCGCCGCCCCAAGCGGACAGAAAGTCGGGCTGGAAACCGATGGCCCGATATGTCGCGATGCCCGATACAAGACAGGACATCATGCCCGACAAAAACAGGCTGAACAGATAGGGGGCAAAGCGTGGGGGCAGCATCAACGGGGCTCCGGAATCAACTCGTGCTGGGACGTGCGCTTACCATAGCGATGTTTGCGCCTGCGCAAAGCTGCACCAGCGCATGGGATTCTGTGCGCCTATGCAAGCTCGGACGAGGGAATGACCGGAAAGAACTGGCCCTGCGACATCACGCCGAACCAACTGCTGCCCTCATGGTCCGCGTGACAGCCCAGATCCACCAGCCGGTAAAAGCTTTTGCGGTCGATCAGCGCCTCCAGGTCGTAGCGGATGTGGATGTAGGGGCTGGGTTCATCGGTTTCAGGATCGCGGACAACGCGAATCGGATGCTCGGGTCCGGCCACGACAGAATCGCCCACATTGGTGGTGAAGGTCAGGGTCTGATCCGCGCCCGCACCGCTGACCTCAAAGTCCACGGCGACAAAAGGGGCGTCCTCAACGGTGATGCCGACTTTCTCAACGGGGGTGACAAGGAAATACTTGCCGTCCTCCTTCCACAGGATCGTTGAAAACAGGCGGACAAGGGGCGCACGGCCGATCGGTGTGCCTTCATAGAACCACGTACCGTCCCGCGCGATCCGCATATCCAGATCACCGCAAAAGTCCGGTTTCCACTTGTGAACCGGAGGAATTCCGCCTTTTCCAGCAGCGCGGGCAGCGGCGGCGATGTTATCGGCGGAAGGTTTCACGTTCATTTGTCCATTCGTCCCTTTTGCCATTTCACAATCCCGAGATAGACTCAGCATATAACATCCGTCACAGCAGGGACCACTCCATGACCGAACACACTGATCTGGTGGCCGAGATCGAAGCCTTCGAAGAGAAACTGGCACTGGCAAGGGCCTCGATCACCAAACGGTTCATCGGTCAGACCCGCGTGGTGGATCTGACCCTGACGGCATTGCTGTGCGGCGGGCATGGTTTGCTGATCGGTCTGCCCGGTCTGGGCAAGACGCGACTGGTGGAAACCCTGTCCACGGTGATGGGCCTGAACGGCAAGCGCGTGCAGTTCACCCCCGACCTGATGCCTGCGGATATTCTGGGGTCCGAAGTTCTGGAAACCGATGCTGATGGCCGCCGGAGTTTCCGCTTTATCGAAGGGCCGATCTTTTGCCAGCTTTTGATGGCCGATGAGATCAACCGCGCCAGCCCGCGCACCCAGTCGGCGCTGTTGCAGGCGATGCAGGAAAAGGCGGTCTCGATCGCGGGGGAAACCCGTCCGCTGGCGGCACCGTTTCATGTGCTGGCAACCCAGAACCCGTTAGAGCAAGAGGGCACCTATCCCCTGCCCGAAGCGCAGTTGGACCGCTTTCTTGTGCAGATTGACGTGGAATACCCTGACCGCGACACGGAAAAGGCCATTCTGTTGGCGACCACCGGTCTGGTCGAGGAAGAGTCCGAGCAGGTCTTTACCGCTGCCGAGTTGATCCGCGCCCAACAATTGTTGCGCCGGATGCCGGTGGGCGAAAGCGTGGTCGAGTTGATCCTTGATCTGGTCCGTGCCTTCCGTCCCGAAGACCCCAGCGCCCTGCCCGAAGCGGTGCGTGATGTGGCCTTTGGCCCCGGACCCCGTGCGGCCCAATCGTTGATGCTAGCGGTGCGGGCGGCGGCGATGCTGAACGGTCGCCTTGCCCCCAGCGCCGAGGATGTGGCCGCAATGGCCGCACCTGTCCTGCGTCACCGGATGCAGCTTAGCTTTGCAGCCCGCGCCCGTGGTGCCAACCTGAATGACCTGATTGCGACCGGCGTCGCCCGTGTCACCGGAATCGAGGCGGCCGCTTGACCGACGCCGCATCCCTTCGCAGTCGCGCGGAAACTGTTGCTGCCGCCTATCCACCGCTTTTGGCCAGTGCCGAGCGGTTGGCGGCCAACGTCCAGATGGGCGAACATGGCCGCAGGCGTTCCGGCTCTGGCGATGCCTTCTGGCAGTACCGCCCCTTGGTGCAAGGGGATGAGGCGCGTCTGATCGATTGGCGCCGCTCGGCCCGCGGGGATGAGCAATTTATTAAGCAGCGCGAATGGGAAGTGGCCCAAAGCATGCTGCTCTGGGTGGATCAGGCGGCTTCGATGGGCTTTGCCAGCAGCGACGGGCTGACCACTAAGGCGGAACGTGCGCGTCTGTTAGGACTGGCGGTTGCGGTGTTGCTGGTGCGTGGCGGTGAACGGGTGGCCTTGGGTGCCAGCCTGCCCCCCAGGCGGGGCGAGGCGCAGTTGCAGCGGATCACAGCAGCTTTGACCGCGGATCGGCCCGAAGATTTCGGAGCTCCGGACCTGACGCCGATGGTGCCGAACAGTCGCGCCTTGGTGATCTCGGACTTTCTGGGCGATCTGGCGCCGTTGCGTGAGATGCTTGGAAAGGCGGTGGCGCGGGGGATTCGCGGCACGCTTTATCAAGTTCTCGACCCCGCCGAAGAGGAATTCCCGTTCCGTGGCCGCACCATCTTTGAAAGCATGGCGGGCGGTTTGAAACACGAAACCTTGCAGGCTGACGCCCTGCGCGACCGTTATCTGCAGAGGCTGGCCGAGCGGAAGGCGGAACTGCACGATCTGGCCGCCGCATCCGGCTGGCGGGTTGGGTTGCATCACACCAATGACGCCTCTCAGTCGGCGCTGCTGTGGCTTTACGAAGCCGTACAAGGAGGGGTCTGACCGCGATGTTTGGCGCTCTTGGATTTGCCTCGCCTTGGCTGCTGTTCGGCCTATTTGCCCTGCCTTTGCTGTGGCTGTTGCTGCGGGCGGTGCCACCTGCACCGGTGCGGCGGCGGTTCCCTGGTGTGGTGCTGCTGTTGGGTCTGAAGGATGACGAACAGCAAAGCGACAAAACGCCGTGGTGGCTGCTGTTGTTGCGGATGCTGGCAGTTGCGGCGCTGATCGTTGGTCTTGCAGGGCCGGTGCTGAACCCTGATGCCCGCCAAACGGGGCGCGGGCCATTGCTGGTGGTTCTAGATGCCACATGGGGCAGCGCGCCCGACTGGCGTGGGCGCATGGCCCGTCTGGATGCCATGCTGGCCGAGGCTGGCCGCGCTGGCCGTCCCGTCGCTGTAATGCCTCTGTCCGCGCCAAGTGAGGTTGCCTTTGCCCCTGCCGCGACCGTCCGCGAAAGCTTGCCCGGTGTGGTGCCCGCCGCTTGGCCGCCCTTGATGGACGCTGTGCCTTTGCCGGAGGGGGATTTTGATACGTGGTGGCTGTCGGATGGCTTGGATCACGCGGGCCGCGCCGAACTGGCCGCGCGTCTGGCAGAACGTGGCACCCTGAGCGTTTACGAGACCCCGTCCAATCCGATGGCTTTGCTACCTGCCAGTTTCGATGGCGGCGTGGTCACTGTTCCTGTCCGCCGTTTGTCTCCGGGCCCTGAACTGCCCGTCACTGTGCAGGCGATTGGTCCTGATCCGGCGGGGGTCGAGCGGGTGCTGGCTGATGGCATCGCCACCTTTGCCTCTGGCGGGACTGAGGCGGAATTGCAGATGGAGCTGCCCGCAGAACTCCGCGCCCGCGTGCAGCGCTTTGCAATTGAAGGCGTGCGCAGTGCTGGCGGCGTCACTCTGACCGATGACCGTCTGCAACGGCGCGAAGTCGCGCTGATCGACGGGGGGCGGAACCGCGAAACCATCGATCTGCTGTCGCCGCTGCACTATCTGCGACAGGCGTTGGAACCTTCGGCCGATCTGCTGGATGGCCCGCTGGATGAGATTATTCCCGCCAACCCCGACGTGATCATTCTGGCCGATGTGGCTCGACTGGCCCCCGCTGAGGAAGAGAAATTGCTGGAGTGGGTGAAAAACGGCGGCCAGTTGGTGCGCTTTGCCGGTCCCCGTCTGGCAGCCAGCGATGTGGCCCGCGATGCCGAAGACCCCCTGCTGCCCGTCCGCCTGCGTGCCGGTGGCCGCAGCGTTGGCGGCGCCATGAGTTGGGGCGACCCCAAGGCGCTGGCGCCGTTTCCCGAAGATAGCCCCTTTGCGGGTCTGCCCGTCTCGGAAGAGGTCTCGGTCACGGCGCAGGTTGTTGCGCAGCCCGATCCCACACTGGCAGACCGCGTGATTGCGGCGCTGGATGACGGCACGCCCTTGGTCACCCGCAAGGAACAGGGGGATGGTCAGGTGATCCTGTTCCACGTCACCGCGAACGCCGAATGGTCCAGTCTGCCGCTATCGGGTCTTTTCGTGCAGATGCTAGAGCGTTTGTCGATTTCGTCCCTGACCGAGCGTCCCAGCGCCGAACAGCTTGCAGGCACCACATGGCAGCCTGTGCAGGTGCTGGACGGCTTCGGGCGGCTTTCGAATGGCGATACGCTGCAAGGGGTGGCGGGTGAGATGCTGTTTGATGCGCCTCTTGGCCCCGATCTGCGGCCTGGTCTTTATGAAGGCGAAAATCGACGCCTGTCCCGCAATGTGCTGGATGAAGATGCGGTACTGCGGCCTGCTCAGTGGCCCGCGAATGTGCGGCCCCAGCCTTTGGTGGCCCCTGCGGCCAAGCCCTTGGGTGGTCTGCTGCTGGGCCTAGCCGCGGCGCTGCTGCTGGTGGACATGCTGGCCACCTTGGCCTTGGGTGGACGTCTGCGCGGTGCGGCGGCAACGCTGGCCGCACTGATGCTGATCGCGCCACAAGATGGCCGCGCCCAAGACGACGCGCTGCCCGAAATCACCGAAGAACAGATCCTTGCGGCCTCAGAGGTCACGCTGGCCAATATCCTGACTGGCGACAAGGCACTGGATGATCTGGCCTTGGCCGCCATGCGCGGCCTTTCTGATACCTTGTTTGACCGCACCTCGGTCGAGCCGTCAGAGCCGCGCTCGGTTGATATCGAGAGTGATGAGCTATCGTTCTATCCGCTGCTCTACTGGCCGATTACGCCTGACCAGCCGCGCCCGTCGCCGCAGGCTTATGGCAAGCTGAACGAATATCTGCGCGGTGGCGGGATGATCCTGTTCGACACCCGCGATGCGGATACCGCCGCGCTGGGCGCAAGCAGTCGCAACGCTCAGGTTCTGCGTGATCTGGCAGCGCCCTTGGACATTCCGGGGCTAGAGCCTGTGCCCTCGGACCACGTGCTGACCCGCAGTTTCTACCTGCTGCAAGACTTTCCGGGCCGCTACAACAGCCGCGATATCTGGGTTGAGGCCGCGCCAGAGGATGCGGTCCAGATTGAAGGCATGCCTTTCCGTGATCTGAACGACGGGGTGACGCCGGTGGTGATCGGTGGCAACGACTGGGCCAGCGCTTGGGCGGTGGATGAGCGCGGCTATGCCTTGCGCACCATCGGGCGCGGCTACACGGGCGAGCGTCAGCGGGAACTGGCGTTCCGCTTTGGCGTCAATCTGGTCATGCATGTGCTGACCGGCAACTATAAATCCGATCAGGTGCATGTGCCTGCATTGCTGGACAGGTTGGGACAATGAGTTACGCACTGGCCTTTGATCCGCTTGTCCCGTGGTGGCTGGTGGCCGTCATTGCCGTACTGGCGCTGGTGGTGGCTTGCTTTGCGCGGGTGCGCCGCCTTTCGGGCTGGTGGTTGCGCGGGCTTGCAATGCTGTTGATCGCAGCGGCTTTAACGGGGCCTGCGCTGCAGACGGAAACCCGCCAGCCGCTGAATGATATCGTCCTTTTGGTCGAGGACCTTAGCGCCAGCCAGCGTTTGTCCGATCGTGCACAGCAAACCGCCGCCGCTGCCGAGGCTTTGGCCGCTGAAATCGCAGCCCGACCGAATACCGAACTTCGCCGGATCAAGCTGGGCGATGGTCAGGACAATGACGGCACGCTGTTGATGCACGCGCTGTCCGAGGCGCTGGCCGAGGAACCCTCGGGCCGAGTGGCAGGGGCGATCCTGCTGTCGGACGGGCGTCTGCATGATCTGGGTGCCGCGCCCAATATGCCTGCGCCGCTGCATTTGTTGCTGACCGGCCAGCCCTCTGACTGGGACCGCCGCCTGATCGTGCGCAACGCGCCGGCCTTTGCCATTCTGGGCGAAGAGATCACGCTGACCCTCAAGATCGAAGATCAGGGCAATGTGCCTGTGGGCGCGGATTTCGCCTCACTGTCTCTGTCCGTGGATGGGGGAGAGGCCCAGTCTTTCCGTGTGCCCGTCGGGCAGGATCTGGAACTGCCCGTGACGCTGCCCCATGCGGGGCGCAACGTGATCGAATTCCGTGTGGCTGCCGATGATAGCGAACTGACTGATCGCAACAACAGCGCCCTTGTGCAGATCAACGGGGTGCGGGATCGCTTGTCGGTGCTGCTGGTCTCGGGTGTGCCCCACGCGGGCGAACGCACATGGCGGAACCTTCTGAAATCCGACAGTAGCGTTGATCTGGTCCATTTCACCATTCTGCGCCCGCCGGAAAAGCAGGACGGGGTGCCGGTGACCGAACTGTCGCTGATCGCCTTCCCGACCCGAGAGCTATTTCTTGAGAAGATCAACGACTTCGATCTGATCATCTTTGACCGCTACAAGCGGCGCGGCATACTGCCTGCGCTCTATCTGGATAGCGTGCGGAACTATGT
>JAYZYX010000129.1:0-22865 GCA_036139795.1 Pseudomonadota bacterium | reverse complement strand
GATCAGGCGGGTGGGAAAGGCCTGATGGGCAGGGGCCGAGGTGATGTAGTAGCGGCCCGCGCCGCTGAAGGTCACAGCGCCTGTGCCCATGCCCAGATACAGCACTTCGCCATGTTCCAGCGTGTGGGTCATGCCATCGGCGGTGATGGTGCCGGTCTCGCCAATGTTCACAACGCCCATCTCGCGGCGCTCAAGGAAGGTGGCGGTCTTGGTCTCGGCCACCACATCAAGGGTCAGATCACCCCCCGCAGGCACCGCGCCACCCATGACGAAGCGGTCGTAGTGGGTGTAGATCAGGCGGATTTCGCCGTCCTTGAACATGTCTTGGGCAAGGAAGTTGTCCCGCAGGGCAGCAGTGTCCATGCCCTTGGCATGGTCGGGGTGGATGGCGTGGCGGGTGGTGACAGTTAGGGTCATAGGGTCGTCCTTTTGCGGAGTGTTTCAGGCGTGCGCGGCGGCTTGAAGTCGTTCGGTCAAGGCGTAGGCGAAGGGGCCGACACCTTTGATATCATCAGGTTGAATGCGTTCGGTAACGTAGTATTCGGGCGTGCCGTCCCGATAAACCCCATCAAAGCCGCCAAGCCCTGCGACACAGCAAATGTCGGTCAGTTGGCTACGGCCATCAATGGGGGACAGCTTGCACTCTAGGGCGGTCAGGGCGCGCAGGCCTTGGGCATTATCGGGGATCAGCCCCAGACGTGCGCCCTTGAGGATCGCGTATGCGAACATGGCACTGGCCGAGCTTTCCTCATAGTTGCCCTTCAGATCAGGCATGCACATCACTTGGTGCCACAGGCCCGAGGGGCGCTGCTGCGCGATCACCGCTTGCAGCAGGGCGCGGGCGGCCTCGCGCGGGGCGCGGGGATGATCGGGCAGCAATACCCCCACATCAACCAGCGCCATCGCCAGCCAGCCCACAGCGCGGCCCCAAACGGCCGGAGAAAGGCCTGTTTCCGGATCGGCCCAAAGCTGCTGGCGGGCATCGTCATAGCCGTGGATGTAAAGACCGGCGGGGCCTTTGGTGAAGGCCAGCGCGGCCTGAACTTGGGTCAAAGCGTCTTGCACCAAGGCCGCATCGCCCCGACGCAGACCGTATTCCACCTGAAACGGCAGACCCATATAGAGGCCATCCAGCCAGACCTGATGGGGATAGCGCTGTTTGTGCCAGTAGTTGCCTGCATCGATGCGGGGGTGGCTGGCCAACTGGCCTGCCAGCACATCGGCTGCGGCCTCATAGCGGGCATCGCCAGTGGTGTCGGCCAGATGGAACAAGCAGCGGCCCGACAGGATGTTGTCGATGTTGTACTCGCCCACCTCATAGTCGCGGATCGTGCCGTCGGGGGTCACTTGCGCATCCACCAGACGGCGCAGATGGGCCAGCCAGCGCGCCTCGGCTGTGGTGCGATGCAGGCGCACCAGCGCCAGATACAGCAGGCCGTCCTCATAGCACCAACGCCCCTCTTTATAGGGGCGGTAGTCGCGGGCGTAGGCGTCAAAGTAGTCAAGCAAGTCCATTAGTCTGTCCTTTCCGAAAGCAGGGTCAGCCCGCCTTCTTCGATCGGAATGTCGGTGTCCGCGATGATCTGCGCATAATCATGGGCGATGCCCGCGTGGCGCAGGGCGCGGATGTGATCGGCCATAACGGGGGCCGTGGGAATGGCGTCGGGGTTCAGACCCTGCACGGTGATGCGGGTCAGGTGGATCGGGCCGATGGGCTGTTCGGGCAGGCCGATAAAGGCCCCAAGCGCGTGAGATAGGCCGGTGATCGAGACGTCTGATACCTCGATCCGCCCGATTTGCGGGGTCAGGCGCGTGACAGGCGCGGGATCGCGGGTCTGCACCCAATCGGCGTGGCCATCGTGATCGCAGTAATAGAAGGCGTTGGCGCTGAAGGCAGTTTCCACGTCTGTCATCGCAACATCGCGGAAGGTAATGCGATCAATCCGGCCACCGCGCCCGCGACGGGTCTTGAGGCGCAGGCCGCGATCGGTTCCCTGCATTTCACAGGCGGCAACGGTGATGTCGGTGATATCGCCGCTCATCTCTGATCCAAGGACAACGCCGCCGTGGCCAGCCTCCATCAAACAGTGCGTGATGGTGATATCGCGGGTGGCGGTCAGGTGATCCTCTTCGCCCGCATCGCCGCGCTTGCCTGCCTTGATGGCGATGCAGTCATCGCCCACGGAAAAGCGCACGCCGGTCAGGCGCACGTTCTGGCACATTTCGGGGTTGCAGCCGTCGGTGTTGGGGCTGTCATCGGGGGCGCTGATGTGCAGGCCCGCGATGGTCAGGTCTTGGCACCCCTGCGGATGAACGGTCCATGAGGGCGCATTGCGCACGGCGAACCCGATCAACTGCGTCTGATGGCAGTTCACCAGATGCAGTCCACGGGGGCGGCGGGCGCCTTGGCGGGTCTCTTTCGGCCAAGTCCACCAGTCGCCGCGATCTCCGCCGCCTTCCAATGCGCCGGGGCCTGCGATGGTCAGACGGTCAGTGCCCACAGCATAAAGCGGCGCGGCAAAGCAATCGGCGGGCAGCCCTTCCCACGATCCAAGCATCTTACCGGCGTGGTTGCGGGCGGGCAGGATCGGCCAGCCAGCGCGGTCAGAGGGGGCCTTCAACGTTCCCTTCAGCCAAAACGTCAGATCGCTGCGCAGGGCCACGGGGGCGCTAACCCACGTGCCTTCGGGGATTAGCACCGTCCCGCCCTTGGGCGCGGAACCTATGGCGCGGATGATCGCGCGGGCATTCTCGGCGGCGTGTTCGGCGGTGTCGGGGCCGTCGGCGACCGCGCCATGATCGGTGATGTTCACTAGTCCGGCGCAGGCGGGCGTTTGGAACGACAGCACCTTGCCCTGCACCATCAGCGTATAATCGGTATCGGGACGCAGATCATCCACCACGGTCAGGGCGGTGCGGGCCTGGCCCTGACGCACCATGCCCGCGCCGCTCAAGGTCCATTGGACTTCTGCGGGCAGGGCATACCGCGCCCCGTCCGGAGCATAGCAAAAGGCAATTGTGCGCACCGAAAGTGCGGTCAGCGAAAGCATGTTCGTCTTAACCTTTGATCTTAGAAATCGCCCTGCCGCGCTGGGAGGTCGCGGCAGGGCAGGGGGCTTAGCTGGGGTCGAAACCGCTCAGCACCTTGTTTGCGCCTTCGATGATGACCTCGGCGGCCTCATCGGCGCTGATCATGCCGTAGGCATATTCTTCCAGCGTATCGATGAAGATGCCGCGCACTTCGGGATGCTCGTTAAAGGGCGAGATAGTCGGGCCGCTGGCCGCCATCACGATGGCATTGGCCGCTGCAACGTTGGGGTTGATCGCCCCTGCATCGGTCAGGCGCTTGGCCGCGATCGCCGAGGCGGGCAGACCACGGGTGTCACCCAACGCGTCGATGCCTTCGGGCTCGTTCAGTAGACAGTTCACGATCTGCGCGGCAGCCTTGGGGTCTTTGGCATTGGCCGAAACCGCAAAGAACATCGAAGGCTTGGCGTAGATGCCATCCACAACCGCATCGTCAAAGCGCAGGTGCGCAACCGCTTGCAGGGTCTGACCTTCGTTCAGCGGGTTCGCGTATTTGCTGTAGGTCGAGTCCCATTCGTACGAGCCAGCAATCTTGCCCTCTGCCCATTCGGGCTTTTCGTAGAGGTTCACGTTGCCCGCAGCCGCATCTTCCTGCATCGAGCGGATGGCCTTGGTTTCAACCATCTTGCCGTAATGCTCGATACCGGCGGCCAGCTCTTCGGCAGTCCATGCCACGCGGTTGGTCGCGGGGTCCACCAGATCCTTGCCGGTTTTCTGAACGACAGCCAGCGTCACCAGTAGCTGAGCGGTTTCTTTCACAGCGTTGAAGAGGGTGTATTCGTCACCCTTTGCGGCGCGCAGCGCCTCGGCGGCAGCGAAGAATTCGTCCCAAGTGGTGGGAACGGCAACGCCTGCTTCTTCCAGCGTGGTCAGGTTGAAAAAGAACACGCGGCCCGAGGTGGACAGGGGCAGACCGTTCAGCTTGCCATCCACAGTCAATGCGGCGCGCTGTTCTTCGGTCAGCTGGTTCAGGTCGATCACGTCGGACAGGCCGTTCAGATCGGCAAAGCCGTTGCCGTCCTTGGAAAACAGCGGCAGCCACGGCCAGTTGACCTGCACGATGTCGGCCTCGGTGCCGCCCGCCATCTGGGTGGTCAGCTTTTCAAGGTAGCCGTCAAAGCCGGTGAATTCGGGCGCGATGGTGTGGCCGTGCTTTTCGCCACAGATTTTCAGCGCCTCTTGGGTGGCGACATGGCGGCTTTCACCACCCCACCACGACATGCGCAAATCGGCGGCAGACGCGGCACTGGTGGTCATCATGGCCGCAAGGGCGGCGGTGGTCATCAGGGTCTTCATTTCGGAGCTCCTCCTCTATCTTCCGAAATCACGCGGCCTTGGGGCAGCGAAACATTCGCACCGCTTTCGCGGTCGAAAATGTGCATGTGGGCGGGGTCTGGTTGCAGCGTCAGGCGATCCGCGCTGCGGTCCATCGCGTCAAATTCTGCGGTCGAGGCCACGCAGACCACGTCCGTTCCATCCAGATTGGCGTAGAGGTAAACCTCATGGCCCATGAACTCGACGTTCTTGAGGGTAGCGGTCAGGCCGGTGGTCGCCAGCCGCAGGTGCTGGGGCCGGATGCCAAGCACCGCCTCTTTGGGATAGCTGGACAGGCGTGCCAGCAGATGCGGGGGCAGCTCGACCTGCTGGGTGGCGGTGGTGAAGGCGTTGCCGTTCAGACTACCGTCGATCAGGTTCATCTCGGGGCTGCCGATAAAGCTGGCCACGAAAAGGTTCGCGGGTTGGTCGTACAGAACCTTAGGGGTGGCAACCTGCATGATATGGCCCGACTGCATCACACAGATACGGTCGCCCATGGTCATCGCTTCGGTCTGGTCGTGGGTCACATAAACCACGGTCGAGGCTTTGCCTTCCGCCTTCAGGCGGCGGTGCAGATCGGTGATGCGAACCCGCATGGATGCACGCAGTTTCGCATCGAGGTTCGAGAGCGGCTCATCGAACAGGAAAACTTCGGGTTTCTTGATCAGGGCGCGGCCCAAGGCCACGCGTTGCGCCTGACCGCCCGACAGCTGCTTGGGCAGACGGTCCAGAAGGGGCTCGATCTCAAGGATGCGGGCAACCTCATCTACGGCCTTGGCCCGTTCGGCCTTTGGCACACCGGCCAGACGCAAGCCGAACGACAGGTTCGAGCGTACCTTCATGTGGGGGTAAAGAGCGTAGTTCTGGAACACCATCGCGATGTGGCGCTTGCCCGGTTGCAGATCGTTGACGATCCGGTCGCCGATGCGCACCTCGCCGCCGGTGATCTCTTCCAGTCCGGCAATCATACGCAGGGTGGTGGATTTCGCACAGCCCGAGGGGCCGACGAGAACCATGAACTCTCCCTCTTCGATATCAAGGTTGATGCCATGCACGGCGCGGAACCCGTTGCCGTAGGTTTTCTCAAGGTTATGCAGTTGAAGACGTGCCATTTTATCCTTTGATCCCCCCGGCGGAGATCCCTTCGATGAAGTATTTCTGGGCAGCGAAGAACACGGCGAGCGCAGGCGTGATGGTCAGCACGGACATCGCCAGAATGCGGTTCCACGCAAAGGCTTCGGTGGTGTCGATGGACAGTTTCAGGGCAAGGCTGACGGGGTATTTGTCGACCGAGCTGATGTAGATCAGCGGCCCGAGGAAATCGTTCATGGTCCACATGAACTGGAACAGCGCGACCGAGATCAGAGCAGGGGCCAGCATGGGCACCACAATGAACACCAGCGTCTGCCAGCTGTTGGCCCCGTCCACACGGGCGGCCTCTTCCATGTCGCCGGGAATGGCGCGCAGGAACTGCACCAGCAT
The DNA here is from genome assembly GCA_036139795.1 of Pseudomonadota bacterium. Lineage (GTDB taxonomy): Bacteria > Pseudomonadota > Alphaproteobacteria > Rhodobacterales > Rhodobacteraceae > Donghicola. The sequence continues at coordinate 16,979 of JAYZYX010000129.1, read as the reverse complement.
GAAGACAAAGAACGCATCCCCTGCCAGTGCCGAGGGCACCCAAAGCGGCAGAAAGCTGTCCAGCCATCCCAGATCCCGAAACAGGATGTACTGGGGAATACGCGTCACCACATTGGGCAGCAGCAGGATCGCGATGACCGATCCGAAGAGGATCTTCTTGAACGGAAAATCAAAGCGGGCAAAGCCATAGGCCACGAAGGTACAGCTGATCACGGTGCCAATCACCTTGGGCACGATGATCTTGAAACTGTTCAGGAAAAACGTTCCGAAGGTGTATGGGGTCGAGGTCTTCCACCCCTCGATATAGCCGTCCGCCGTGGGGTTTTGCGGCAAAAAGCCGGGGTTGGCGAAAATCTCGCTGTTTGTTTTGAATGATGCGCCCACCAGCCAGATCAGCGGGTACAGCATCACCAGCCCCACAAGTCCAAGGATGACATAGCGGATTGCGGCGTTGATGCGGGCTTTGCGGATGCGGGCATTCGCGTGTTGGCGGGCAAGGTCTAGGGTCGTGTCGGTCATCTGGGTCATGGGTCAGCTCCGCTTGTCGCCGGCGTAGAACACCCACTTTTTCGACGACCAGAAGGCGACCAGCGTCAGAGCCATGATGATCACGAACAGCACCCATGCGATCGCCGAGGCATAGCCCATGTCGAACCGCTTGAAGGCCTCATCATAGATATAAAGGGGCAGCAGGTAGGTGGATTTCAGCGGGCCACCGCCGGTGATGATGTAGGGGCCGTTAAACTCTTGGAACGCCTGCACCATCTGCATGATCAGGTTGAAAAAGATCACCGGCGTCAGCAGCGGAATGGTGATGAAGATAAAGCTGTGCAGCTTGGACGCGCCGTCAATCGCCGCCGCCTCATAGAGCGACTTGTCGATGGATTGCAGCGCCGCCAGAAAGATCACCATAGCCGAGCCGAACTGCCAGCAGCGCAGCAGCGTGATGGTGAACAGGGCATTGCCGGGATCGCCGAACCAGTTGACGGTCTCAAACCCCATGGCAGTGAGGCCCATATTCACAAGACCATCGGTGGCAAAGATATAGCGCCACAGCACCGCAATCGCGATGGACCCGCCAAGGATGGACGGCACATAAAACGCGGTGCGGAAGAAATTGATGCCCCGAAGACGGTAGTTCAGGATGTAGGCAATGAACAGCGCGAAGGCCAGTTTCAGCGGCACCGTGGTGAACACATAGATCAGCGTCACCGTCAAAGACCGGCGGAACGTGCGGTCCGAGGTGAACAGATCGATATAGTTCTGAAGGCCCGTCCAGACGGGAGCCGACATCAGGTTATAGTCGGTAAAGCTCAGGTACAGGGACGCCAGAAAAGGCACCATCGTGAAGACCAGCAGGCCGACGATATAGGGCGCTAGATAGCCCAATCCCAACAAACGACGCGCTGTCATGGCGCACCAAGCCTGCCGCCCAATGACGGCACTGCAATTTGATCCATCAAAACTTCTCCTCCGTGGCTGCGTGGGCGGGTTCGGCCAATGGCTGCGGCCCGCGCCGCGGCAGATCGGGGTGTGCCTCTCCTGCACGATTCCCGATGTTGTCTGACAAGTTAGCAGATCATATGGGATATGTTGGATACACGATTAGGGAAAAAAAGATGGACGAAATTGAATGTCTTTTGGCGTGAGTTGCTGGGGGCGTGAAAAGGGAGTTGTGTGGCTCGATTGGCCCTATATCTCTGGAAAATTTGGGGTATTTCCATAATAGTCCGATTTAATCCTACGGTGCGCTGGTATCTGGGATGCCTGAAATGTCTAGGTTCGGAAATGTCCAGAACGGGGTTCGCCTGCATCTTCTGTTGACGGCAGTCGCGGTGCGGGTGGTATGATAAGTCGCGACCCATCAGACAGGAAGGGCAGGGGATGGAGGAAATCGAAGGCGGTGTTCTGGACCGTGTACCCGTGGGTGCGCTGAGCCTGTCGCTGACACGCTCGACCATCCGGATGCAGCACGCGCCATCTTGGCAGGTGGATAAATCGAATGAGGTTTACGACCTGATCATCGCGCTGGACGGGCAGGGGGAATACCTGATGGAGGGCCAGCGCCTGACCCTGCGGGCGGGCCAAGCGATGCTGATCCCGCCGCACACCCGCTTTGAAGGCTGGATCGAGCATTGCGATGAATACATCGGCATCGCGCAGCATTTCACCCTGCGGGCCTATGGCGAACACGATCTGCTGTCGTTGATGGAGTTGCGTCCGATCGCCGATCTGGCCCCTTGGCCAGTGCATGAGCCGCTTGCCCGTCATTTCCGGTCCCAATCGCCGCCCGGCTCGGTCACCTTGCCCCAGCACCACCAGTTCATGGTGCTGCTGAACGCCTATATCAACGCGGCCTTCATTCGTTGGCGGCCTGACACGGCGCAACCCATTGAAGGCACCGCGGGTATTGATCTGGCAGTGATGCAGGCGGCCTCTAAGATCAGCGCCCACCCGCTGGACGCCGCCATCGTGCAAGCTGCGATGGATGAGGCGCCCTATAACCGCGACTACTTCCAGCGGTCATTTCAAAAACGCATCGGCCGCACCCTGCGTCAGTACCAGCAGTTTTGCCTGATGGAGCGGGCGATGGAGTATCTGGAGTCCGGCCATTCTGTCACCGAGGCCGCCGCGCGGGTGGGCTACAGCGATCCCTATTACTTCTCGCGGATGTTCAAGCGCATCATCGGCCTCAGTCCCCGCGCCCATGTTGAACGCCTGAAGATCAGCCGTTCGGGCCAGCTGTTCCAGTTTGATGAGGGCGAACAGAAGGCGCGGTTGGAAGGCGTCGTTGACGAAGGTTAACGGTATGACTTGCGCAGAAGGGTGCGGTAGCGGTCCAGACCCCCTTCAAGGTGGGCTTTCATGGCGCTTTCAGCGGCATCGGGATCGCCTTGGATGATGGCGTCGATGATGCGGTTATGCTCGTTCACCAGATCGGGGTTCGGGATATAGGCGCGGGGCGGGCCGTCGCCGGCCTCAAGTTCCACGCGGGGCACAAGGCCGGGGCGGATCAGGGTCAGAAATTCGGCAAAACGCTTATTTTGCGAGGCTTCGGCGATGGCGACGTGAAAGGCAAAGTCGGCCTCGCGGGTCGATGCGCCGGTCTCGAAACACTTGGCCAGTTCTTCTTGCGCTCGCACGATCTTCTCGATCTGCGCACCGGAACGGCGCATCGCCGCCAAGCCAGCGGCGCGGATTTCAAAGGCCGAGCGCAATTCGAACAGCTCGATCACCCCCGACAGCCGTTCGGTGTCCAGATCGGCAAATGGGCGCTGCTGAGTTTGCGCGGGGTCCAAAGCGTAAACGCCCGAGCCCTTGCGGGCCTCGACCAGACCTTCGGTGCGCAGTTGGGCGAATGCCTCTCGGACTACAGTGCGGCTGACGGAATAAGTCCGCGTTAGTTCGGCCTCGCTTGGCAGACGGTTACCGGGGGCAACCTCGCCCGATAGAATCGAGGCCCGCAGGGCGTCGGCGATGACGGTCACACGGGTGCGCGGCGGAGTGTTCTGAAGGTTTGTCGTCTCGATCACGCGCGCCTCGTCCTTTCATATATTACAGGTTTTATTCATAGCGGGCTTTGTGGGCTTAGGTCCAGCGGCAAATTCGGGCTACTCGGTGAGAGTTTTGAAGAAGGTTGTTGACCGATTCACAAATGCTGTAATACAACCTGTCATACAGAAATTGACCCGTGCGGCACGCCGCGCGGACGGAGGAGAATACAGTGATCATCACCGACGTCTCAGCGCGGGTTTTCCGCCACAAGACACGCCGCCATTCGGACAGTGCAGGACACGCCCACCCCGGACCGGAACATGAGGTCGAACAGGGTATTCTGACCATTCGCACCGAGGACGGCAATGAGGGCCACAGCTTTGCCCCGCCCGAGGTGATGCGCCCCCATGTGCTGGATAAATTCGTGCGCAAGGTGTTGATCGGGCAGGATCACCGTGACCGTGAAAGGCTGTGGCAGGACCTTGCCCATTGGCAGCGCGGCTCGGCGGCGCAGCTGACCGACCGAACCCTTGCGGTGGTCGATTGCGCCTTGTGGGACTTGGCCGGACGCACCTTGGGCCAACCGGTTCACAAGCTGATCGGCGGCTATCGGGATAAGGTCCGCGCCTATGGATCGATCATGTGCGGGGACGAGTTAGAGGGTGGTCTGGCGACCCCTGACGACTATGGCCGCTTTGCCGAAACGCTGGTCGCGCGGGGGTACAAAGGGATCAAGCTGCATACGTGGATGCCGCCCGTCAGTTGGGCGCCCGATGTGCGGATGGACCTGAAAGCCTGCGCCGCCGTGCGCGAAGCTGTTGGCCCCGATATCAGCCTGATGATCGACGCGTTTCACTGGTATTCGCGCACTGATGCGCTGGCGCTGGGGCGGGGTCTGGAAAAGCTGGATTTCGATTGGATCGAAGAGCCGATGGACGAACAATCCATGTCATCCTATCGCTGGCTGTCAGACAACTTGGGCATTCCTGTGATAGGTCCGGAAAGCGCCGGTGGAAAACACTGGCACCGCGCGGAATGGATCACCTCGGGGGCCTGCGACATCCTGCGGACCGGCGTGAATGACGTGGGCGGCATCACCCCTGCGCTGAAGACCATGCATCTGGCCGAAGCCTTCGGCATGAACTGCGAGGTTCACGGCAACACGGCGATGAACCTTCAGATCGTCGCGGCGGTCAAAAACTGCCGCTGGTATGAGCGCGGGTTGCTGCACCCGTTCCTCGAATACGACGACGGGTTCGACTACCTGAATTCGCTGTCCGATCCGATGGACACAGACGGATTTGTCCACGTGCCGGACCGTCCCGGTTTGGGCGAGGACATCAATTTCGACCACATCGAAAACAACCGCGTGGCTTGACGCGCCCGCTTTTTAACTAGTCCAAAACTCTCAGGGAGGAGATTTATGAGACACTTGCTTGCAAGCGCTGCCGTGGCCGTTTTGATGGCCGGCACCGCGCCGGTTCTGGCCGAGACGCCTGCGGATCAGCTGATCGTGGCGTTCGACATGACCAACGTGCTGACGATGGACCCTGCGGCCATCACCGGCGGCGAGGCGGTACAGATCCTGAACAACGTCTATGACACGCTGGTTCAGCTGAACCCCGAAACCCGCGCGCTTGAGCCGCGTCTTGCGGAAAGCTGGGAGGTCGCGCCAGACAACATGTCGGTGACCTTCAAGCTGCGACCCGACGCAAAATTCGCGTCCGGCAATCCTGTGACTGCCGATGACGTGGTCTACAGCTTTAAGCGGATGATGACCCTTAGTCTGGCGCAGGCCTCGGCCCTGAATTCGCGCGGCTTTGTGGTCGAGGATGTGGACAGCTATTTTCAGGCGGTCGATGCCCATACGTTCAAGCTGACCCTGCCGCAGGCTGACGATCCCAAGCTGATCATGATGAACCTTGCGGAATCTGGTCGCGGCTCGATCCTTGATAGCATGCTGGTTCAAGAGAATGAAAAAGACGGTGATGCGGGCCAGGAATGGCTGACCAATAACGCGGCAGGCTCGGGTGCGTTCACGCTGGATAACTGGCGGGCGAATGAATTTGTGATCCTTGGCCGCAATGACAATTTCTGGGACGATGCGCCCCAGATGTCCCGCGTGCTGATGCGCCATTTGCCCGAAAGCCAGTCGCAGCGTTTGGGGCTGGAACAGGGCGATCTGGATGTCGGTTTCTCGCTGGCGGCACCTGACCTGAAGGCGTTGGAAACCAATGAGGAAATCACCGTGGAAACGGTCCCTTCGGCCGGCTTCTACTACCTTGCCGCGTCGATGGAGGATGAGCGTTACGCCAATCCCAAGGTCCGCGAAGCCCTGCGCTATCTGATCGATTATGAGGGGATCAACGGGGCGATCATGCCGTATTTCGGTGTGGCCAAGCAGCGTCCGATCAACTCTGGCGCTTTTGCGCTGCTGCCTGATCCGGGTTACACGCTGGACGTGGAAAAGGCCAAGGGCTTGCTGGCCGAGGCCGGTTATCCCAACGGGTTTGACACCACGCTGCGCGTGATCTCGACCCAGCAGTTTCTGGACAGCGCGACGGCCATTCAGGGCACGCTGGCGCAAGCGGGCATCAATGCCGAGATTATCACCGGCGATGGTGGCCAGATCTACGGCGCGATGCGCGAGCGCAAGTTTGAACTGCTGGTCGGTCGCGGTGGCGGCGGTCAGCAACCGCACCCCGACAGCAACCTGCGGGCGATGGTCTATAACCCCGATAACTCGCAGGACGCGGGTCTGACCAACTATCAGGGCTGGCGCACCTCGTTCCAGAACGCAGAGCTGAACGCGATGATCGAACAGGCGTTGATCGAGCCGAATTCAGACGCGCAGGCCGATATCTACAAGACCATTCAGGACAAGATCGAAGAGGTTGTCCCCTCGATCCAGCCCTTCTCTGAGCGTGTTGTGACGGCGGCTTATCAGGACGACATCGAAGGCATCATCGTTGATCCGTGGGTCACGCGGTTTGAGGACGTGGTTAAGAACCGCTGATCCGGTTTGAGGCTAAAAGGAAGGGGCGCTGAGATCACTCAGCGCCCCTTTTTGATGCAGGGATGACAGCCGTTGGCGTCAGAGGTGTCGGCTGAGGAAGGTGATAGCCTCGTCCAATGACGCCCGCGGGCATGTATGCCCTGCATCATGCATGGCGGTGTCGGGCGCAGGAACTCCTGCCGCCTTCGCGATCCGCGCAATTTGGGTCCAAGCCCGATGGGTGCTGGCCTCGGGCATATGCCGATCCCCGCGCCCCGAGCGGTAGAATTGAGGTTTCTGCACGCCAAGCCCCGCCAGATCAGCGAAATCTGCGCGGGCCGCGATCGTGGGATGCAGCATGTAAAAGGCAGATTGGCCCGCTAGCAGCGGCGCGTTTGCCTGCATCAGATCATTGCGGCAGGCCATCCACGACAAGCTGGCATGGGCGGCGATATCGGGGCTAAGCGCGGCCACTTGCCATGCACGAAACCCGCCGAAGGAAAAGCCAAAGGCACCTATCCGCATTGCGTCGATTTCGGGCTGTTTGGCCAGCCATGCGGCGGCTTGAACGTCCTCGCCCGCGACCAGTCCGGCCAGTGACCATCCAAGCCCAAGGGCGTTGGCGGCAAGGGCCTGTTGGCCCTCATAGCCGCCTGTCTGGTCTGCGCCCCAGCCAAGTGCATCAAGGCAAAGCACCGCAAAGCCCGCCTCTAGAAATGCTGTGGCGGGGGCGGCACCTTCATAGTGACGGGCGCGGGTTTCCGTGCTGGCGGGATCGTCAAAAAGCTTGCGCCAACCTTGATCGAACGCGCCGCCATGGTCGTGCAGCAGCAAAACGGCGGGGAAGGGGCCTTTGCCCTTGGGTAGGACAAACCGGCCAGAGGCCGTCGCGCCGGTGGCAAATTCCAGCGTCACGTCCGTACCATCGCGCCACCCCTTTGCTGCGCCGTCCATCGGGGGCAGGCCCGCCCGCCAAGCCTGCATCAGGCGGTTTGCCCAAACGGAATATGGCCCCCGCGCATAGGCGAAGGCCAGATCCATCGGCAGCGCGTCGCGCCGCGCCGCCAAGAAGGGGGGCAGGTCAGACGGCGTGTTCATACTCAAGGCTCGCAGCGATCAGCTCTTTTGCGTAGGGCTGGGTTGCGCCGCCTTGGGTGATTGCCTCACGGGGCAGCACCTCAACGACCCGCCCGTGTTGCATGATCGCGAAGCGGTCGCACATGTGATCGACCACGGCCAGATCGTGGCTGACCATGAGGTAGGTAAAGCCCTTTTCCTTTTGCAGACGGACCAGCAGGTTCAGAACCTCTGCCTGAACCGAGACATCAAGGGCCGAGGTCGGCTCGTCCAGCAGCAGCACGTCCGGCTCTAAGATCAGCGCGCGCGCAATGGCCACCCGCTGGCGCTGACCGCCTGAAAGCTGGTGCGGATAGCGGTCAAGAAAGTCCACCGGCAGGCCCACATCGCGCATGGCCTGCGCCAGACGGGCGTCGCGGTTGCCTATCCCGTTGATGCGCAGCCCTTCCTCTAGCGTTGTCCGGATCGAGTGGCGGGGATGTAGCGAGCCATACGGGTCCTGAAAGACCATCTGCATGGCGCGGCAACGCTCGGCCACGGACATATCGCGCACGCTTTTGCCGCCGATTTCGACCGTTCCGGACCATTTCTGGTTCAGCTGCGCGGCGCAGCGCAGGATCGTGGATTTGCCCGAGCCGCTTTCACCCACAAGGCCGAAGCATTCGCCTGCGGCGACCTCTAGCTGGATGTCGTGCAGCACCTGAAGCGCACCAAAGCTGACGCAGAGATCGCTGATTGTGACAGATTTCATAGGGCGTCTCCTTGGGCCTGCGGTGTCAGCCAACTGTCTTGCCGGTTCAGGACCGGCAGCGGCGCGCGGGATCCGCCGATGCGCGGTTGTGCGGCCAAGAGGCCACGCGTGTAGGGGTGCTGCGCGTTGTTCAGATCGCGGGCGTCCAGCGTTTCCACAAGTCGGCCCGCGTACATGATCAGCACGCGATCGCAGAAGGCACGGACAAGGTTCAAGTCATGGCTGATCATCACCAGCCCGATCCCCTTGTCCTTCACCAACCCGTCCAGAATACGCAGCACCTGAAGGCGCACGGTCACATCTAGGGCCGAAGTCGGCTCGTCCGCGATGACCAGATCGGGCGAGGTCAGCAGCATCATCGCAATCATCACCCGCTGGCCCATGCCGCCCGAAACTTCGTGCCGGTACAGATCATAGACCCGTTCGGGATCGCGGATATGGACCTGTTCCAGCATCTCGACCGCCTTGGCGCGGGCCTCGGCCTTGGAGCAGTGCACGTGGGTGCGGTAGGCCTCGGCGATCTGGTGGCCGCAGCGCTGGATCGGGTTTAGCGAGAATTTCGGGTCCTGCAAGATCATCGACATCCGTTTGCCGCGCACCTTCAGCATCTCGCGCTCTGGCGCGTTCAGCAGGTCCACGTCCTCAAAGCGCATGGTGTCGGCGGTGATCTCGGCGCTGTCGATCAGGCGCATGATGGCGCGGCCGACGGTGGACTTGCCCGACCCGCTTTCGCCGACGATCCCTAGCCGTTCACGGCCCAAGGTAAAGCTGACATTGCGCACCGCAGGCTCGGGCGCACCGTGGTATCGGATCGACAGGTTTTTCACCTCAAGAATGGGGTCCATGATTACCTCCGGTTCATCTGTTTGGGGTCCAGCGCATCGCGCAGGCCGTCGCCTAAAAGGTTAAAGGCAAGGCTGACGCAGAGGATCGCAAGGCCAGGGAAGGTCACCAGCCACCAGCTGTCGATCATGTAGCGGCGCCCCGTAGCGATCATCGCGCCCCATTCGGGCAGGGGCGGCTGCGCGCCAAGCCCCAGAAAGCCCAGACCTGCGGCGGTCAGGATCACGGTGGCCATGTTCAGCGTCAGGCGGATTAGCACCGAGGGTAGGCACATGGGCACGATTGACCGCCAGATGATCCGCGCCGAAGATGCCCCTTGTAGCTTTGCGGCGGCGATATAATCGGCCTGCCGGAAGGTCATCGTCTCGGCCCGTGCAAGTCGCGCGATGGGCGGCCATGCGGTCAGCGATATCGCGATGATGGCGTTGTTCAGGCTTGGCCCGAGGGCGGCGACAAAGGCCAGCGACAAGATCAGCGAAGGGAAGGACAGGAAGATATCGGTGATCCGCATCAGAACTGTATCGACCTTGCCGCCGTAATAACCCGCCACCGTGCCGAAAAACAGCCCCAGCGGGCCGACCACGATGGTCACCAGAAAGATGATCGAGAGAGTAATCCGCGAACCGGCGACCAGACGCGAAAAGATATCGCGTCCCAATTCATCTGTGCCGAAAAGATGTGCGGCAGAGGGCGGCTGAAGCGTGTTTTGCAAGTTCTGCACATAGGGATCATGGGTCGCGATCAGCGGCGCGAAAACCGCAAGCGTGATCAGCAGCCCCAGCACGATCAGCCCGAACAGCGAGGTCGGCGCACGCATAAGAAACAGCAGGATATTGCGGGCAACGATCAGCCCGTGGGGCAGGCGGCGCTGCGCAGGGGCGCTTGAGAGGCGGTCGGTCATACTCATCTCGTCCTCGGGTCGAATACGCGGTAAAGGATGTCGGACAGGATATTCAGGCCGATAAAGATAACGCCGACGATCAGCACGCAGGTCATCACGGCGTTCATGTCCCCGATCAGTAGGTTCGAGGTCAGATATTGGCCAAAGCCGGGCCATGCGAAGACAGTCTCGATCAGCACGGCTCCTTCCAGCAGCGCGCCATAGGCCAGCGCCACGATGGTCACCAGCTGCACGCGGATATTGCCGAAAGCGTGGCGCCAGATGGTTTGCCGACGGCTGAGGCCCTTGACCCGCGCGGTGGTCACATATTCTTGGTTGATCTGGTCCAGCATGAAGCTGCGCGTCATCCGCGTGATATAGGCCGAGGATGAATAGCCAAGCAGGCTGGCGGGCAGAATGATGTGGTTCAGCGCGGATCGGAACACGTCCCACTGACCGGCCAAGGCGCTGTCAATCAGCAGGAAGTTCGTCCGTTCCGGTACAAGGCCGATGTAAAACTGGCTCATCCGGCCCGAGCCGCCAACCCAGCCCAGATTGGCGTAGAACACCAGAAGGGCAATCATCCCCGTCCAGAAAATCGGCATGGAATGCCCCATCAGGCTGAACACGCGGATCAACTGATCCTGCCATTTGTCCTTATTGGTGGCGGCGATAACCCCCATCGGCGTGCCAAGGCCCGCACCGATGATGATCGCAAAGGTTGCCAGCTCAATCGTAGCGGGCAGGACGCGGGCGATGTCCTCAAGCACCGGTTTGCCCGTCCGGATCGAGGTGCCGAAGTCAAACGTAGCGATATCGCGCAGGTAGATCAGGAACTGCTGCCACATGGGTTTGTCGAGGCCCAGTTGGCGATAGACGTTCTCATACACTTCGCGCGTTGCATCCTCGCCGACCATGGCACGCACCGGATCGGTCGGCATGATGCGCCCGATCACAAAGGTCAGGATCAACAGCCCGAACAAGGTGATAAGAATCGACACGCCCTGTTCCGCGACCCCCGCATAACGGCGTTTGCTTTGCCGCATAGTCCCCTCCCATTTCGGCCGAATCCGATTGGTCGGTTAGTCATACATGTTGTTCATACTTGTTATACAGATTGAGGTCTGTCAAGTATTCATGAGAACAACCAGTAACCGCGCAGATTCGGGCCAAGCCTTCGGGATGCTGTTCTCTTGGCTCAAGAATTCTTGTCATGCATGTTTTGATACTTATATGATGAATGCGCATCGCCAAACCGATTGAGGTTCAAGATGACAGAAATTCTCCGCAGCTTTCCGATCGTGTCGCCCGACAAAGGCGTGACGCGCCAAGTTCTGGCCGACGCGCCCGATCTGATGGTGGTCTCATTCCGCTTTGAGGTCGGCGCGAAGGGCGCGCTGCACAACCACCCTCATGTGCAATCGACTTATGTCGAAAGCGGCCGCTTCCGGTTTCACCTGGATGGGGAAGAGTTCGAGGTTGGGGCAGGGGACAGTTTCGTCATCCCCTCCGGCGCACGGCACGGGTGTGTATGCCTAGAGGCGGGCCAGCTGGTGGATTGCTTCACCCCGCGGCGGGATGATTTTTTGTAAAGCACGTCCCTCGCATTTGACGTGTCCGAGGGGGTTAAATCCCAAACTGCGCGGCGGTTTCCTTCAGAGGGGACACCAGCAGATCGGGCCCATCACCGGCCTGAGAACGCTCGGGCAGCAACAGGCTGATCGCGCGATCTGCGTCCGGCACGTTGAGGCGGATTACCTTGACCTCTTCCCGATGCACCGCTTGGCGGCGGGCGAAAAGGTCGGGTAGCACCGCCACGCCCGCACCGGTCGCCGCCATCAGCAGGATCGAGTCCAGCGACGTCCCCTCATAATCGTTCGAGACAATCCCGCCGTTCTGCCCCGCGATCCCGTAAACGATCCGCGCCAGCCGGTGGCCCGTGTCCAGTGTCAGTAACCGCTGGCCTGCCAGATCCCCCGCCGTGATCTCATCCAGTTCTGCCAGCGGATGATCGTGCGAGACTGCGGCCCAAAGCCGTTCCCGAAACAGGAAATGCTGATGGGTGTTCGGGTGATCCTCGGGGGTCGAGATGATGGCATCGAACCGCCCGTTCCTGATCCCCTCATCAAGGCTCAGGGTGTTTTCCTCACGCACCACGACGCGCAGGTCTGGTTGCGTCTGGTGCAGGCTGCGCACCACTTGCGGCAACAGATATGGCCCGATTGAGGGCAAAACCCCAAGACGCAAGCGCCCTCCGAACGGGATTTTGCTGGTCATGGCGGCATTCAGCGCCTCAACCTCGGCCAGAATGCGGCGGGCGCGGGCGACGAATTCCAGCCCCTGCGATGTGGTCGTCACGCCGCTGCGGCCCCGTTGAAACAAACGCACACCCAGTTCGGCCTCAACCGTGGCGATCTGGTTGGAAAGGCTTGGCTGGCTGACATGCAGTATCTCTGCGGCAAGGCCAAAGTTGGCCAGCTGGTGTACGGTCACCACATACTCCATCTGTCGCAGGGTCGGGCGCATACATAGCCTCATGCTATTCTAAAAAAGATCACTTTGTATTTATGCTATCGCAGAAAATCGGGCAAGAGGCGCGGGCCGTTCGCAAGGAGAACCCCGATGCCGCTTATTCTCGACAGTCTTGTTGGCAACCTCATGGTGCCGACCATCATGTTTTTCGCCCTGGGTTTGCTGGCCGCTGTGGTGCGCAGTGACCTATCCATTCCCGAAGGGGCGGGCAAGTTCATGTCCCTCTATCTGCTGCTGGCGATCGGGTTCAAAGGCGGCAATAGTCTGGCGCAGCACGGATTGCAGGCCGATCTGTTTCTGGCCATCGGGGCAGGGCTGGCGCTGTCTTTCCTGATCCCGTTCGTCGCCTTCATGCTGCTGCGGGCGATGACGCGGCTGGATCCGATGAACGCGGCGGCGGTGGCGGGGCACTACGGGTCTATCTCTATCGTGACCTTTGTTGCCGCCTCCAGTTTACTAGAACTGACGGGCATCGCTGCTGACGGCTACATGGTGGCCGTTGCCGCCGCGATGGAGGTGCCTGCGATCCTGTCCGCCCTCTGGATTGCCGCCCGCTTTGGCCGGTCTGCGGGCGAAACCGCTTGCGTGCCGATGCGGGAACTCTTCGCCAATGGCTCGATCGTGCTGCTGACCGGAGCCTTCGTGATCGGGGCGGTGACGCAGGACAAAGGCATGCAGATGATTGCGCCTTTTGTGGTCACGCCATTCACGGGGATTTTGTGCCTGTTCCTGCTGGATATGGGCCTGTCGGCAGGGCGTAGCCTGTTGAAAAACAAGGATATGCTTAGCGGAGGGCTCTTTGCCTTTGGTCTGGTGATGCCTGTTGTGGGGGCGGCCTTGGCTTGGGGCGCGGGCAGCGTGATCGGTTTGCAGACGGGCAGCCTGTTTCTGCTGATGGTTCTGGCGGCATCTGCTTCATACATCGCTGTGCCTGCGGCGATGAAGATCGCCCTGCCCAAGGCCGAAGCGGGTGTCTACCTGACTCTGTCGCTCGGGGTGACCTTTCCCTTCAACATTACGTTGGGACTGCCTCTGTATCTGTGGCTGGCGGGACTTGGGGGATAATTGGCTGGTGGTAGGCCGGCGCGGACCCATAGAAAAAGGCGCACAAGGGTACCCCGTGCGCCTTTATTCCTTCCGGAGAAGATCTGTCAGATCATCATCACAAGCGCGGCGGGCAAAGCCACCATACCGCCCAAGATCAATGCCATCGCCAGTCCCAGTCCTTTGAACATCGCTATCCTCCCAACTCTATTTCCATGTCGCGCCGTGCGTTTCAGGTGTCTGCACAAAGCAGACGATTCTGGACATGGGGCCGGTTTGCTCCACGTACAGGCAATGGAATGAGAAAGTAGGATAGGATTTTCCTATCTATGATATTGAGCGGCAAACCGATGGCAGAGATCACCCTGCGCCAATTGCGCTATTTCGCGACGCTTTCCCGCGTGCTGCAATATCGCCGTGCGGCGCAGCAGTTGGGGATCAGTCAGCCCTCGCTCAGCCTGCAAGTCAGCGCTTTGGAAGAGGCCGTGGGCGCGCCGTTGATTGAGCGTAAACGCAATGGCCTGATCCTGACCCCAGCGGGCCGTGATGTGTCCGCGCGCGCTTTGCACATTCTGGCCGAGGTGGATGGTTTGATGCACCGCCCGCTCTCTGCCCATGAAGGGCTAAGCGGAACGTTGCGCCTTGGATCGTCGCCCACAATCGCGCCCTATCTGATGCCGCGGGTGCTGCGAAAACTGCATGAATCCTATCCCGATTTCAGGCTGATCATCCGCGATGGCCCGTCAAAGGCGCTGATCGAGGATCTTCTGGCTGGAACCCATGATCTGATCCTGACCCAAGCGCCTGTCGGCCATGACGATGTGCGCTTTTATCCTCTGTTCCGAGAGCCTTTGTTGCTGGCGGTCGATCACGGAAACCCGTTGGCACAGCAGAAAAGCGCCCGCCTTGAGGATCTGTCTGCCCTGACCTTCATCACACTGGACCCAGCCTATACGTTGCACCGTCAAATCGAGGACTTGAGTGAACTGTCCGGTGCGCAATTGCGTCAGGATTTTGAGGGAACTAGTCTGGATGCCCTGCGCCAGATGGTGGCATTGGGGATGGGCGTCACCTTGCTGCCCGCGCTCTATTCGAGATCCGAGGTCGAGCGCGTCGACAGCGACGTCTGCACCATCCCCCTAGCGCCCCCGCGAATGCGGCAGATCGGCCTGGCCTGGCGCCGCTCAAGCGGCGAGCCCGCAGCCTTTCTAGAGATGTCGCAGCAGATCAGCCAAGTGGCGCGGGCCGAGTTTTCGGGATGTGTGAGGTTTTAGGGGTGCTGGGTTTTCGGGCCGGTTTCTGAGGTTTTTTGCGTATTTTGATTCTTTGCCAAGCGCAAAACTGGAGAGTATGGAATTCCTGAAAGACGATAAGGCGCTGGTTTTCGACCGCAAACACGCAGCTCGCCCATGGGGTTTAAGGCAGAGCGAACAAAAATTGTTCCAAAATGCTAAAACCAGTGGGTTGCTTTTTTGCGAACAATTCACGCTTGAGGGTTTAGGTTGTGCGCTGATTCAATCTTGAGCTGCATTGCAAGTACCTTCAAAAGACGTGTTTTTTGGCAGAAAGTGCCTGTTTGAAGTAACGTGGCCTTTCGTTGTTTCTCTACAGAAGGTTTCCCAGAAAGCTGATCTATTGCCTTTCAAAATGAGAGTTTCCCCATTAGTACGACCACAACGGTGCTTTCAGATTTGTCGAGAATTTTCTTATGAACCAATCCATTCATCCAGTCCTTCTTTGTGGTGGCTCGGGCACGCGTCTTTGGCCTTTGTCACGTAAGTCCTATCCTAAGCAGTTCGTGAATCTTTCTGGTGATGAAAGCCTCTATCAAGCGTCAGCGCGGCGTTTGTCTGGCGCGGGTTATGCTGCACCTATTATTGTGACAGGCGCGGATTTCCGCTTCATCGTCATCGAACAACTGGCTGCCGTTGAAATGGCGCCTGCAGATATCTTGATCGAGCCGTCCGCCAAGAACACCGCTGCTGCGATCTGTGCCGCAGCCCTAGCGCTTGAGGCACGGGAAGCGGGCGCATTGATGCTGGTTGCGCCGTCGGATCACGTGATCCCCGATGCCGCGCAGTTCCGAGATGCTGTTGCCGCTGCCGCACCGGCGGCGAAAGCGGGTCAGTTGGTGACTTTCGGCATTCGCCCTGACCGCGCCGAAACCGGCTATGGTTGGTTGGAACTGTCGCAGCAGACCAACGATTTCGGTCCTGTTCCCCAACCGTTGAAGAGTTTTGTCGAAAAACCGGACCGCGAAAAGGCCGAGGCGCTTTTGGCTGGTGGCATGCATTTGTGGAACGCAGGGATATTCTTGTTCTCGACCACGACCATTCTGGAAGCCTTTGCGAAGCACGCGCCGGAGGTTCTGGAGATCACTCGCGCCGCCTTTGATGCGGCCCAGAAAGATCTGTCCTTCACTCGGCTTGATGCGGATGAATGGGACAAACTGCCTGATATCTCGATCGACTATGCAGTGATGGAGCGGGCAGACAATTTGACGGTCGTTCCTTATGCGGGTGCATGGTCCGATTTGGGAGACTGGCAGGCGGTCTGGCGTGACGGGGACGCGGATGCGTCAGACACTGTGATGACCGGCCCTGCGACGGCTTTGGACTGCGAAGGGACGCTGTTGCACGCCACCAGTGAGGCGCAGCAGCTGGTAGGCATCGGTCTTAAAGACATCGTTGCGGTCGCCATGCCCGATGCGGTGCTGGTTGCGCACAAGGATCGCGCCCAAGAGGTGAAAGCCGCCGTTGCCAAGTTGAAGGAAAAGGCAGTGCCGCAGGCGGAAACCCTGCCGCGCGATTACCGCCCTTGGGGTTGGTATGAGAGCCTTGTTGTTGGCTCGCGCTTTCAGGTGAAGCGGATCGTTGTGCATCCCGGTGCCGCATTGTCGCTGCAAAGCCATCATCACCGCGCCGAGCATTGGATTGTGGTCGAAGGCACCGCCAAAGTGACCGTGGACGATACGGTCAAATTGGTGACCGAAAACCAATCAGTCTACATCCCTCTGGGCGCAGTGCATCGGATGGAGAACCCGGGCAAAGTGCCCATGGTGCTGATCGAGGTTCAGACTGGCAGTTATCTGGGTGAGGACGACATCATCCGCTACGAAGATGTCTATTCCCGTGGACAAGGAGCAAAGGGATGAGCGCGCTAACCTGCTTCAAAGCCTATGATATTCGCGGCCGCCTTGGTATCGATCTGGATGAAGGGATCGCCTATCGGATCGGGCGCGGTTTTGCCCGTGCTCTGGATGCCAAGACCGTGGTGCTTGGACGTGATGTGCGGGCTTCATCTGAATCCCTCGCCGCGGCGGTCGCACGCGGCTTGATGGACGAAGGCTGCACCGTGCTGGA
>JAYZYX010000128.1:0-9198 GCA_036139795.1 Pseudomonadota bacterium | reverse complement strand
CCACGCTGGACCGCGTTGTGCGCAACCAGTTCAAAGTGGTCGAAGGCGACCCCTTCAACCCGCGTGAAATCCGTCAGGCAGCAGAACGCATCCGCGCCCTTGGCTTCTTTGAAGACAATGTCGAGGTGAACGCCCGCGAAGGCTCTAGCCCCGATCAGGTGATCATCGATGTGGACGTGACCGAACAGCCGACCGGCGCGATCAGCTTTGGTGCGAACTATTCGACCAGTGACGGTGTGGGTCTGGTGGGCTCGTTCTCGGAGCGGAACTTCCTTGGCCGCGGCCAGTCGCTGCGCGTTAGCGTCGGGAACTCGGCCAGCTCTAGCAACTATGGCGTCAGCTTTGTCGAGCCGAACTTCCTTGGCCGTGATCTGGCCTTCGGCCTGACCGCGAGCTATGTGGAAAGCACGCCGACCTATGCGGAATATGATACCCGCAGCGGCCTGTTTGAACCGTCGCTGACCTTCCCGATCAGCGAACACGGTAACCTGCAAGTGCGCGCCAAGGCGGCACAGACCGACATTTACAACGTGGATGACAGCGCCAGCACCGTTGTGAAAAACGAAGGCGAAGAGGGTGCGCTGACCGCTGGCGGTGTGGGCTATACCTACAGCTTTGATAACCGCCGCTCGGGTCTGAACCCCGCAGCCGGCTATTACTTCGCACTCAGCCAGGATTTTATGGGCGGCGCGAACGAGCAGTACATGGAAACCACCGTCCGTGCGCAGGCGTTCAAGTCGATCATGAACGAAGAGGTCGAGCTGCGCGCTACCTTTGAGGCAGGCAACCTTGCCTTTGCCCAAGGTACCAGCCGCGTAGCCAACCGTTACTTCATGGGCAGCCGCGTGATGCGGGGCTTTGAAGGCGGCGGTATCGGTCCCCGTGACGCGGATACCGGCGACGCACTGGGCGGCAATAGCTTTGCCGTGGCCCGCTTTGAGGCCGAATTCCCCCTTGGTCTGCCCGAAGAATATGGCATCACCGGCGGTGTGTTCTACGATGTCGGCTCGCTCTGGGGTCTGGACAAGACCTATGGCGCGAACATCCTTTATGAAGATGCCAGCATCCGTCAGGTGGCCGGTGTCTCGATCTTCTGGACCACGCCGATCGGCCCGCTGCGCTTTAACTGGACCGAGGCGCTGGAATCCCGCGCTCAGGACAAGCCGCGCGGCTTTGAATTCACCATCGCGGCCGAATTCTAATGCGTCTGCCTCTGGCAGTTTTGATGGGCGTCGCCACCTTGTGTGGGGCGCCCGTTTTTGCGCAACAGCAGCTTGATTTCGGCCAAGGCGTCGGGGTCGAGGCCGAGGCGCGCTCGGTTCTGGTGATTGATGCGGATCGCCTGTTCGCCGAATCGGCGTTCGGCAAGCGTATTGCTGCCGAAGTGGACGCCGCCGCGCGCGCGCTGGCCGCCGAAAACACCGCGCTTTCTACTGAACTGGATGCCGAGGAAAAAGCGCTGACCGTCGAACGGGACAAGCTGTCGATTCAGGAATTCAGCGCCAAGGCGGATACCTTTGATGAAAAGGTGAAACGTATTCGCGCCGAACAACTGACCAAAGAGCGCGAGTTGACCGATTTACGCCAAAAAGGCGAAACCCGTTTTCGCGAACTCGCCCGTCCCGTGTTGCGGGCCATCATGGACCGCTATAACGCAGCGGTGCTGATGGATTTGCGCGCCATTCTGATCGCGCTGGATACGGCGGATGTTACAGACGAAGCCATTGCTGAAATAAATGCCCGCATTGGCGATGGCTCAATGGCGGAAAGCGGCCAGCAACAGTAAGGTGCAGTGCTTGCCCAGTGCCCCCCAAATTGGTACTCAGCCGGGGATAACAGATAGAAGGTACAGCCATGACTGAGCCCCGCACTGAAGCGAACATCGACCTGATCCAGCGCCTGCTGCCCCACCGCTATCCTTTCCTGCTGGTGGACAAAGTGGTCGAGATCGACGGCATCCAGTCAGCCAAAGGCATCAAATGCGTCACCATGAACGAGCCGCACTTTCAGGGCCACTTCCCCGGCAACCCGATTATGCCCGGTGTGACCATCATCGAAGCCATGGCTCAGACCACCGCTGTGATGGTTGGCACCACTTTGGGCCTCGAAGATCAGAACATGCAGATCTACTTCATGGCGATCGACAAGTGTAAGTTCCGCCGCATGGTCCGCCCCGGCGACGTTCTGGAAATGAAGGTGGAACTGGTCCGCGGCAAGCCCGGCGGCAAGGTCTGGAAATTCGCAGGCAAGGCCACTGTCGAAGGCGAACTGGCCGCCGAGGCCGAATTCACCGCAATGATGGACATGCCTAAGGGCGCAGAGGCCTGAGCATGGCCATTGATGCATCTGTACAGGTCCATCCCTCGGCAGTGATCGAAGAGGGCGCGGTAATCGGTCCCGATTGCCAGATCGGCCCGTTCTCGGTCGTGGGTCCCAAGGTCAAGCTGGGACGGGGTGTGATCTTGAAATCCCACGTCGTTCTTGCGGGCAACACCGAGATCGGTGATGAGACCGTGATCTTTCCGTTCGCCTGTATTGGCGAAGTGCCGCAGGACCTCAAGTTCGACGGTGAAGAGACCTACCTGATCATCGGCAAGCGCAACCGCATCCGCGAAGGCGCAACCATGAACCCCGGCACTGCCGGTGGCGGGAACTACACCCGCGTTGGCGATGACTGCCTGTTCATGACCGGCGCTCATGTGGGGCACGATGCGCATGTGGGCAACCGTGTGATCATGGCGAACCAGTCGGCGCTGGCCGGTCACTGTATCGTCGATGACGATGTGATCATTGGCGGCCTGTCGGGCATCCACCAGTGGGTGCGCATCGGGCGCGGCGCGATTATTGGTGCGGTGACTATGGTGACCAACGATGTGCTGCCTCACGGTCTTGTGCAGGGGCCGCGCGGCAAGCTGGATGGCTTGAACCTTGTGGGTCTGAAGCGGCGCGGCGTGGCGCGTGAGGATATCACCGCCCTGCGTGCAGCCTTTCAGACCCTTGCCCAAGGGGACGGGCCGTTTCTTGAGCGTGCCAAGCGCATCACCGAAGACAGCGAGAGCGAATACGTCAAACAGATGGCCGAGTTCATCCTTGGCGCGTCTGATCGCTCGTTCCTGACACCGAGCTGAACGATGGCGCGGCTTGGGATATTGGCGGGCGGAGGTGCTTTGCCCGTCGCTCTGCATGCTGCGCATCCGGATGCGTTTGTGGTGACTTTTGCCGGTGTCGCGCACCAGATGGGGGACGCAGCTCCGGCTTTTCCATTTGAAAAGATCGGCAGCCTTTACGAGGCTTTGCGTGATGCTGGCGTGACTGATGTGGTCTTTGCCGGTGCCTTGTCGCGCCCGCCGCTTGACCCCGAGCAGTTCGACCCTGCAATGATCGCTTTGGCACCGCGCCTGCTGGCGGCCATGCAGCGCGGGGACGATGCCATATTGCGGCTGGTGGTCGAGACCTTCGAGGCCGAGGGATTCACCGTTCGCGGTGCCCATGAGCTGTTGCCCGGCCTGACCGCAGAGGCGGGGCTGTTTGCCGGTCCGCATCCGACGGACGCGGATATGCAGGACGCCAAGCGCGGCTTTGATATTCTGCGAGAGACCGCGCCTTTGGACATCGGGCAGGGCTGCGTTGTGGCGCAGGGCCTCTGCTTGGGGTTTGAGACCTTGCAAGGCACCGACGCCATGTTGCGCTTTGTGGCGCAGACGCCGGATCGGCTGCGTGCAAGGGCGCGGGGCGGGGTGCTGGTGAAGACGCCCAAGGCAGGGCAGGATTTGCGGGTGGATATGCCTGCGGTCGGGCCTGACACTTTGCGCGGTGCCGCTAAGGCTGGCCTGAATGGCGTGGTGATCACCGCAGGCAATGTGGTGGTGCTAGAGCCCGCGAAACTTAAAGCTGTGGCGGAAGAGTTGAACCTTTTCCTGCTGGTCGAAGGAACTGCCCCATGAAGGTCTATATCATCGCGGGCGAGCCTTCGGGCGATGCGCTCGGCGGCGCGTTGATGGCCGGCTTGAATGAACTGGCCGGTCCTGTCACATACCAAGGGGTCGGCGGTCCTTTGATGAAGGACCAAGGTCTGACCAGTCAGTTCCCTATGGACGAACTGAGCCTGATGGGCATCGCCGAGGTGCTGCCCAAATATTTCGAGCTGAAGCGTCGTATCCGCGAATGCGCCGAGGCGGTGATCGAAATGGCACCCGATGTGATGATCACCATCGATGCCCCTGATTTCTGCCTGCGCGTTGCGAAGATCGTTCGTGAAAAGGCGCCTCATATCCGCACGGTCCATTATGTGGCCCCGTCGGTTTGGGCATGGCGGCCAAAGCGTGCCGCCAAGATGGCGCGGCACATCGATCAGGTGCTGGCCCTTTTGCCGTTCGAGCCGCCCTATATGGAAGCGGCGGGGATGGAGTGCGATTTTGTCGGCCATCCGGTGGCCGCGCAACCGCGTGCAACCGTGGCCGAGATCGCAGCCTTCCGCGAACGCTATGATCTGGGCGAGGATCCGGTGCTGTTGGTGCTGCCTGGCTCGCGCAGGGGCGAGGTAACCCGTCTGGGCCCTGTGTTCCGGTCGGCGCTGGACATTATTCGGGCGGCAAGGCCCGATCTGCGGCTTGTGTTGCCCGCAGCTGGCCCCGTGGCCGATCTGTTGCAGGCCGAGCGTGGGCTCTGGCCCAAGGATATGATCGTGCTGGACCCCCGTGATCTGGGTCACGATATGGCCGCTATGAAACGCGGGGCTTTTGCGGCGGCTGAGGTGGCTTTAGCGGCCTCGGGTACGGTGTCATTGGAGTTGGCCGCGGCCGAGACGCCTATGGTCATCGCCTATGATATGAACTGGCTGAGCCGCCAGATCATCAGCCGGATGCTGTTAGTGGATACGACGACACTTGTCTCGCTGGTCTCGGATACCCGTGTGGTGCCAGAGTTCATCGGAGACGCCTGCCAGCCCCAGCCCATCGCCCATGCGGTGCTGGAGGTGCTGGAAAAGCCCGAGGCCCAGTATGAGGCTATGGCGCGGACGATGGATTTGTTGGGTGCGGGCGGAGAAGCTCCGGGTCTGCGGGCCGCCCGCGCTGTCTTGCGGGGCCTTGGGCGGGACGTTTGACGCCTGTTGCGCCGGTGGTGATAGCCCGTCTGTGAGTATTTGGATCAAGAAGAAGCAATGCATGCGGCGCGGGGCGGAGAGCCCTGCGCCGTGAGTATTTTTGCAATAAAGAAGCCTATGGGGCGTTAGTCGAGGGCGAAGTCCTTGCGGATTTCTTTCAGGCTTTCGGGGTCAGTGATTTCGAACCGCTGGGTGAAGCGCTGTTTGAAGCTGACGCGGCCACGGCGGGCGCCGAAGTTTTCCCCATGGTTCAGCATGTAGAGGGCTTTGGGCGCGCTGAGCGCTGTCAGCGTGCGGCCCGCGAGAGCGCCAAGGTAGGGGAACATGCGGTGTTCGTGCTGGGTGGCCTCGGTCAGGAAGGCGATTTGTTCGGCGGGATTTTGGCGCAGGTCGAAGGCATAGGCGCAGCAGCTGCCGCAGAGTTTCCAGAAGGGCTTCCTGAGCGGTGTGGCAAGGCTGGGTGGGGCTGCGCGAGCGATGCGGGTGTTGCCCACGTCATAGACGTAGCCTTCGGTCATCAGATAGCCGCCTGCGGCCTTGCGGCTGCGCATTTCTGCGACCAGTTCAGGGTGGGCCAGATCATCTGCGTCAAATGTCATCGCGTAGCCTGAAGGGGCCGCGTATTGGGCAAGGTTTTCCGTCAGCTGGCGTAGCTTGGCCCATTTGTCGTTCCCCTCGATCGGGGTGGTGAAGGGCTGGAAGCGGATGCGCGGATCATCGGGCAGGTCGGGGGCATCTTGTCCGCAGATCACTGCAATCCAGTTTGGATCGGTTTGGGAGATGAGGCTGCGCAGGGTGGCCGAGAGGCGGTCTTTGACTTCTTGCCAGTTACCCACGTGATGCTGGCCCACTAGCGGGATCAGAAAGACAACTGTGGGGTTTTCCGGCGCGGTTGCAGCCTGTGCCGCGCGCAGGTTGAGGGCAGCCCGTTCCGAGGCTTGCAGGTCCGCGCTGCGGGCCAGCGCTGCGGGACCGATCAGCTTTGCCCATGTCCGGAGCATCAGGCGGCGAAGCTTTGGGGTGGCGGGGACTTGGGCCATGGGATGTCCTAGTAGAAATGCGTAGCGCGGGGCAGGGTGAGCAGAAGCTCGTCGTAAAGAGCTTTGCGTTCCTCTTCGCTCAGAAACGCGCCGATCTCAACCTCGCGTCCGTTGCCTTTCAGGGTCACGTAGTTCGGCACCGGGCCACC
The DNA here is from genome assembly GCA_036139795.1 of Pseudomonadota bacterium. Taxonomy (GTDB): domain Bacteria; phylum Pseudomonadota; class Alphaproteobacteria; order Rhodobacterales; family Rhodobacteraceae; genus Donghicola. The sequence continues at coordinate 2,905 of JAYZYX010000128.1, read as the reverse complement.
GCGTGGGTGTAGCGAGACCTGCGCCCAGTAGACATTGCAGCGCCATTCCGCATCCGGTGCTTTGGCCGACTGGCGCAGCAAGTGGATTTCGCTGTTCTGGATGATCAGCGTTTCGAGGATTTCGCCGTCTTTGTAGCTGCGCTCGATCAGGTACCAAGTGAGGCCGAAGGCAATCACGACAAAGGGCAGAAGGCCCCAGAGGACAGCCGATCCCAGCACCGCCGCGAGGGGCAGGAAGACCAATGCCGCTGTGATGCCCAGAAAGGCCGCAAAGCCCCGCCTTGGCAGCGAGCGGTAGGGCCAGAGGTGCATCTCGGCCAGTGGGCCCTTGGGGTGGGGCGCTGTGGGATCGGCGGGAAGGGGGGTGACCCATTCATATGGCATGAGCGGTACCTAGGAGAGCCAAGGCTGGCGACAAGAAGAAAGGCCCGAGGTTTCCCCCGGGCCTTTGCAATTCAGGATCTGGATCCCGGGATTAGTGGGCGTGGCCCTTGTCCCAGTCTTCCTGCTTGGGCAGCTGCTCGAAGGTGTGTTCGGGCGGCGGCGAGGGCAGGGTCCATTCCAGAGTGTCTGCGTATTCGTTCCAGTAGTTGGCACGGGTCTCTTTCTTGCCGAAGAACAGCGAGTAGAACATGATGCCGAAGAAGAACAGGAACGAAGCGAAGGCCAGGAATGCGCCGATCGACGAGACGTAGTTCCAGAAAGCGAAGGCTTCGGGGTAGTCGATGTAACGACGGGGCATGCCTTGACGGCCCAGGAAGTGCTGGGGGAAGAAGGTCAGGTTGGCGCCGATGAACATCATCCAGAAGTGCAGCTTGGCAGCCCACTCGGGGTACTGACGGCCGGTCACTTTGCCGAAGTAGTAGTAGATACCTGCGAAGATACAGAACACCGCACCCAGCGACATCACGTAGTGGAAGTGTGCCACAACGTAGTAGGTGTCATGGTATGCGCGGTCCAGACCTGCCTGCGACAGGACAACGCCGGTCACGCCACCAACGGTGAACAGGAACAGGAAGCCCAGAGCCCACAGCATGGGTGCTTTGAACTCGATCGAGCCGCCCCACATGGTTGCCAGCCAGCTGAAGATCTTCACGCCGGTGGGAACCGCGATAACCATGGTGGCCATCATGAAGTAGGACTGCTGACGCAGGCTCATGCCGACGGTGTACATGTGGTGCGCCCACACGACGAAGCCGAGAACACCGATTGCAACCATTGCGTAGACCATCGGCAGGTAGCCGAAGACGGGCTTGCGCGAGAAGGTCGCGATGATGTGGCTGATCAGACCGAAGCCGGGCAGAATGATGATGTACACTTCGGGGTGACCGAAGAACCACAGGATGTGCTGGTACAGGATCGGGTCGCCGCCGCCAGCAGGCTGGAAGAAGGCAGTGCCGAAGTTACGGTCGGTCAGCAGCATGGTGATGGCGCCGGCCAGAACGGGCAGCGACAGCAGGATCAGCCATGCGGTCACGAAGATCGACCATGCGAACAGCGGAACCTTGTGCAGGGTCATGCCAGGCGCGCGCATGTTCAGGAATGTAGTGATGATGTTGATCGCACCCAGGATCGACGAAGCACCCGAAACGTGAACGGCGAAGATCGCCAGATCCATCGAGTAACCTGCTTCGTTGGTCGAGAGGGGCGCGTACAGAACCCAGCCAACACCCGAACCCAGCTGGTCGTTACCGCCGGGCGACAGCAGCGAGGCCACGCCAAGTGCAGTACCGGCGACGTAGAGCCAGTAGCTGAGGTTGTTCAGACGGGGGAACGCCATGTCCGGAGCACCGATCTGCAGCGGCATGAAGTAGTTGCCGAAGCCGCCGAACAGCGCGGGGATCACCACGAAGAACATCATCAGGATGCCGTGGTAGGTGATCATTACGTTCCACAGGTGGCCGTTGGGGGTACAGACTTCGTCGCTGGCGAAGAAGCGTGCGCCTTCAAGACACATGTATTGTACGCCCGGGTGCATCAGCTCCAAGCGCATATAAACGGTGAAGGCGACCGAGATCAGACCTACAAACGCCGCGGTGATGACGTAGAGGATCCCGATGTCCTTGTGGTTGGTCGACATGAACCACCGGGTGAAGAAGCCCCGGTTGTCTTCATGCTCGTGGCCGTGAATGGCTGCGTCCGCCATACTCTTGCCTCCTGCTGGTGAGTTTAAGGGCGCAGAGTTACCTCCGCGCCCGGATTCCATTCGGGTTTTAGAATGCACCTCGCCATTGGGCAATGGACGACTTTGACGCAGATCAAAAAAATCTGCTCAGAAAAGGTGCATATCGGCCTGTTAGGGCCTTAGTCGTCGACCGAATCCAGATATGCGATCAGGTCTTCCATATTCTTGACCCGCTGCGCGGTCATTTTGGACTTGCCGCCGATGAACTCGGAAGGGTTCGGGATGTAGGCCGCCAGAGTTTCGGCATCCCACACAACATCAGGGTTTTCTTCCGCATATTTCAGCAGGTCGCTGCTATAGCCGAACTCTGCCACGGCGCCGGGGGCGCGGCCGACAACGCCATAAAGGTTCGGGCCGGTCTTGTTGGCGCCGCCTTCGTCGATGGTGTGGCAGGCTTTGCAGCGCTTGAACTCTTTTTCGCCTTTGGCGGCATCGCCGTCGGCAAATGCGGGCGCGGAAAGAGCGATCAGAGTGGCAGCTGCGGTCAGGATGGTTTTCATGAGGTTCCCCCTTTTTAACGTGGCTTGCGCGTTTGGTCCGCAAGATCACCTACACAGATGCCATCTGCAACGGGGAAATCAAATGCGACCTTTCGCTTAGACCTCTGAGATAGCGCCGAAGTGTTGATCGAATGTGTGGCGCAACGCCACATCCAGATCATCCATCGTCACAGGCACGCCAAGGTCTACCAAAGATGTCACCCCGTGTTCGGTGATTCCG
>JAYZYX010000127.1:0-6786 GCA_036139795.1 Pseudomonadota bacterium | reverse complement strand
TTGGTCCGGATGCGCCACAGACGATGACGGGGACCGTCCTGATCGGGCGCGTGGTCGGTCAGACGCTCATACCCCAGAAGGTAGCCGTGGTCGTAAACCCCTGCCCCCATCATGCGGCGGCGCAGGGTGACGTTGGGCATCTCTTCCAGACGGGCCAATGCTGAAGCGACCCAAGTGTCCGCCGACATGCCATCAATAGTTCCGCCGTCAACCACAGCGCGGCCACCCCAAGCGGCGGTCTGCTCCATTACCAGAACCTTCGCGCCAGCTTCACCTGCGGCCAAAGCCGCCTGCAGGCCCGCAACGCCGCCACCGATCACGGTGACATCGACGTAGGCGTAGAAGTGTTCATAGCGGTCCGCGTCCTTATCCTTGGGCGCTTTGCCAAGGCCTGCGGACTGACGGATGAAAGGCTCATACACGTGCTTCCACAGGGGGCGCGGGTGCATGAACATTTTGTAGTAGAAACCCGCAGTCAGGAAGGGCGTGAAGTACTGGTTCACCGCGCCAACGTCGAATTCCAGCGAGGGCCAGTGGTTCTGGCTGGTCGCCGACAAGCCGTCGAAAAGCTCGGTCGTGGTGGCGCGCTGGTTGGGCTCGAACTTGCCGTTCTGACCAAGGTTGACCAATGCGTTCGGCTCTTCGGCGCCCGAAGCCACGATGCCGCGCGGACGGTGGTATTTGAACGACCGGCCCACCAACATCTGGTCATTGGCCAGCAGGGCCGAGGCCAGCGTATCACCGGCGTGACCGGTCAGGGTCTTGCCGTTGAACTGGAATGCAACGGTGGAGGAGGTGTCGACAAGGCGACCGCCTTTGGAAAGTCTGGTGCTCATATTCTCAGACCTCGTCTTTGCCGGAAACCCGGATCGTTTGAGTATTTTTGCAATAAAGAAGCATCACGCCAGATCCCGCCATTTGAAACCGGGACGTGCGGCGCGGATTGTCTCCAGCAAGTCCGCAGGCGGCGTGGAAGTTTGCGCGGTGTAGGTGCCGAAGACCTCTAGCGTGACGGTGCAGCGGGCGGCGTGGAACCACTTGCCGCAGCCGTTGGAATGCCGCCAGCGTTCAAAATGCACGCCCTTGGGGTTTTCGCGCATGAACATGTAGGTTTCAAAGTCCGCATCAGACGAGCCGGGGCCAAAGCGTTTCAGATGCGCTTCGCCGCCTGCGGAAAGTTCTGTTTCCTCGGCCATGACGCCGCAATAGGGGCACTGGAGTGTCAGCATGAATGGCCTCCGATTGACGTGGCGAGGGCATGGATTTTGCCCTGCTGAATTTTGGAAATGAGAGTGGGATGCGCGCATTGACCTGCGTGCCCGATGTCTTTGGACATCAAGGGCATGGCAAGGGGTCCAGCGCTGCGATGCAGGCGGACGGGCGCGAGAGTTTGAGGTGTCTTCGAGAAAGGCACGCCGCCGCTTTTCCGAGGTAAGTCGATGATGGAAAAGCGGCGACGGTATGCTTCGGCCGTCACGTCTTGGAACGACCGGCCGAAAGGCAAGTCGATATTAGTTTGCGCCGGTAGCGTCGTCGATAGCGTTTGCAGCGCCTTCGATCGCTTCGCCAGCTTGTTCAGCTGCGGGTCCTGCCCCTTCGATGCTGATGTTGATGTCATCATTCGAGCCGAACTCGAACCCTTGGTAGAGCGCGAACCCCAGCACGACGACCGCCACCACGAGCGCGCCGACGATGAAAGCGAGGACGCTGTTTGAGTTGCCGGTCGATCCGGTGTTGCTGTCATGGGCAGCCATGAAAGTGCTCCTGTATGTGTGTCAGTCACACAGGTAACGCTGGCTATCGGGAAAAGGTTCCGCATCAGTGTGCAACCCCTGCCGCAACGCTTTCGTCGATGAAGCGCCCTTCTTTGAAGCGGTCCATGCTGAATTCGTTGGCCAGCGGCGAATAGCCCTTTGCCATCAGTTCCGCCATTGCCCAACCCGAACCCGGAATGGCCTTGAAGCCGCCGGTACCCCAACCGCAGTTAACAAAACAGTTCTCCAGCGGGGTTTTCGAGATGATGGGCGAGCGGTCGCCGGTCATATCCACGATCCCGCCCCACTGACGCAGCATCTTGAGGCGGCTGATCATCGGGAAGGTCTCGATCAGGGCGCGGACGGTTTCCTCGATATGATGGAAGCTGCCGCGCTGGGTGTAGTTATTGAACCCGTCGGTGCCGCCGCCGATGACCATCTCGCCTTTGTCGGACTGGGACATATAGCCGTGCACGGTGTTCGCCATGACGACCACATCCATACAGGGTTTGATGGGTTCGGACACCAGCGCCTGAAGCGCAAGGCTTTCAATCGGCAGACGGAAGCCCGCCATATCGGCCAGCACGCCCGAGTGACCCGCGACGACGATGCCAAGCTTGTTGCAGTCAATGCTGCCTTTTGTGGTCTCGACCCCGACAACGCGGCCTGCGATGCGGCGCACGCCGGTGACTTCGCATTTCTGGATGATATCCATACCCATGTCGGAACAGGCGCGGGCATAGCCCCATGCCACCGCATCGTGACGGGCGGTGCCGCCGCGCGGCTGCCACAGGCCACCCAGTACGGGATAGCGCGGACCGTCGATGTTGATGATCGGGACGATTTCTTTGACCTTCTCGGGGCCGATGAATTCGGTTTTCACCCCTTGCAGCGCGTTCGCGTGGGCGGTGCGCTGATAGCCGCGGACCTCATGGTGGGTCTGGGCCAGCATGATCACGCCGCGGGGGCTGAACATAACGTTGTAGTTCAGGTCCTGGCTGAGCGTTTCATAGAGATCGCGGGCTTTCTCATAGATCGCCGCCGAGGGGTCTTGCAGGTAGTTCGAGCGGATAATCGTGGTGTTCCGGCCGGTATTCCCGCCCCCGAGCCACCCTTTTTCCAGCACGGCAACATTGGTGATGCCGAAGTTCTTCCCAAGATAATAGGCAGTTGCCAGACCGTGACCGCCCGCGCCGACGATGATCGCATCGTAGTTTTTCTTGGGCTCGGGCGAGCGCCATGCGCGCTCCCATCCGGTGTGGTGGCGTGCCGCTTCGCGGGCAATGGCAAAGGCAGAATAACGTTTCATGAGCCTCGAATCCGTACGTGTGGCCGTTCTTATCCGTCATGGACCTGTCGCAAGTTTAGACCGCGACTGACAGCGTCACAATTCATCGCATCTGCGACATGTGACCCCGCACGATTGCGACATAAGCCCCGTCATCGCAGATTTCGGGTTTTGAAACGGCGCGGCAATGCCTAAATAGCGATCAACAATGGGAGAGATCATGCTTTTCTGGATCATCACACTTGGCCTTGCCGTTCTGGTTGCCGCCCTTCTGGCGATTGCTCTTTTGCGGGGAAAACCGGGGGACGTGTCGCCAGCGGCCTATGACCTTGAGGTGTACCGCACCCAACTGAAAGAGGTTGAACGCGACGCCGCACGCGGCGTCATCGGCCCTGATGAGGCCGAGCGCCTGAAGGCCGAGGTTGGCCGCCGCATTCTGGCCGCCGATACCGCTATGAAGACCGAGATTGAGACCGGCGGGCAGCCCCGTGCGGCGACGGCGCTGATGGCGGTGATCGTTGTGGCAATCCTCGCTGGTGGCGGGCTTTACACCTACTGGCGCCTTGGGGCCCCCGGTTACGGCGATCTGGCCCTGAAAGACCGCATCGCGATGGCCGAAGAGCGCCGCGCGACCCGTCCCTCGCAGGCCGAGGGAGAGGCCGCCGCGCCGCCGATACCGGAAATGCCCCGCGCTGACAGCCAGTTCACCGAACTGGTGGGCAAGCTGCGTGCCGCCGTGGCACAGCGCCCTGACGATCTGCAAGGTCAGGCACTCTTGGTCCGCAATGAGGCCGTGCTGGGGAACTTTACCCAAGCCTACGCTGCCCAAAAGCGGGTGATCGAGATCAAGGGCGATGAGGCCGATGCCACCGATTACGCCGATCTGGCCGATATGCTGATCCTTGCCGCTGGCGGCTACGTCAGCCCCGAGGCCGAAGAGGCCCTGCGCGGCGCGCTCAGCCGTGACCGTCAGAACGGCACGGCGCTGTACTACTGGGGCCTCATGCTGACCCAGAACGACCGCCCCGATCAGGCGTTCAACATCTGGAACAACCTGCTGCGCAAAGGCCCCGCCGATGCGCCTTGGATCGCCCCCATCCGTGCGCAGATCACCCAAGTGGCCGAAGCTGCCGGCGTGGACTTTTCCATGCCCGAGGCCGCTGCCCCCGCCCTGCGCGGCCCCAGCGCCGAGGATATGGCGAACGCCGCCGAAATGACCGACGAAGACCGTCAGGCAATGATCCGTGGCATGGTCGAGCAACTGTCCGAGCGTCTGGCCAGCGAAGGCGGCAGCGCCGCCGAATGGTCGCGCCTGATCAGCGCCTATGGCGTTCTGGGCGAAAAAGACCGCGCCCGCGATATCTGGACCGAAGCACAAGCGCGCTTTGCCGACCGTCCCGATGATCTGGCAACCGTCCGTCAGGGCGCGCAAGCCGCTGGGGTGGCTGAATGATTTACGAAGACCTGAAAGACTTTGTCGCCGCCCTGCCCTCGATGCGGGCTTTGGCGGGGCTGGACCTTGGGGACAAAACCATAGGGGTCGCGGTCTCGGACACGTTCCGCAGCGTTGCGACGCCGCTTGAAACCATCCGCCGCAAGAAATTCGGCGTGGATGCGGAAAGCCTGCTGGCCATCGTGACCCAGCGCAATGTGGGCGGGCTGGTGCTTGGCCTGCCCCGCAACATGGACGGCACCGAAGGTCCGCGCTGCCAATCCACCCGCGCTTTTGCCCGCAACCTCAGCCGTTTGACCGACCTGCCCATCACCTTTTGGGATGAACGTTTGTCCACCGTGGCCGCCGAAAGAGCGCTGTTGGAGGCGGATACGTCTCGCAGACGTCGCGCCGAGGTCATCGACCACGTGGCAGCCGGATATATTCTGCAAGGTGTGCTGGATCGCATGGGGCATATGGGGCGCGAGGAATGACGGACACCATCTGGAAACGGGACGAGATCGAGAGCCCCTGCGTCAAGCTCTGCGTCGTTCACCCCGAGGCACGCATCTGCACCGGCTGCTACCGCTCGATCGACGAGATCACCGCATGGTCCCGCATGACCCCCGAGGCACGACGTGAGGTCATGGCCACCCTGCCCGAGCGCCAGTCCCTGCTGACCATGCGCCGCGGTGGGCGCGCAGGTCGGCTTGAGCGTGACGCGGCAAAGGCCGCCAAGAACGCGTAACCAAGACTTTCTTCAAAATGACAGGACACACCGGACCCGCGTGGGTCGCGGTGTGTTTCTTTTTGTGCAGCAACCGGCGAACCGCTCTTGCGGCTTCGGAACTACCCCAAAAGGTTGAACGCGAAAATCCGCCTTCGCAGGAAACCGGACTTGCTCTTGTTTCCGCTATCGGTCTTAGAATCACTCTGTGGATAAGTCGGGCGACCATGAAGCGCCCCGTTAACCTGCCCCCTTGCCCCGTGTTAATTTTGTCGCGTCTCGTCAGCTGACATGACCGTCCGCACCCTTGCGGCGGCCGAATTCATGTAAGCGGACAGATGGTGGTTAAGACACAGAAATCCTGAGGATTTCTTGCAAAATTGCGACGCAAAACTCACAAACCCGTGACATGTTACGATAGTTTCACAATTTGCCTTCATATCATGCACAAAACTTCGGTGATGCACTTAATGGTTGCATTTTATTAACCATGTTGCCTTGATCGAAGGGCTTACACACCTGCACGTATTGTTGCCATTTGAAAAACGATTGATGAGACCGACATTCTTTCAATTCCACCATAGCGCGAACCTGCCGCTCAGCTTGCGGACAGCAGGTGTCCAGATTTCCTTTTCCAACTAACAGATTCCGGAGCCATCCGGACCACAAGGCTTGCCCGATCATGCAATTGCGAAAAACTCTTCTTCTTGGCCTTCTGGCCTGTGCTTCCCTGACGCCCGTCGCGGCCGTCGCCCAAGCCACCAAGACCTTTGCCACCAGTGAACCTTATGGCCTGCTGTCCGGCAGCCAACTGCCGGATCGCGGTTTGGCGACGCTGGTGTTTGAACATCTATTCAAAGCGGCGGGCATTCCTGCAGATGTCATTTTCACTGCCCAATGGGGCGACGCCGAAGGCGGTGCCCGCAGCAACCAATTCACCGGCGCGTTCCCTTACTATTACACCATCGAACGCACGCTGGACTTTCAATACTCGGACGCGGTTCTGGCCGTGGGTGAACGGGTCTACACCAGCGGCGAACAGCTGACCTCGCTGGACGGGCTGAAGGGCGAAACCCTGTGCTATCCTGCGGGCTACGACTTTGCCACCTCGCTGCGTCTGCGTGAGGAACAGGGCGAATTCACCCGCATCAGCGCCCCTGATATGAACGCCTGTTTCCAGTCGCTGGTCGATGGCGAGGTTTTCGCGGTTCTCTCGGACCAGAGCGAAGCGGCCTTTGTCATGAACTTTGCCGATTTCGACATCAGCTCTGTCCGCGAAAGCGCCTTTGACATCGCGCAGCGCACCCTGCACCTGATCGTGTCGCACAAAGAACCCGGCGGCGCAGAGATGCTAGAGGCCTTCAACACCGCGCTGGAAGCAGCCCGCGCCGATGGCAGCCTTGATCGTCTGGTGCGCGAACGTATCGACATCAACATCATCCCTGACCGCTCGGATGACTTCCGCACCCGCGCCGCGGTTGAGGCCCGCCTGCGTCTGAACGACGGCACCTATCAGACTGGCCGCATCGTCGAAATCGACACCGGCAAATACGAAGTCGCGACCAAATACGGCCCCGTCATCTAC
>JAYZYX010000126.1:0-42911 GCA_036139795.1 Pseudomonadota bacterium | reverse complement strand
CAGTTTTTTCGCGAATCTTCTGATGCTGACGGGTCCGCTGTACATGTTGCTGGTCTATGATCGGGTCCTTGGCAGCCGGTCCGAGGCGACGCTTTTGGCGCTGACGTTACTGCTGGTTTTCCTGTTTGTCGTCATGGGGCTGCTGGATCTGGCCCGTGGCCGCATTATGGCGCGGGTCGGCGCAAATCTTCAGGCCAGTCTGGAACATCGCGTCTATGACGCAAGCCTGCGCCGAGCTGCGATTGAGCCGAACGCAGTCAATGCACAGACCGGCCTGCGGGATCTGGAAAGCGTTCAGCGGATGCTGGCCTCGCCCGGCCTGATTGCTCTTTTTGATATTCCTTGGACGCCGTTCTTTCTGGGTGGCATCCTGTTGTTTCACCCCTACCTTGGCATTCTGGCTTTGGTCGGTGGCGCGATATTGATCGCTGTTGCCTTGATCAACCAGCGCGTCTCGCGCCGCCCTCTGGTCCGCAGCGCCGAGGCGTCGCAGCGCGCCGATATGCTTGGCGATCAACTGCGCAATGAGGCCGAGACCCTGCAATCGCTTGGTATGCGCGGCGCCAGCTTCCGCCGTTGGAAGGCCCGCCGTGACGATGCCCTAGAGATGCAGCTGGCGTCCGGCGATCTGTCTGGTGGCTTCAGTTCCGTCACCAAGACCTTCCGGATGCTGCTTCAATCGCTGATGCTGGGACTGGGTGCATGGCTGGTGCTGCAAAACGAATTGACCGGCGGCGCGATGATTGCGGGCTCGATCCTGATGGGCCGCGCCCTTGCCCCGATCGAAGCGGGGATTGGCCAGTGGCCCATCGTGCAGCGCGGTTTGAAAGGCTGGTCCAGCCTGACCGAACTGCTGTCATCCGTCCCCCCAGAGCCTCAGCGCACCCCCCTACCCCGCCCCGAAGCAAAGCTACTGGTGGATCAGCTATCAATCATCCCGCCGGGCGAACAGCAGGCCGCCTTGCGTCTGGTCAGCTTTGAACTGGCCCCTGGTCAGGCGATTGGCGTGATCGGGCCGTCAGGCGCGGGCAAATCCACGCTGGCGCGGGCTCTCACAGGGCTTTGGCGTCCTGTCAGCGGGAAAATCCGTCTGGATGGCGCGGCTTTGGACCAATATGACCCCGATGTTCTGGGCCAGTTGATCGGCTACTTGCCCCAGCGGGTGCAATTGTTTGATGGCACGATCACCGAAAATATCGCCCGCCTGTCGGAAAACCCCGACCCTGAACAAGTGGTGCTGGCCGCCAAACGCGCCGCCGCCCATGACATGATTCTGAAGCTGCCCAACGGTTACGACACCCGCGTCAGCCAGCTTGGCGGTCGTCTGTCCGGTGGTCAGGTCCAGCGGATCGGACTGGCACGGGCGCTATACGGTGATCCTGTGCTGCTGGTGCTGGATGAGCCGAACTCGAACCTCGACAACGAAGGCTCGGAGGCTGTGAATGCGGCGATCCGCCGGATGAAAGCTGAAGGCAAGGCCGCGTTGATCATGGCCCACCGTCCGGCGGCCATTCAGGAATGTGACCTGCTCTTGATGCTGGAGGGAGGCGCCCGCCGCGCCTTTGGCCCGAAGGAAGAGGTCCTGCGCAGCCTTGTGCAGAACCACGCTGAAATCAAGCAAGCCCGCCCCGGAGGTGTCGCATGAGCACGCCGCGCTTTTCATCCCGCCTACCGCTCGTGATGGGTTTTGCAACTTTGCTTGTACTGGTCGGGGGTTTCGGCTCTTGGGCCACGATGGCCGAGCTTTCGGGCGCCGTCATCGCGGGCGGTCGCATTGAGGTGGACCAGAACCGTCAGGTCGTCCAACACCCCGATGGCGGTGTTGTCGCTGAAATCCTTGTGAAAGAAGGGGATGTGGTCAACCAAGGGGATATGCTGATCCGGCTGGACCCGACACTGTTGACGTCAGAACTGACCATCGTTGAAGGCCAGTTGTTTGAATACATGGCCCGCCGTGGCCGGCTTGAGGCCGAACAGGACCAGTCGGACACCATCAGCTTTGATCCTCTGCTGATCGAACAATCCGCCCTGAACCCACAGGTTGCTGATCTGGCAAAAGGCCAGGAACGGCTGTTCTTTGCCCGTCGAGATTCCATCGCAAAGGAAATCGAACAGCTGACCAAGCGTCGCGACCAGACCGAGGATCAACTGGTCGGGATCGCGTCTCAGGTCAAAGCGATCGACCGCCAATTGACCCTGTTGAACGGCGAGATCGAGAGTCAGCAGCGCTTGTTCGATCAGGGCCTGACACAGGCGCAGCGTCTGCTGGCCTTGCAGCGCGAAGGTGCCTCGCTTGAAGGTGACAAGGCCGAGTTGATCGCCTTGGACGCCCAATCCAAGGGCCGCATAACCGAGTTGGACATCGAAATCCTGAAACTGGGCACCCGCCAGCGGGAAGAGGCCATCACCCAGCTACGCGAAAACTGGTACGGCGAATTGCAACTGCGTGAACAGCGCGCCCGCATTCTGGAACAGTTGGACCGTCTGGACATCCGTGCGCCCGTTTCGGGCGTGGTCTACGGGATGGCTGTTTTTGCGCCCCGCTCGGTCATTCGCGCAGCCGATCCCGTACTGTATCTGATCCCTCAGGACCGCCCGTTGGTGATCACCGCGCAGGTACCCACGATCCATATCGACAAACTGTTTCTGGGTCAGGACGTGACCTTGCGCTTCTCGGCGCTGGATCAACGGACCACGCCGGAACTGTTCGGCAAGGTGGTGAACCTTTCGGCGGATGCTTTCGACAATGAGAAGACCGGCGCCAGCTTTTATCGCGCGGAGATTCAGCTGAAAGAACATGAGATTGACCGGTTACCAGAGAACACGACTCTGATCCCCGGCATGCCGGTTGAGGCGTTTATCAAGACAGCAGACCGCACGCCGATCGTCTATCTGACCAAGCCGCTCACCGACTATTTCGCCAAGGCCTTCCGCGAGGGGTAAGCAAGGGGTTTTCCAAACCCCGCTTCCCCGTTAGCGTCCACATGGAATCAAACGAAGGAAGTCTCCATGACCGGAAAGATCGAAGGCCGTCTGGCCGAGCTAGGCATCACTCTGCCCGACGCCCCTGCGCCGGCCGCCAACTATGTGCCTTTTGTGCAGGTCGGCGATCTGGTGCATGTGTCGGGTCAGGTCAGCTCTGACGAAAACGGGCTGATCACTGGCAAAGTCGGTGCCGAACTGGACACCGCCGCCGGTGCCGCAGCGGCCCGCCGTTGCGCTCTTAGCCTTCTGGCGCAGGCCAAAGCAGCCTGTGGCGGCGATCTGGACCGCGTGGTTCGCGTCGTCAAACTGGTGGGCTTTGTGAACAGCACCCCCGACTACACCGAGCAACCCAAAGTGGTGAACGGTGCCTCTGACCTGATGGTCGAGGTTCTGGGCGACGCGGGCCGTCACGCACGCTCGGCGGTGTCGGCAGGCAGCCTGCCCCTTGGTGTTGCGGTCGAAATCGAAGCGATTTTCCAGATCAAATGATCAGACTCGATCCCGGTTTTCTGGCCCGCCCTATCGCTCATCGTGCGCTTCACGGCGCGGGTCGCCCCGAGAACAGCGAAGAGGCCGTGCTGGCCGCCGTTGAGGCGGGCTACGGGATCGAGATTGATCTACAACCCAGTGCAGACGGGCAGGCGATGGTCTTTCACGACTATGACCTTGGCCGTCTGACCTTTGAAAAAGGCCCCATCGGTCTGCGCACTGCCAAAGAACTGGGGCGCATCCCTTTGAAGGGTGGCCCCAGCGGCATTCCCACGCTACCCCAAATTCTTGAGATCGTGGCAGGCCGTGTGCCGCTACTGATCGAGATTAAGGATCAGGACCTGCGCCTTGGTCCGAACGTCGGCCCGCTGGAAGAGGCCACCGCGAAGGCACTGCAAGGCTATACGGGGCCCGTTGCGGTGATGTCCTTCAACCCCCATTCGGTCTACAAGATGGCGCAGCTTGCGCCCGACATTCCGCGTGGCCTGACCACCTGCGATTTCAACGCGGATGACTGGCCCTTGGTGCCCGAAGCGCGGCGGCAAGAGCTGGCGCAAATCCCAGACATCGACGGCACCGGCGCGTGTTTTATCAGCCATGATGCCAGCGATCTGTCGGCAGCCCGCGTGGCTGCTTTGAAGGCGCAAGGCATTGATATTCTGTGCTGGACCATCCGCAGCGCCGAAGCCGAAGGCACTGCGCGGGCGGTTGCGCAGAATGTGACCTTCGAAGGCTATCTGGCCGCTTGAACCCGACGCGGATCGGTCCAACTTAAGGGTCGGAGGGCCGCACGTGACCGAGACCATCGAAATTCATACCCTGTCTTCACTGGACCAGATCACTGCGGTGGACTGGGATGCCTGCGCCTGCCCTGAGGCGGCGGATGGCGGGCGCCCCCTTGATCCCTTCACCACGCACCGCTTCCTGAAGGCGCTTGAGGACAGCGGCTCGACCGGACCACGCGCCGGATGGGAGCCGCACCATCTGGCCGCCTATCAGGGGGATCTGCTGATCGGTGTCGCGCCGCTATTCGCCAAGAACCACAGTCAGGGCGAGTACATCTTTGACCATAACTGGGCCCATGCCTATGAGCGCTCTGGCGGGCGCTATTATCCCAAGCTGCAAATCGCCGTGCCTTTCACGCCTGCTACGGGCCGCCGCTTTCTGGTCCGGCCGGGGTATGAAATGGCCGCCCAATCGGCGCTGATCCAAGGGGCGGTGCAGATCACCGACCAGAACAACCTGTCCAGCCTGCACGTCACCTTCTGCACCGAGGACGAGGCCATCGCGGGCGAGGCGATGGGCCTCTTGCGGCGCAAGAGCCAGCAGTTCCACTGGCTGAATGACGGCTATGGGACGTTTGACGATTTCCTTGCCTCGCTGTCGTCACGCAAGCGCAAGAACATCCGCAAGGAGCGGGCGCAGGCACAGGGCTTTGGCGGCACGATTCGCGCGATGACGGGCGACCAGATCGAACCCGCGCATTGGGACGCCTTCTGGCAGTTCTATCAGGACACCGGATCGCGCAAATGGGGCAGCCCCTATCTGACCCGCAAGTTCTTTGATCTGGCGCAGGAACAATTGCGCGATGACATGATGCTGGTCATGGCCTTTGACGGCGACCGCCCGATTGCGGGGGCGCTGAACTTTATCGGGCGCGAGACGCTTTATGGCCGCTACTGGGGCTGCATCGAAGACCATCCCTGCCTGCACTTTGAGGCCTGCTATTATCAGGCCATCGACTGGGCCATTACCCACGGTCTTGCCCGCGTCGAGGCTGGCGCGCAGGGCGAACACAAGCTGGCCCGAGGGTATCTGCCCACCGTCACCCATTCGCTGCATTGGGTCCGCGATGCCGGTTTCCGCGATGCGATCGCGCGCTACCTTACTGCTGAGGGTGCCGCGATCGATGAAGAGGTCGAAATCCTGACCGAATACGGCCCCTTTCGCAAAACCACCACGCAGGAGCAGCAATGACCGATATCCTGAATGACGCGGAGCGCGACGCCCTACTGGCCGAACTTGGCCCCAAGGGTTGGACACTGACCAACGACGGCAAGGGCATCCAGTGCCGGTTCAAATTCGGCACTTTCCCAGAGGCGCTGGGGTGGATGGTCCGGATGGGCATCATCGCGGAAAAGATGAACCACCATCCGGAATGGACCAACGTCTACAACCGCGTGGACGTGACCCTGACCACCCATGACGCAGGCGGGCTGACGGCGCTGGACGCGAAACTGGCCCGCAAGATGTCCGCCGATTAATCGGGACTTTGCAGGGCGCTTTCCTCGGCAAAACGGGTAATGGCCTGCGCAAAGACCAATGGCTCTTCCAGATGGGGGCTGTGGCCTGATTGGTCAAAACCCAAGGCCCGCGCCTGAGGCGCACGCCCAAGCAGCCAAGTGCGCAAGGCGCTGGGGTAAACGCGGCTGTGGGTGCCATAGCAGATCAGCCAAGGCAGAGTGATCTTGCCGATCACCGACCTCTCGTCCGCCTTCATCATCGAAGCCCACATGACACGCATCGCCCGCTGGTCCTGTGACAGGACCATCTTTTTCGCCGCCTCTTTCAGGCGCGGCGTGGCATCGCCGCCCGTGCAGAACATCCCCCGTGCAATCGCCTCGGCGCGGTCGGACCAAGCAAGCGGCTGGGGCTGAAGGCCAGCCCGCCGCGTGCTGCGCTTCAGGCCGTACCGCCAGCGGGGGCCATTCGCCAGCTTGGGCGACATGTCCACGGTTGCCAGTGCAGCCAGACGGCTTTGGCCGAAGAGCTCAATATAGCGCCATGCCACCATCGCCCCCATCGACCAGCCCACCAGCGTTGCCTTCTGGTCAGGAACCCGATCCAGAACCTGCTGCAAAGCCATTGCGGCGCTGTCCAATGTGGGCTCGATCAGGGCGCTGCGCCCGTGGCCCGGCAAGTCCGGTACGAGGCAGCGAAAGCTTGGTGACAAGCGGTTAATCTGATCTTCGAAAATGCGGCTATCCATGGTCCAGCCATGCAAAAGCACCAGAGGCGGCCCTTCGCCCGCATCCACGCAAAAAGGTTTCAAAACAATGGCCTCAACCGAAATCACTTTGTACTCGGGCGGACCCTAGCACAACCATAGCGCGAAAAAAGAGTCGGATCGCAAAGCAACCGTGCCTGTGGCGCGATTACATCCGATCGCCCAAGCCATAGGCGAGATATGCCAAGTGCATCAGCATCCGGCGCTGTTTTCCCAAGGGGAACCGACGTGAAGGACGGCCCATGAATTCGGGCCAAGGGTCGGTGACTGTGGTGCCCGCCATTTGCTGGCCCACAATCTTGCCCGCATAGCTGCCCATCGCCACACCGTTGCCGTGCCAGCCAAGCGCCGCAAAAAGACCCTTTTGGCCCGGCACCTCCCCGGCAAAGGGCACCAGATCACCCATGATACAAACCAGACCGGACCACATATGCGTGGCCTCAACCGCCGCCCATGCGGGGAACATGCGGTTGAAATTGGCACGCAGGCGGGCGCGGGTTGCAGCCTCGGCCTGCGGGGTACTGGCCAGACCGCCGCGCATCCCGAATAGAAAGCGCCCCTCGGGCAGCAGGCGGAAATAATGCAGCAGCGTGCGGCTGTCGTATGACATCAGATCGCTGGTCCAGCCCTGCGCGTGCAGTTCAACCGGCGTCAAAGACCGCGTAACCATGATACTGGACAGCACCGGCAGGTAGCGGGCGCGCAGCCAGTCAGGCAAATCGTCACTGGAATAACCATTGGTAGCAACCAGCACCTGATCGGCGCTGACGCTGCCCATGCTGTGGGTCAGATACCAGCCGCTGCCGAGCCGCTGCAATGCGCCAACTGTCGTGCCAAAGGCAAAACGGACACCGGCAGCGCGGCAAGCCTGCGCCAGACCATCAATGTACTTACGGGGGTTCAGGGCAAAGCCGCGGGGGCCGTGGATGCCGCCTAGAAACTCGGGGCCTTTGATGCCTTGAGCGGCCAGCGCCTCGCGGCTGATAACGGTTGCTCCTGAGCGGTGCATTTTCTCCAATGCGCTGGGGGAATGGGCCAGCAGCATCTCGCCCTGACTATGGCGATCCACATCGATGCCGTAGCGCGACAATAGCCTGTCCACATGAATGATCGAGGCGGTTTGCGCCGCGTCCCAATCGGCCAATACGTTGGCACCGTATTGGCGGCGCAGGGTGCTGTCTTTGGCCTTGGCGCCGCCTTCGCAGCAGAACCCGCCGTTGCGGCCAGAGGCCCCCCAGCCAGCATAGCCACTGTCCAGAACCACCACATCGGCACCGGACTGGCGCAGCTCTAACGCGGCATTCAAACCGGCAAAGCCTGCGCCGATCACCGCCACATCTGCCCGCAGGTCACCCTGCAAGGGCGGGTCCGTCACTGGTGTGACGGTGCTATCCCAGTAGCATCCCGCCCGCCCTTCATCAGAATAAGCGAGCGGTTCATAGGTGCGTTGCATCAGGTCCGCTCGGCCGCGCGGGCGTCCGCCTCAGCGCGGGCGATGTTGCGCTTGGAGATCAGCGAGAACAAGATCACCCCGCTGGCCACGATCCCGATCATGATGGTCGACAGCGCATTAATCTCGGGGCTGACCCCCAGACGGACCGAGCTGAAGATCTTGATCGGCAGAGTGGTCGCCGAAGGCCCTGCGGTAAAGCTGGCGATCACCAGATCGTCCAGCGACAGGGTAAAGGCCAGAAGCCACCCCGAAATCACCGCAGGCGCGATAATCGGCAGGGTCACAAGGCGGAAGGCCTGAAACGGCGTACATCCCAAATCCAGCGCGGCCTCTTCCAGCGATTTGTCAAAGCTGACAAGGCGCGAGCTAACGACAACGCTGACGTAGCACATGGCAAAGGTCGTATGGGCCAGAACCACCGTGACCACGCCGCGATCCAGACCGATCCCGATGAACAGCAGCAACAGCGATAGACCAGTGATCACCTCTGGCATCACCAGCGGCGCATAGATCATCCCCGAAAACAGGGTCCGGCCATAGAACCGGCCTGCGCGGACCATCGTATAGGCCGCCATTGTGCCCAAGATCGTCGCGATGGTCGAACTCATGACCGCCACGCGCAAGGTCACCCATGCCGCATCCAGAAAGGCCTGGTTCTGGAATAACTCGCCGTACCATTTGGTCGAGAACCCCGCCCAAACCGTCACCAGCTTACTGTCGTTGAACGAATAGATCACAAGGATCAGCATCGGCACGTAAAGGAACGCAAATCCCAGCGTCAGCGAGGTGACATTGAACCAGCTAAAACGTCTCATCCTTCGGCCTCCCGCTGCTTTTGCTCGTTGCGTTGGAAAAGGATGATGGGGATCACAAGGATCATCAGCAGCACCACTGCCACAGCCGAGGCCACCGGCCAGTCGCGGTTGTTAAAGAACTCTTCCCACAGAACCTTGCCGATCATCAGCGTGTCCGACCCGCCCAGAAGCGAGGGGATCACGAATTCCCCGATTGAGGGGATGAAGACCAGAAAACAGCCCGCAATCATGCCCGCCCGCGACAGGGGGAAGGTGATCAGCCAGAAAGCTTTCAGGCGCGAACAACCCAGATCCTCGGCCGCTTCAAGCAAGCTGTCGTCCATCTTTTCCAAAGCCGAATAGATCGGCAGGATCATGAACGGCAGGTAGGTGTAGACGATGCCGATATAGACGGCGGTGGTGGTGTTCATGATCTGAAGCGGCTCGGAGATAATGCCGGTCCACAGCAGGAACTGATTCAGAAAGCCCTCGTTCGACAGGATGCCCATCCACGAATAGACGCGGATCAGAAAGCTGGACCAGAACGGCAGGATCACCAGCATCATCAGGGTCGGACGCCATTCGGACGGCGCACGGGCCATGCCATAGGCCACCGGATAGCCCACCAGCAGGGTCAGGAAGGTCGCCACAACGGCGATCTTGAGGCTGGACAGATAGGCCTTCCAGTAAAGGTCATCCTCGGTCAGCCAGACAAAGTTCTCAAAGTCCAGTTCGCTGAAAAAGTCCATCAGACCCGACCAGCCTGCGCTGATATCCAACTGTGGCATATAGGGCGGGATCGACAGGTTCAGATCCGACAGCGAAATCTTCAGAACGATCAGGAAGGGGACCAGAAAAAGCCCCAGCAGCCAAAGATATGGTAGTGCGATCAGGGTGAAGCGGCGCATGGATCAGTCCTCCAGCACCGAGCCACCGGTGCCGTTCCAACTGACCCAAACCTCTTCTTCCCAAGTGAAAGGACGGCGGGCGATACGGCGGGTGTTGGCGCTTTGCGCCTTGATGATCTCGCCGGTTGGCATCTGCACGTGGTAGGTCGAAAGGTTGCCCAGATAGGCGATGTCCAGAATGCGGCCTTTGGCCTTGTTCACCACATCTGTTGGCTCTTCTTTAAAGATGCCAACCTTTTCGGGGCGGATCGCGTAGAACACCTTTTGCCCCGTCGCCAGCTTGCGCTGGGTCTTGGCACGGATGGGCTGTTGGTTTTCGGCCCAAGCGATGGTGACTTCATCCTCGCCGGACGGGGTCGCGGTGCCCTCGATCAGGTTCACGTCACCGATAAAGTCCGCCACATAGGCATTTTCAGGGAATTCGTAGATGCGGTCAGGGGTGGCCACCTGCATGATGCGACCTTCGTCCATCACCGCGATACGGCTGGCAACGGTCATCGCCTCTTCCTGATCGTGGGTCACGATCACAAAGGTGGTGCCGGTCTTTTCCTGAATATCCATCAGTTCGAACTGGGTGTCTTCGCGCAGCTTGGCGTCCAATGCGCCAAGGGGTTCGTCCAGCAGCAGCAACTTTGGCTCTTTCGCCAAGGAGCGCGCAAGGGCCACACGCTGGCGCTGGCCACCGGAAATCTGGTGCGGTTTGCGTTTCGCGAATTTCTGCAGGCGGACCATGCGCAGCATGTCTTCGACGCGCGCTTCAATCTTGTCCTTGGGCTGGCCGTCGCGGCGCAGACCGAAGGCGATGTTCTCATAAACCGACAGGTGCGGGAACAGCGCGTAGCTTTGGAACATCATGTTCACAGGCCGCTGGTTCGGCGCAATCGGCCCCATGTCCTGACCGCCGATGTAGATCTTACCCTCGGTCGGGGTTTCGAAACCGGCCAGCATCCGCATCATCGTGGTCTTGCCACACCCTGACGGCCCCAGAAGGGCAAAGAATTCACGGGCGTAGATGTCCAGTGACAGATTGTCGATCGCAGTGAAATCACCAAACCGCTTGGTGACATTTTCGAACCGGATCAGAGGGGTCTGGTCGGGATCATCCCAAGGGGCAAAAACAGAAGCGCCGTTTGCGGCCATAATGAACCTCGAAGGGTCGGAAGTGCAAAAAGGAGAAGGGCGCACGGGACCACAATCCCGCACGCCCAGTTTCTTCGGGGCTTAGTTACCCGATTTGACCTTGGTCCACATGCGGGTCACGGTCCGCTGCAGCTTGGGATCATAGGGCGAGAAGGTGTAGAGGTTCGCCACGGTCGCCTCATCGGGGTAGATCGCGGTGTCGCCGATCACATCCTCATTCAGGAACTCCTGCGAGGCTTTGTTGCCGTTCGCGTAGTACACATAGTTCGAGGCCGCAGCCATATTGTGCGCGTCCATGATGAAGTTCAGGAACTTGTGCGCTCCATCGGGGTTCGGCGCATCCACGGGGATCGCCATCTGGTCGAACCACATCAGCGCACCCTCTTTCGGCGCGTTATATGCGATTTCGACGCCGTTATCGGCCTCGGCGGCGCGGTCACGGGATTGCAGGATGTCACCCGACCAGCCGAAGGCTACGCAGATGTCGCCGTTCGCCAGCGCGTTGATGTACTCGGACGAATCGAATTTCTGCACGTAGGGGCGAATCGCCATAAGCACTTCTTCGGTGCCTGCGATCACATCCGCGTCTTTGCTATCGGGGTCCTGACCCTGATACTTCAGCACGGCGGGGATAACTTCGGTGGGTGCGTCCAACATGTAAACGCCGCACGAGGCCAGCTTTTCCATGTTCGCCGGATCGAAGATCAGCGCGAGGCTGTCGATGGGCGCATCCGCACCAAGAACCTCGGCCACTTTGCCGATGTTCACGCCGATGCCGGTGGTGCCCCACATGTAGTTGATCGAATATTCGTTGCCGGGGTCATACTGGGCGGTACGCTCTTTGATCGCGTCCCACATGTTGCCAGCGTTCGAAAGCTTGGACTGGTCCAGTTTCTGGAACGCGCCTGCTGCGATCTGGCGCTGAAGGAAGCTGCCGGTGGGAACCACAACATCGTAGCCAGAGCCGCCTGCCAGCATCTTGGTTTCCAGAACCTCGTTGCTGTCGAAGACGTCGTAGATCAGATCAATGCCGGTCTCGCTTTCGAACTTGGTCAGCAGTTCTTCGTCGATATAGTCGGACCAGTTATAGACCCGGACCTCTTCGGCCATGGCCTGAGCGGCAACCAGGGCCAGTGCTGCGGTGGTGGTCGCAAGTTTGAGTGTCATAGTTCTCTCCCGTTGGGCAATGAGCGCTTGTTGCGCCTCTGAGGAAGGATTTGATCAAGTTTTACCCGATGTGGCAACGTTTCATTATTTCCACACTCAGAGTAAACTCCTAAGGCATAGTGTGACGCAAGCGTGAGTGATGTAACGACGAGGCGATGAAAAATTGAACAAACCCAACGGGAAACAATCAGGAATGACGTCGGTTCCGGCCCATCAGATCGCATATCAGACGTTACGTGAAAAAATCCTGTTCGGAGAGCTAGCTCCCGGTCAGGCGGTTACGATTCTCGGCTTAACCGAGCAACTGGGCGCGGGCATGACACCTGTGCGCGAGGCGATCCGTCGCCTGACAGCCGCGGGTGCGCTGGACTTTCAAGGCAATCGTCGCGTGTATGTGCCGCGTTTGTCCCGAAAATCCGTAGAAGAGCTTGTGTATGCAAGGCTTGCGCTGGAACCAGAGCTGACCAGACAGGCCTGCCTGCACGCCACAGTTCCGCGGATAAAGCAGCTGACAGCCATCGATACGGCGCTGGATAATGCCATGAACAACGGCGATATCGCAGGCTATCTGGCGGGCAATTACCGGTTCCATCATACCCTATACGATATGGCTGATGCACCGATCCTTGCCACGATGGCGGACAGTTTGTGGCTGCGGTTCGGCCCGTCCTTGCGTGTGGTCTGCGGGCGATATGGCACCGCGAATCTGCCTGACAATCACAAACTGCTACTGACCGCACTGGCGGCTGGTGACGCGGATGGGGCGGCATCAGCCATGGAAGCGGACATCAAGCAGGGCATGAAGCAGCTGGCCGAGACCCTCGGCGAAAGCGATTCGATTGACAGCGTATAATTTGATCATATTCTGCGTGTAAGGGTCGCGTGCCATTGGTGCGCGACAGGACTCTTTTCCGACACGAGGACAGAATGGCGCAGATTTCGAACCACATGGCAACCGCCGAACTACAAGCGCTGGACGCCGATCACCACATGCACCCCTTTTCCACTCAGGCGGGGTTCAAGACCAAGGGCGCGCGGGTGATCACCCGTGCCTCGGGCACACGCCTGTGGGACTCTGAGGGGAATGAAATTCTGGATGCTATGGCTGGCCTGTGGTGCGTCAACATCGGCTATGGCCGCGACGAGCTGGCCGAAGTCGCCTATCGCCAGATGAAAGAGTTGCCCTACTACAACACGTTCTTCCAGACGACCCACGTGCCGGTCATCGCCCTGTCGGCACGCCTTGCCGAACTGGCACCCGGCGATCTGAACCACGTGTTCTATGCGGGCTCGGGTTCGGAAGCGAATGACACCAACATCCGCATGGTCCGCTTTTACTGGGCGCAGAAGGGCAAGCCGGACAAAAATATCATCATCTCGCGCAAGAACGGCTATCACGGCTCGACCCTTGGGGCGATGTCCCTTGGCGGCATGAGCGGGATGCACGCCCAAGGCGGCGTGGTGCAGAACGTGCATCACATCGACCAGCCCAACTGGTGGGCCGAAGGCGGCGACATGACCCCCGAGGAATTCGGTCTGGAGCGTGCGCAGCAGCTGGAAAAAGCGATTCTGGAACTGGGCGAAGACCGCGTTGCGGCCTTTATCGCCGAGCCTATTCAGGGCGCTGGCGGCGTGATCGTCCCCCCCGAAACCTACTGGCCTGAAATCAAGCGCATTTGCGACAAATACGAAATCCTGCTGATCGCCGACGAAGTGATCTGTGGTTTCGGTCGTACCGGCCAGTGGTTCGGCAGCCAGACTGTCGGCATCCAGCCGCATATCATGACCATCGCCAAGGGCCTTAGCTCGGGCTACGCGCCGATTGGCGGCTCGATCGTCTGTGACGAGGTCGCCGAAGTGGTTGGTTCAGGCGAATTCAACCACGGCTACACCTACGCAGGCCACCCGGTCAGCGCCGCTGTCGCCTTGGAAAACCTGCGCATTCTGGATGAGGAAAAGATCATCGAGACTGCCCGCGAACAAATCGCGCCCTACCTGAAACAGCAGTTTGAAGCGTTGGTGGACCACCCGATGGTCGGTGAGGCGAAGATCGTGGGCCACATGGGCTCGATCGCGCTGACCCCGAACAAAGAAACCCGCGCCAAGTTCGCCGCCGAGGCCGGAACCGTTGGCTATATCTGCCGCGAGCGCTGTTTCGCGAACAACCTGATCATGCGCCATGTGGGCGACCGGATGATCATCTCGCCGCCGCTGGTGTTCACCCGCGACGACGTGGACCTGCTGATTTCGCGGGCCCGCAAGTCGCTGGATGAAGCCTATGCCAAGGTGAAGGCAGAGGGCCTGTTTGTGGCTGGCTAAGAACGTTTTGCGGGCCTTCGGGCCCGCATTGCCTTCGGCGAAGGTATTTTTGCCAAGATGAAAGAGCGCGCGCCTATTGCGTCAGGCGGTGGGCGACGCCTTCGAGGATTTTGATACAGGCGGCGAGTTGGTCTTTGGCGACGAATTCGTCCGGTTTATGGGCCTGCGCGATGCTGCCGGGGCCGCAGACGACGGCGTCGATGCCGATGGACTGGAAAAGGCCAGCCTCGGTCCCGAAAGACACCACATCCGCATTGTTGGCGAGAGTGAGTTCGGCGATCAGATCACGGGCAGCGTTGATTTCCATCGGCTCAAGGCCAGCGACTTCGCCCAGTGTTTCGGTCTGGATGTCTGCCTCGGGGTGGATGGCCTTCATTTTCGGCAGCAGGTCTTCGGCGACAAAGCGGGACATTTCGGTTTTGACGAAATCGAAGTCCGAGGCTTGGACGGGGCGGAATTCCCAATCCACTTCGGCTTTGCCCACGATCACGTTGTGGGCCACCCCGCCGTGCAGCCCGCCGATATTGATCGTGGTCCAAGGCGGATCGAAGCGAGAGCCTTCGGGGGCGCGGGATTTGAGGCTTTCGCGGACCTCAAGCAGGTGCGAGACGTAAAGCACAGCGTATTCCACAGCGTTCACCCCTGCGCCCGGATTGCTGCCGTGGCCCTCAAGACCGGTGAAGCGCGTGGTGTATTCGCAGCAGCCCTTATGACCTTCGATGACCCGCATCTCTGTCGGCTCTCCGATCAGGGCGATCGCGGGTTTCACAGGGGATTTCGCCAACATTTTGACCAGCGCCTGAGCGCCGAGGCAGGCGGTTTCCTCATCATAGGTGAAGGCGAAATGGATCGGACGCTTGAGGTCCAGCTTGGCGAAATCGGGGGCCAGTGCGGTGCAGGCAGCGATAAAGCCTTTCATATCGCAGGTGCCGCGCCCGTAAAGCAGCCCGTCTTTTTCAACCAGGGTGAAGGGATCTGTGGTCCAATCCTGATCCTCGACGGGGACCACATCGCTGTGGCCCGACAGGACAACACCACCATCGACCTCTGGCCCTAAGGTGGCCCAGAGGTTGGCTTTTTTGCCGGTCGCGTCATGTTGCAGGGTGACGCGGGCACCGACCTTAGTGAGGCTTTCCTCCAGATAGGCCATCATCTGAAGGTTCGAATCCACCGAGATCGTCGGAAAGGCGATCAGATCCGCCAATGTGGCTTGGACGCGGGATAGCTTGTTCATTGGTTTTCACAAAGAGTTTGCGCGGCTGGCTGCAGAAGCATTCAGCGGGGCCTTCGGGTTTGATCAGGATGGATTCGGTGATCTCAAGGCCCCAGTCCTGCATCCAGAGACCGGGCATGAAGTGGAAGGTCATGCCGGGCAGCAGAACAGTTTCATCCTCGGCGCGCAAGCTGATGGTCCGTTCGCCCCAATCCGGCGGGTAGCTGAGGCCGATGGGGTAGCCGCAGCGTTCGCCGCGGGTGATACCGGCGGCCTCAAGGGGTGCGGCAAGGGCGTTGGCGATATCGCAGGCGCGGTTGCCGGCACGGGCGGCATCAAGGCCGGCCTCAAGACCCATGACCAGCGCGGCCTCGGCCCGTTTGAAGGTGTCGTCAGGCTCGCCCAAGAAGATCGTCCGCGACAAGGGCGCGTGATAGCGGCGGTAACAGCCGGAGATCTCAAAGAATGTCGCCTCTCCCCCCTGAAACGGGCGGCCGTCCCACGTCAGATGCGGCGCGGCAGCGTCCGAACCCGAAGGCAGCAGCGGCACAATCGCGGGATAATCGCCCCAATGGCCATCGGCCCCAAGGGCGGCATCGCGCAGGATTTCCGCCACGATTTCGTTCTTCGGGACGCCAACCTCGACCCGCTCGACCAGACCGTCGATGATCTTGTCCGAGATTTTGGCGGCGCGGCGCATGAAGATCAGCTCTTCTTCGGACTTGATGCTGCGCTGCCAGTTCACGATGCCGGTGGCGTCTTCGATGGTGGCGGCGGGCAGCTCCTCGATCAGGGTCAGGTGTGCCTTGGCCGAGTAGTAGTAGTTCTCCATCTCGACGCCGATGCGGCCGTTTTCATAGCCCAGATCCTTCAGGATACGGGCCAGATCCTGCATGGGATGGCGGACGCGGGATTGGACGAAGTTGTCCCGATAGCCGTGAACGTGGTCATCGGACATCCAGACCGTACGCACCGCGCCGTTCGCATCCTGACCGCGTCCCCACCAGATCGGATCGCCGTCCAGCCGCACGATCACCCCTTGGTGTACGTAGAACGACCAGCCGTCATAAGCGGTCAGCCAAGCCATATTGGAGGGGTCAGTAACGAACAAGGCGTCCAGACCCGAGGCCTGCATGGCCGTTCGGACAAGGCGCAAGCGTCGCTTGTACTCTTCCGGTGTGAAAGGGATTTGCTTGGCCGTCATCACAAGTCCTCCTCAGGGTCTTACCAGATGATGTTGCAAAATATCGGCGGGCAGAGTCGCCCCAAAAACGACAAAGATCAGCACAAAGCGCCCATTCTGACCGATTGTCGGGCAGCTCATCAGCCCAAATGTGCAGCAAAAACCCTAGAAAATCGCCTGAAATCGCCTACAGTGGTTATAATTTGCGCAGACCACTTCGACTGTTAAGGTCGTTTTTGCGACCCATATGGTCGGGTCAAGCGCAGAAAAATGGCCGTTTGAGCCGACTTGATACATCACCATGATTTTGACCCTTAGAGGCTGTTGCAAGACTCGACTGCACAAGGTTTAGTCAATGGTGAACAAGCGCAGCACCAAAAGCTGCCAATAAACACAGGGAGCCAGTTTTGGCGCAGACATCTTCTAAAGATGCGTTCGTCGAGTTCGAACGCGTGCAAAAGAGCTATGATGGTGAAACTCTGGTCGTAAAAGACCTGAACCTAACCATGCCCAAAGGTGAGTTTCTGACCATGCTGGGGCCGTCGGGGTCCGGGAAAACCACCTGCCTGATGATGCTGGCAGGGTTTGAGACAGCCACTCATGGTGAAATCAAGCTGGACGGCAAGCCCATCAACAACATCCCGCCCCACAAGCGCGGCATCGGGATGGTTTTCCAGAACTATGCGCTTTTCCCCCACATGACCGTTGCTGAAAACCTTGCGTTCCCGCTTGAGGTCCGCAAGCTTGGCAAGTCCGAGCGTGAGGCAAAAGTGAAGCGTGCGCTGGATATGGTGCAGATGGGGGCCTTTGGTGGCCGTCGTCCGGCTCAGCTTTCGGGCGGTCAGCAGCAGCGTATCGCGCTGGCCCGCGCTCTGGTGTTTGAACCCGAACTGGTTCTGATGGACGAACCGCTTGGCGCGCTGGACAAGCAGCTGCGCGAACACATGCAGTTCGAAATCACCCGCATCGCGCACAATCTGGGCATCACCACCGTTTACGTGACCCACGACCAGACCGAGGCGCTGACCATGTCGGACCGCGTGGCCGTGTTCAACGATGGCCGCATCCAGCAGCTGGCTCCGCCGGATGAGCTGTATGAAGCGCCCCAGAATAGCTTTGTTGCACAGTTCATCGGTGAAAATAACACCCTTGAAGGCGTAGTTCAGGAAATCCGCGACGGTTTCGCCGTGGTGCGTCTGGACAGCGGCGAAGTGATCGACTGTAAGCCCGTCAACGTCAGCAAGGCCGGTGAACGGACGCTGGTCTCGATCCGCCCCGAGCGCGTCGAGATCGACAAATCCCGTCTGCACCGCGATGCGCACACCCTGAAAGCCGAAGTGCTGGAGTTCATCTACATGGGTGACATCTTCCGCACCCGCCTGAAGGTGGCTGGCCGTGACGACTTTATTATCAAAACCCGTAACGCTCCTGACCAGCGCCGCCTGCAACCCGGCGAGATGATCGACATCGGCTGGCTGGCGAACGACTGTCGGGCGCTAGACGCCTGAGATTTAGGCGTTACTGTTTCTAATACCGCAGCGATTCATCTTGCTGCGGCGTCCCACGAACCAGAGGGTCTGTGAGGATTAGGGGTTCAGGCCAGTCCCGGGGCCAAACCCTGCAAATACCAACCCGGGCGTTAACAGGGAGTAAAACATGAAACTCACCAAACTGATGTTGACCACCACCGCTCTGACCATCGCCGCTGGCGCTGTATCGGCGGAAATGGCCAGCTCGATGACCATCGTGTCGTGGGGCGGTGCTTACCAGAACAGCCAGGTTAAGGCTTACGTAGAACCCTATCAGGCCATGAACAGCGGTCTGGAAGTCATCACCGACGAAAGCTCGGCCGAAGCTGTGACCAAGCTGCGCGCGATGGCAGAAGCTGGCAACATCACCTGGGACGTCGTTGACGTTGTGGCAGCAGACGCAATGCGTCTTTGCGACGAAGGCCTGGCGCTGGAAATCGATCCCGACACCATGCTGGCTGATGCTCCCGACGGCACCAAAGCATCGGAAGACTTCGGCGATCTGATCGTGAGCGACTGCTTCATTCCCCAGATCGTGTACTCGACCACCTTCGGCTACCGTACCGACCTACTGCCCGAAGCGCCCACCAGCGTCTGCGACATCTTCGACACCGAAAAATTCCCCGGCAAGCGCGCGCTGGAAAAGCGCCCGATTGGCAACATGGAATGGGCTCTGATCTGTGACGGCGTTGCAATCGACGACGTATACAGCACCCTCGAGACCCCCGAAGGCGTAGCACGTGCATTCGCCAAGCTGGACACCATCAAAGACAGCGTTGTCTGGTGGTCGGCAGGCGCGGAAACCCCGCAGCTGCTGGCAGACGGCGAAGTCACCATCGGTTCGACCTACAACGGTCGTCTGTTCTCGGCGATCGCCGAGCAGGGCCAGCCGATCGGCATGCTGTGGGACTGGCAGATGTTCGACCTGGACGGCTGGATCATCCCCGCCAACCTGCCCGCAGACCGTGAAGCCCGCGCACTGGACTTCGTAAAGTTCGCAACCGACACCCAGCGTCTGGCGGATCAGGCCAAGTACATCTCGTACGGTCCCGCACGCGCATCGTCGGCTCCGCTGGTTGGTAAGCACGCAGAACTGGGTATCGAGATGGCGCCGCACATGCCGACCGATCCCAACAACGCAAAGAACACCTTCCTGTTCAACTACGACTGGTGGGCAAGCTACCGCGATGACCTGGACGCACAGTACCAGGCATGGCTGCTGCAGTAATCTGCACCTCGGAAGGGGGGCCAAGCGCCCCCTTTCCACCCCCGCTTTCTTCCCGACACTTCAGGTTCTTGCGCCAAGCCGATTTCGGGGCTTTGCCCAACAACCTTTTCAAATGACGCCGGACAACCGGCGCTGACCTTCAACAGGGATACACATGGCTGATACATCGACGAATGGCCCGATGATGGCTGCCGACGGCACTCCGCTAAAGCAAAGTCTCGCCCGGGCACTACGACGGCAAAAACGACGGGCGTTGCTGCTGACCGCCCCGCTGCTGCTGTTTGTACTGGTCTCGTTCATCATGCCCATCGGCTCGATGCTGATGCGTTCGGTCCAGAACACCGCGGGTACCGATTATATCCCTGACATCATTCCCAACGTGGTCGTCGCACTAGAGGACTGGGACCCCCAGTCCGGCGAATTGCCGTCCGAGGCCGCGTTCAAGGCAATGGCCATCGACTTCAAGGCCGCCTTCAAGAACAAACAGCACACCCAGCTGGGTCGCCGTTTCAACTATGAAACCCCCGGCATGTCGTCCCTGTTCCGCAAATCGGGCCGCGCGATCTCTCGTCTGAAGATTGAAGAGATTACCGACTTCAAGGCCGAACTGCTGGACGTCGACAAGGACTGGGGCAAGATCGAATACTGGGCCACCATCAAGGCCAACTCGGGCTATTACACCGGCAGCTACTATATGGCCGCCTTTGACGCCGAGCGCACGATAGAAGGCGTTCAGATGAAGGATCCCGATCAGCGCATCTACCAAAAGCTGATGATCCGGACCCTTTGGCTAAGCGCCTTGATTACCTTCTGTACGCTTGTCATCGGCTATCCTGTGGCGTGGCTGCTGGCGGACCTGCCCCTGCGCACGTCAAACCTGTTGATGATCCTTGTTCTGCTGCCCTTCTGGACCTCGCTTCTGGTGCGAACCTCGGCTTGGAAAATCCTGCTGCAGGAACAGGGCGTAATTAACGACATCTGGATCGCCCTTGGCTTTACCGAGCGTCTGAGCCTGATCAATAACCAGCTTGGCGTGGTGATCGCGATGACACACATCCTGCTGCCCTTTATGATCCTGCCGCTTTATTCGGTGATGAAAACCATCCCGCCAAGCTATCTGCGTGCGGCAAAATCGCTGGGGGCCACCAACACCACCGCCTTCCTGCGCGTCTACTTCCCGCAGACCACACCCGGTATCGGCGCGGGCGCCCTGCTGGTGTTCATTCTGGCGGTCGGCTACTTCATCACCCCCGAACTGGTGGGCGGTGCAGACGGCACCTTTATCTCGAACCGGATCTACTTCCAGTTCTCGACCCTTGGAAACTGGGGGCTGGCGGCGGCGCTGGGGACCATCATGCTGGTGATCGTTCTGCTGCTCTACTACGTCTACGACAAGCTTGTCGGCATCGATAACGTGAAGCTGGGATAAGAGATCATGGCAACCACCCTTCCCACATACGCAACCTTCGGGCAGAAAATCTGGTACTACGCGTTCCGCGTCTTCTGCGGTCTGGTTTTCTTTTACCTGATCTTCCCGATCCTGATCGTGATCCCGCTTAGCTTTAACGCGCAGGACTTCTTTACCTTCACCCCCGAGATGCTGCGGCTGGACCCCGAGGGGTATTCGCTCAAGCACTACCGCGACTTCCTTGGGGCCAATGGCGATTACAGCTGGCTGCAAGCGTTCAGCAACTCGCTGATCATCGCGCCGCTGGCGACCCTGCTGTCGGTTAGCCTTGGGACACTGGCGGCCATCGGCCTGAGCCAGCCGCACGTGCCCTTCAAGCGCCAGATCATGGCGCTGCTGATCTCGCCGATGATCGTTCCGCTGATCATTACCTCGGCCGGTATGTTCTTCTTCTACTCCAGCGTTAGCCTGCAGGGCACGATGGCGGGTGTTGTTTTGGCCCACGCCGCACTGGGGATTCCCTTCGTGATCATCACCGTGACCGCGACCCTCAGCAGCTTTGACCAGAGCCTGACCCGCGCGGCAGCGAACATGGGGGCCGATCCGGTGACCACGTTCTTCCGCATCCAGATGCCGCTGATCCTGCCCGGCGTGATTTCAGGTGGCCTGTTCGCCTTCATCACCTCGTTCGACGAAGTGGTCGTGGTGCTGCTGGTTGGTTCCGCCGGTCAGAAGACCCTGCCTTGGCAGATGTTCATCGGTCTGCGCGAACAAATCTCGCCCACCATTCTGGCGGTTGCGACGATCCTCGTGGTGATCTCGATTGCACTGCTGACCACCGTAGAACTGCTGCGCCGCCGCAGCGAGCGTCTGCGCGGCATGAGCCCCGGCTAAGCCTTGGGCACATCGACAAACAAAAAGGGGAGGATACCAACCGTATCCTCCCCTTTCTTTTTAGCGTCAGGCCGAATTACTGGTTGATCGGCGACAGCAGATCGACGTTCTTGACCAGATTGCGCACGCCGTGGGCGTGGTCTTCGTCAAAGATGTTGTCCGCATACCAAGCACCAACAGTGTTGATGTCCACTTTGATCACCTCGGGGCGGACCGACCAAGTTACCTGAAAGGGCGATGCCTTTTCGTTGTAGCTGGGGCCAGTGGTCGAACCCAGATAGGTGATCGGCGTGCCGGTGTTTTCGGGCACGTTCGGTGCCTGCCAATAACCGTTCACCTGCTGGACATCCGCCAGCGTGCGGAAATCGATCGCGTTTGCGTCGTTGACCAGAACCATCACCTGAGTTTCGACACGCAGCTGCGGGTTGCCAGTCGAATCCGCCAGACATGCACCAAGGGTCGGGCCAGGATCGATGTCGCTGGTGGTGTGGACGAAGTGGACCTCAATGGTCTGGCCGGACTGCAGCAGGCCATGCTCACCAGTGCCGATCGGTGCGGCCAGCGGCGCCAGTTCTGCCTCGGTCAGATCGCCATCGTAGACGTAGCCGGTGCCCCAGCCTTCGCCGTCACCATTGCCACGGAAGGTCGAGAACTGACCGCCCGCGTGTTCAGCACCATCATGGAAGTGGATGTTGCACAGGTTCATCTGGCTGGCAGCCGGCGCCATCGAGAACACCCGCGCGTTGCCACCCACAGTGTAGCGCAGATCGCGCGGCGACTGGGGACCAAAGCCTGCGTCTTCTGTCGCCTCGGCCAAAGCCGCGCGCTGTGCGTCGATCACAGCATCTGCCACCTCTGCATGTTCGCTGGTACCCGCGACAGCTGCTACGCTTGCCGCAAGAAACGCCGTTACCGATAGACCGGTTGTCATGATTTTCATGGAAAACTCCCTTACATCGTTAAAGAAAATCGCAGAGCTGCAAATTTTGTCCAGCGACAATAAAGTGAAAGCCATTCTAATAAAAGTTTAATATACCTATAGAAGTAATCTTTTACGCCGATACCCTATGACGTTGGTAAAACGAAAGAAGGGCGGGCACCGCAGCACCTGCCCTTCCTACGATCCTACAAGACGCCTCCTGAGGATTACTTGGTCAGGATCAACTTGCCCTGACGGGTGATCCGAAGGGTGTATATCTGGTCACCCAGCTGGATCAGGGCCTGAGCGCCGCCGCCGGTCAGCTCCTCGGCAAGGTGCAGGGGCAGTTCGGGCGAATGGGCACTGGCGGTGCGGAAAGTCGTGGGCATCATTGTCATCTTGCGTGTCTCCGGTTGTCGGGGCGAAGGGGTTCAGCGGTCACCAAATTCGATCCGGTCCAGCAGGCGCTCGGTATCCAGATCGACGGGCCACGACAACTCGGCAAGGATCGCCCGCACTTCGGCTGCACGTTCGCGCAGACTGCGGGCAGTTCGGGTCTTTTGATCTTGGGTCATGTCAAAGCAATCCGTCTAAGAATGGCAACTGGCTGACCCGTTGAAGGCTGGCTGACCTAAACCTGACTTTTTTAGTCGGTTTAGTCAAGACCCTTCCTTCCGCAAATAAAAAAGGCCCGCAACAGCGGGCCTTTCATGCCATGAATTCGGGCAGATCAGAGAGCGTCAACCACCGCTTCGCCCGCCGACAGAGTGCAAACCCCGGGGCTTTCCTCAACGTTCAGCAGGGTCACGGTGCCATCTTCGACCACCATCGCGAACCGTTTGGAGCGGCCGATCAGGCCAGCGGGCGGTGCGTTGAACTCAAGCCCCAGCGCTTTGGTAAAGCTGCCATCCGCATCGCCAAGGAAGGTCAGACCCGCCTCTTTCGCGCCGGTCGATTCGGCCCACGCGGCCATCACGAAGGGATCGTTGACCGATACGCAGATGATCTCTTCAACGCCCTTTTCGGCCAGCGCATCCTTGCTGCGGATAAAGCTGGGAACGTGGGCGGTGCTGCACACACCGGTATAGGCCCCGGGCAAACCGAAAATGACAACCTTGCGGCCTTTAACCTTGTCGGCCAGTGCCACGGATTCGGGCCCTTGGTCGCCCAAACGCAACAAATTGGCCTCTGGCAAAGCCTGTCCGGTGGAAATGGTCATATCTTACCTCTCTGCAGAATTGCACTCGCAGGGAACCTGCGGTTATGTCGGTTCAATTGTCCGATGACGCTAACATAGGCGAGGTTTTCAGAATGTCCCATATTGCAGTGATAGGCGCAGGCCAGGCCGCAGCAACTTTGGTTGCGGAACTGCGGAAACAAGGCTTTGACGGGGACATCACGATCTTCGGAGACGAGCCCGTCCCCCCCTATCAGCGCCCGCCCCAGTCCAAAGCCTACCTGCTGGGGGACATGGCTATGGACCGTCTCTATTTGCGCCCTGCGGAATGGTACGCCGAGAACAACATCACCCTGCGCCTTGGTGCCCGCGTGGATGGCATCGACACAGCCGCCAAGACCCTGCTGGTCGGGGACCAGAGCATTGCCTTCGATCAACTGGCCCTGACCACCGGCTCGACCCCGCGCACCTTGCCTGCAGCCATCGGCGGCGATCTGGACGGGGTCTACACCGTGCGCACGCTGGCCGACATCGACGCCATCGCGCCCCATGCCACCGAAGGCCGCCGTATCCTGATTGTGGGCGGCGGCTACATCGGGCTTGAGGCTGCCGCCGTCTGCGCCAAGCGCCAGATGCAGGTCACTCTGGTCGAGGCCGCCCCCCGCATCCTTGGCCGCGTCGCCGCGCCCGAAACCGCAGACTATTTCCGCGCCCTGCACCAAAGTCACGGGGTAGACATCCGTGAAGGCATCGGCCTTGCCCGCCTGATCGGCGCCAATGGCCATGTCACTCAGGCCGAGCTGGCGGATGGCACCATGCTGGATGTGGATCTGGTCATCGTCGGCGTCGGCATCACCCCGAATGACGGTCTGGCCGAATCCGCAGGGATCACGCTGGACAACGGCATCGCTGTGGACATCAAAGGCCAGACCAACGTGCCCGGCATCTGGGCCGCAGGCGATTGCGCCAGCTTCCCCTACAAGGGCAAGCGCATGCGTCTGGAAAGCGTCCAGAACGCTATCGACCAATCGCTGACCGTTGCCCGTAACATGCTTGGGGCGGATCAGGACTACCTGCCCATGCCGTGGTTCTGGTCGGACCAGTATGACACCAAACTGCAAATCGCGGGCCTGAGCACCGGCTATGATAATATCGTCACCCGCGACAGCGGCGCGGGCGCAGTGTCCTACTGGTACTACGCAGGCGATACCCTACTGGCCGTGGACGCCATGAACGATCCCCGCGCCTATATGGTCGGCAAACGCCTGATCGAGAACGGCAAATCCCCCGCCAAAGAGGTCGTCGGCAATCCTGAAACAGAGCTGAAGGCGCTGCTGAAATGAGGATCATCTCTGGCAGCCTGCGGGGCCTGAAACTGGCCGAGGTCGGCGAAGGCGACGCCAAAGCCCACCTGCGCCCCACCTCGGATCGCGTCCGCGAAAGTCTGTTCAACGTGTTGGCCAGCCTTGACGGGGGCATCTCGCCGGTGGTGGATGCCCGCGTGCTGGACCTCTTTGCTGGCACCGGCGCCTTGGGGTTCGAGGCGCTTTCCCGCGGGGCCGCCCAAGTCACCTTCGTGGACGAAGGGGTCAAGGCCCGCGCCCTCATCCGCGAGAATATCGACAAATGCCGCGCCATCGGGACCACCCGCCTACTGCGCCGCGACGCCACCGACCTCAAGCGCAATGACGGCGCGCCCTTCAAGGTAATCTTCCTTGATCCGCCTTACGGCAAAGGCCTTGGGGAAAAGGCCATCGCCTCGGCCCAAGAGGGCGGCTGGATCGCCCCGGGCGCCCTGCTGATCTGGGAAGAAAACGCCCCCCAAGCCGCCCCCGCAGGCTTTGCCCTGCTGGACCAGCGCAAATACGGGGATACGTGGATCACCCTACTGCGTGCGCCTGCCACTTAACCAAACACAGGTCCCATAATGGCAAATGCACTGGTGCCCGAACTGGCCGTTTCGGACTGGAAACAGTCCAAACGGTTCTACTGCGACGTGCTTGGTTTCACCTGCCAAAATGAACGCCCTGAAGAGGGTTTTTGCTACCTTGCTCTGGGTGGTGCCGAACTGATGATTGATCAAATCGGAACGGGACGGGCGTTCGACAGCGGACATTGCCCGTCCAGCTACCCCTTCGGCGGGGGTATGTCAAGCGTCTCATGGTCAATGAGTTATCAAGCATTGGATACCGCTATGATCTTATCTACGTTTTCGCCCACATAGCAAGATTTTCTCACGAGCAGCAGCAGTCAGCAGTACAGTCGCTCCATGTTGTCATGGACGATTCAAACAACTTGCCTACCCAACGCTTGGCGCTGAGCCTCTAAGGGTCGACGCACCGTTGCACATGATTTCGAGTTCATAAGACCGTGTGTCGGCCAGCCTCGATCCATCTCGCAATCAAAACCTCGGGACTTAGATTAGGGTCAGGACACATAGCCAATAGATAACGGTTGCGGCGAGTGCGATGGCTGAGAGGAAGACCTTCGGGCAGCGGTCATAGCGGGTAGCGACGCGCCTCCAGTCCTTGAGCCTGCCGAACATGATCTCGATGCGGTTGCGCCGCTTGTATCGGCGCTTGTCGTACTTGACGGTTTTCTTGCGCTGCTTTCGGCCGGGGATGCATGCGCGTATCCCTTTGTCTTTTAACGCTTCTCTGAACCAGTTGGCATCGTAGCCACGGTCCCCGAGCAGCCAGTCGACGCTGGGTAGGCTGCTCAACAATGCCCGTGCGCCGATGTAGTCGCTGACCTGACCCGCCGTGACGAACAGGCTGAGAGGACGTCCTTGGCTGTCACAGATCGCGTGCAGCTTGGTGTTCATCCCGCCCTTGGTGCGTCCGATCAGGCGTCCACGCCCCCCTTTTTGACGCCCATGCTGGTCGCTGTGCGGTGCGCCTTGAGGTAGGTTGCGTCGATCATGACAGTCTTCCGTTCACCATGCTCGGCGGCCAAACCGGCCATCATCCGAGCAAAGACGCCCTTGTCGCTCCACCGCTTCCATCGGTTGTATAGCGTCTTGTGAGGGCCGTAGGCGGCAGGGGCATCACGCCATCGTAACCCATTGCGGTTGATGAAGATAATTCCGCTCAACACTCGCCGATCATCAACGCGTGGCTTGCCATGGGACTTCGGGAAGAAAGGCTCGAGACGCGCTATCTGCGCATCCGTCAGCCAGAAAAGATCAGACATGTTCACCGCTCGATTTTCGAACTGTGAATCACGCCGCCCGATAGAAATCAACGGATCCTGACCCTAGGGCGATTAAATCTTTGCCTCTGAGTGTTATGCTATCGCTTCAGAATTTAGGTCCTTTGGGGAAGTCTGCAGGTCAATCCGACATCTCTGAGAGGTGTTTTCGTTCAGGCCCGAACCTTGATCGCGATGGAAAAACATTTGCGGAAACTTTGGGTCGGTTTCCAGTCCATTAGAATCCGTCGGTAACAAGATTTCCGTATGTGGGTCCTTCGCGACGACCAGTACTTTAGGGCTAGCGGCAATGTCTGAGTTGATGTTACGGAAGCCGTCGTAGCCGTTAGTAAGATCAACTACCTGGAATTCTTGATTATATGAGTCAGAACCTCAACGCCGTCATAAATCGCAGAAAAACGAAAATTCAGACCGCACGGAATTTCGTGCTAACCTCTGGATATAGCTATTGTGAGAAACGATTTTTCCAAAATGAATGCAATAGGCCGCTGAAATCCGACATTGAACGATCGGGTCTTCGACCTGCAATCCTAGATCAGGTTAAAATAATTGGATACGGTAGAAATTTAAACAAACCCGAGTTAGGCGATGACGGTAGAAAAATAGAATTCTTTGAGGTGACTTTTGATGAGGAGCTTATTACTGAGCAAAAGTTTTTAAAGTCGCTGACGTCAAATGAGAAGCAGAAAATTTCGGACATAAAAAACACTGAGGGCTTTCAGAAATTCGATTATGACGCCATCTCAAGGATCAATGAAATAATTCAGAGAGGTGATAGCTATAAATTCGACACGAATAGCGCGAAATCAATAAGTGACAGGACATTTTCCACTTTGGGTCCGGTGTCTCTTTGCTTTGAGGTTTCCAGTGAGGATTCATTAAGTGAATTAGGAAGCTTTCTAAATGAATCTAGTATTGGCCTTGCAGTGTCCGGTGATGGCTGGTGTAAAAAAGTTTCAGAGGATGAGTGGATCGGATTTTCCCGCGATTGCGTGATTATCGTGCGGAGAAAGTCAAAAAGTTCATCAGGGAATGTTCCCCTTGATTATTTGGATCGTGTGCGAACAGTTACTTATTTTTTTCTTTACGCGAGATATCAGAAGTCTCTTCTAAATTTTTTTGCAGATACCTTGATTTACCTGCCAAGACAGGGTCACAAACTTTATTCTCCTGAGACTTTCAGTGTTTCGAAGGATGTGTTTCGCTTTCTGACTGAATTCCGCACGGAGTTTGCGATTCTAAGCTCTACGTGTATTTCAAACAATCCCCTTGCTAAGCGTGGCACTAACGCCTTTGTTTGGGATCATCTGTATGAGTTTTTTGAGATCTCCGAAGCCTATGAAGAAGTGCGCCGGCAGGTTTCAGATGTAGACACGGTCATTAAGATGAAGGAAGTCGAATCGGAAAAAGAAGAGGCGCGACAACAGTCACTACAAGCAGAGAAGTCTGCGCAACAAGCAGAAGTGTTGAACCAGAAGATCGGGAAGTGGGGTCTCATAATAGCGATAATTCCAATTGTGATTGAAATCTTCAAATTCATGTTAGAAAGCTAACGTGCCGCGGATGTATTAGCTTCCTACTCGATGGCTTTAGCGAGCCATGTTTTTGTTACACAAAAACGCTCGCCGACATTCGCTTCGCTCACGACGGAGCGGGAGTGCGCGCTTCGCTTGCACTCCCTTAATCCAGCTTGCTTTGAACCAGTTGATCTGCCGCCAGATACCGCTTTGCTCGGCGACATACGCCGCTCAAGCAGAGTGTAAACGTTCGCTTAATATTCGAGTCCTACCTGCCTGATGCGGGCTAAGTTCTGCGACTACTTTAGGTGTTCGCGGCTACCCTGCATTTAACGAGGCGATTATGGAACGAACGAAGAAAGGCGGCAGGCCAAAGGCAGCAGAAACGCGAAGCAGGCATCTTAATATCAGGCTCACCGAAGCCGAACTGGCTCGGCTGCGAGATAAGGCAGCTGGTGCGCAGCTTTCGGACTTCGCTCGCCGTCGTCTTCTGGGAAAAGGAGTTGTTCGACCGATCCCTGAGATCAATCAGTTGGCTTGGGAGCAATTGGCCCGGACCGCTGCCAACCTGAACCAACTCACACACCACGCGAATGTCGGCCACTTTCCCCATTCCGAAAAATTCGCCCGTGTTCTTGTTCGACTCTCGGACGACCTTGAAGAGGTCCGCGAGCGCCTGATCGGAGGCGAGCATGGCGATAGGTAAACTCATAAAAGGTGCCAATCCCAACGGCCTAGTCGATTACCTCCTTGGCGCGACAGACAACCAAGGTCGTGATCGCCCGAAGGTCGCTATTATCGGAGGTACCCTTGGCTTTGATGGCGCGTCCGCAAAGCGCCAATTCGCTACCCTGAGAAAATTGCGCCCCTCCCTAACCAAGTACATCGTGCACATGTCGATCTCTCTGCCCGCGCAGGACCGAGAGCTGTCTGACGACGAATGGTCCGCTATTGGGGACCATTGGGCCAAGGGAATGGGTTTCCAAGTCTATCTGACTGTCTGCCACGGTGATCATATTCACATCGCAGCCAGCCGCGTCAGGCTGGATGGATCGGTCGTTTCGGACAGCCATGATTATCGCCGCAGCGAAGCATTGGTCCGAGAGATTGAGCAGAAGTTCGAGTTGATCCCCGTGGAGTCATCGCATCTGCTCAAGGCAGACCGCGGGTCTGACCACATTGCCGCTCCGAAATCGGGCGAGTTGGAAATGGCTGCGAAGGGCGAAATCTCATCAAAGGCACAACTGCAGGGGTTGCTCTCGGATCTGACCGCTAAACCCATCACCGCAAGCGATTTTCTAGACGCCCTGGAAGCCTGTGGCGTTGACGTGCGCCCGAACATTTCCCCGACCACAGGCAGGTTGTCCGGCTTTGCCTTTGGCTTGGATGGAACCGTTCTATCGGCATCCGCACTCGGGCGAGGATTTTCATTGAGGAATTTGGAGAAGAGGGGATTTTCCTATGTCAAAGAACGAGATTTTGAAAAACTTAGCAGAGCAAAAGAACGCAGCCTTGCGCTTGCCTCTAGCGATACAGTTGGAGACGAACACGGCGATGCAGCAAGAGGTGCTTCAGGCGATACACGCGCTGCCCCACGAAATCAGCCGAGCCTTGGAGCCTATAATGAGCTTGCTGGAGGAGCAAAAAGCGCAGAATGCGCTTCTACTGGATCGGATGGAAAAGCAGGATCGGCTGATGCGGGCCTTGGGGAAGCGACTGGAGAGACAGTAAGTCAGCTCATCCTGCAGATCCCCCAGCGACGCGCCGCAAAGCCTGACAGCATGGAGCATTCTTCAGATGACGAACCGCAGCCCATCGGCTTGGCTGAATTCCTCAATGGCTTTGAAAGACGGGTTCAAGATGTCACGC
Source organism: Pseudomonadota bacterium (assembly GCA_036139795.1). GTDB lineage: Bacteria > Pseudomonadota > Alphaproteobacteria > Rhodobacterales > Rhodobacteraceae > Donghicola. Next base: position 12,502 of record JAYZYX010000126.1, on the reverse strand, counting down.
GCCCGCTATCGGTACTGAAGCAAATATTGGCAGGATTGGAAAATGTCCGCCAGAAACTCAGCGCTGGTAAGGCGATCATCAGAAGTTTCCTGAAATCGCGCGCTAGCGTGGGCGCGACACCTTCAGCCGAACTGGACCACACCCAAGACCACAGTGATCGCGTACACAAAGGCGTCGGTGGGGCTTCCGATGATCCGGAAGCGCAAATTCCACCATAACAGCATCCCGTTAGAGCATCGCTCGCTGCCTATTCCGTTCGCAATGCAGATTTTTTCCCGCTCCGGTACAGGTCCAGACCGTGTTGCGAGAGTTCTGCAAGCCGACTTTGAAACTTGCAGACATAGGAGTTGGGTAAAAAGCTCTCTGGCGTGATGATGGTCTCCGCACGGTTGACCATGACATCCACCGGTCCAATGCCTTGCATGCTCAGGATGCAGGACATCGTCAGTAGGTTGCCATCGTTCATCCCAATTGGGTGGGGATCTGTCAGGTCTCGGCCTTTCTGGGTTAGCGCAAGTCCAGCTGGGGTTGGAACAATAAGGCCAAGCGCCAGCAAGTTATCAATATCTTCTCGGGGCGCGGTGCCACGGCATCGCAGCATAAAGAGGGCAAAGCCCCCAGGCAGGCACAGTCGGGTGTCTGCGGCAAAGGTCGCATTAGGGTCATGCATCGAATCACTCCTATTTTGGGAGTAATGATTATCGAGCGTAGGAGAGTGTGTCGATACCTTACGGACCCCACTATGGCTGGCACCCTTCACACGCAGGCACATCGCGACCTGATCAAATCTCTGGTCGCAGCGCGTAAAGCTAAGGGCCTCTCGCAGGCACAGCTGGCCGCGATTTTAGGGAAGCCGCCATCATACGTGGCGAAGGTCGAACTCTGTGAACGCCGACTGGATGTGCTGGAGTTCTGCGCTTGGGCGAAGGAGCTATGCGACGAGCCGCTTAATCTGCTGCAGCGGTATCTGGACTGAAGAACGGCGCTTGCCAAAGAGGGCGATTATCTGCAACAGCGTCATGCGCGCGTTTCCTACACAAAAAAAAGTTTGTGTAGGAAACACTGCTGAAATGATGCTTCTCTGAGAATTCCCATTTGCATCTGCAGCGAATAGCATCATGGGCGGATTGTCGACATTCGCTGTAGTTGCAGCGAGCTTATAAGGAGACCGAGAAAGCGGGCCTTGGTCAGGAATATCTCTGAAAAATCCTTCTACAAGAAAGTTCTAATTGGTTTGCTTTCAAGCGTTTCACTCAGCGCTGCTATCCTTCTTGATTAGCTCTTCCAGGGCCGCAAGATCATCTTCGTTAATATCTGTGAAAAGTGATACGGCCATAGCGTTTGATACCTTCGCTCTTACAGCGTCCCAATCGTCAGAAGGGTCATGCTCGATATAATTCGAGATACCTTCGTATTGCTTTTGCACTTCAATGCGCGCTGACGTGGATAGCTCCCGGCTAACCGCAAAGTGATAGGGTGTTGGGAAGCCGAAGCGAACGAGTTGTGGTAGAAAGCCTGGCATCGGCGCCAGGTCCGCGCCGTTGGCGAGTTCAATTTCTGTTACCAACTGCGCCAACGCACTCATAACGAAGCTAATCTCGGACGCAAAGCGGTTCGAAAAACGCCTCGCGAACTTCGCCATCCCATCGGACTTGGTGGGTCTCGTGACCGGGGCTTCGTTTTTCACAATGAAACCCGATATGGTAGCATCAATTTCCAAAAGATTCTTCCTGTCGAACCAGTCTGACAAAATCTCGCGAATGCCAGTAAGTGCCACTGTCCGCTTCGCTTCCAGATCCTTTTGGTTCGTGTATGCCCGCCCAAAGATTTTCTCCAAGCTCTCGGGCCTGAAGAACGCATCAAAATCTTCTTCATTGGGGTCGAACTGATCCAAAACCCATATCGCCCAGTCTATGGCCTTAACTGATGGCCATGGTGCTGACGGAAGTGCACCTTCGAGCTTGCGGACAAACTTAAGGCTCGCCCCCGTTTTCGCGGCGAGCGCTTCTTGCCATGTAGCAGAATTTTCTGGTTCGGCATCAGACAACACTTGTTCAAGTTTCTGTTTGCGACCATTCAGCCATGCATCCGCGTTTGCAGCGTCAGCAGACCGCATCTGGAAGTACCCAAAAGACCGAGAAGTAAGAAGCTGAAAAGGAGTTGTTCCATCCTCGTTTGGCTTCAATGATATAGTGAGTTTTCGCGCAAGGTACTCAGCGACGGGACGTCCGGTGGCCTCTACTTCTATTTCGTCAAGCAATGTGCAAAGCGGATCAATAAGGGGAACACATCTGTCTTTGGAAGAGAGAACCATACTGGTGACTACGGTCTCTCGGGGCACGTAACTGTTCAAGTCGCAAGGAACCGGATTGCCGGGGACAACTAGAGCTAAACCCGTAGAAGCATGACCGGCGCGTCCTGCGCGCCCCAATGCATTCAGAATTTCATGCTCTTGCATGTTTTTTCGTTTCTCAGTCTCGGGGTCTATTCGGTCGGTCCCAGCAAGAATTACGGCATCACAGGGAAGGTTTAGCCCCTGCGCAAGTGTGGATGTCGCAACAAGCACGTTTAGGCCGCTTTCTTTGGACCGAAACAAGCCCTCAACAAGTCGACGCTCGTAAGGAAGAAGCTCACCATGGTGGACCGCCGCAATTTTGCTCCCTGCGTCATAGATGGATTCTACTTTGCCTACCTCCTCAATCGCAATTTCCCTCAAAACGGACTGATCAGCCGTAAGTGTCGGCTCGATCGCAGAGAACCGCGCGTTAATTTTTTTGGCGGTTGATACTGTGAAGTTGATGCTTTCACAGAATACAAGGACCTTCAGCCCATGCTGCGCCAACCTAAAGGCCAGTTCTGCTGCTACCTCGTTGCGGTTGGATGTTAACTGGCGCCACCCCGCTTTGTTGGGCCTACTTATGCCTAGCTTTATCGGACTATCTGAAAGGGGTTTGAGTGCACTTGAACTGTTTGGCTGTGGTAGCCAATTCGAGTCCAGCGCAAACAAGCCGTACGGAGTGACCGACACATCTGGCGTGTTGCCATTGCTCAGTTGTGCGGTGAACTTGCTCAGATCTGCGTTAGAATACACTACACATCCCCGGAGCTGGCGTGTCGGCTTCCACTCATAGTCAAAGGCCACGAAAGGGCGACCAGTTCGATTTTCGAGCCACTCTTTAAGCTTTGGTCCGTTAGAGATCATCGCAGACAGTAACAAATAATCGGCACTCGCATTGATCTGACCGAATTGCAAAAAGCAAAGCATAGCGTCGATACTTCTCCGGTCAGCTCGAATGCCGGTGGGAGAAGTAGGATCGATGGCGGCGCTCATCAGGTGAAATTCATCGAACACCAAAAGCCCAACGTTATGAAAAAGATGGGGTGCAAAGGTCAGAAGAGCAAAACACTTCTCAGGCGTCATGACAGCAATGTCGGGCAGTCTTTCCACTGTCTCGTCTAAGGTAAGCTCGTCAAGGCTTTGGGCTACAGCTAGCTCTGAGAGGCGTTCATTAAGATCAAACTCTACTTGTGAGACGAGCGCGTGGGTCGGCGCCAGATAAAGGACGGATTTTCCAGACGCCAACGTCGCGGCAATCTTCAAACCAGATAGGGTAGATTTACCTGTGCCAGTTGGCGTGGTCATGATCATGGAAGATCCCACATCTAAGAAACCAGTTGCAATAGCTGCTTTGTGGTTCTCCCAGATTAGAGGCCATCTCTTGGCCTCCCGGATTATCCAGTCATGCCAAGCTCGGTGATCAGTGCCATTCGGGTTCAGAATGCTAACCAATAGATTGTCAGCCACGGCTCCGAGGGAAATGCGCAAAAGCGAAGCGAGATGGTGCGGCCCTGGGAAAGTGGTCAACGCAACAATTGGATCGTCAGCCACGCCTTCCAGTCTCTCTGTCATAGGCCCAGCTAGAGCGATAACTTGTTGAAGAGTAGAGTATACATCTTCAAGAGCCGCAGCTTCCAAATGTCCCACCGAGAATTTCGAAAACGTTATAAGCGACCGGAGAATTTCCCTGTAAAGCAGATCAGTGGCAAGTGTCTCACTTGTTTCCGAACCAATATCTACATGTTCGATTTCCGTGTTGGAGATGTCTTCGTATTGGCCCCGTGCAAGACGGCCAAGCGTCAGGATCAGCAGTCGCCTAAGTGCATTTTCTTCACCAGTTGCTCTGATGCCGCGACCGACCTCTGCCGCATCGGAAAACCTTTCTGAAGCCAGAAAAAGCAAGGAGGATGCGATATCAGGCCCGATACATTCCTCACTAAGAAGGCTTTGGCGCTCTTCATTTAGGATTAACCAATCTACTCGATCAACGATCTGACGTGCAGAACCCGCAACGAATGCAATTGATCGCAGGCGTTCCGGATTTACCCCCAAAGCAACTTGAGCCTCAAAAACATCTGCCAACCGACCCATCTTGGACCTGACGGCAAGCAGTTCGTCCGGTAACGTCTCTAAGTCGCCTGCTAGAAGCCGCGCAGTCGCTATTTCTACGCTGGCAGACGTGAGTAATTCAACCAGTTCCGACGCACTCAAGCTTTTCAGATCTGGTGATCCCGCGATTAATTCCTCTGTTACCGGATCAAACATTATTTGCGATCCTCTTTATTTCTCTCCTGACCTTTCTCGCCAAAGATTTCAAAAATGATCGGGTATCATCAGATGGTAGGACTTCTGCCATCCGTACGGTTTTCGCACCGAGTGCGTGTTTTTCAAAGTCGTTAAAAATATGTTGGTAGCCAACCGCGTCTGCGTTTACTGGCATGGCTGTAACGGCGACCCTAAATGCCCTCGTTTGCTCGTATATCAGTGCTTCCAGTAACTCCTCCTGGGTGTCGCCTCCTAGGCCCGATTGTTCTCTCAAAATAGCCGTGATCGCATCTAAGAGTTCCAGATCTTTATCCCCTTTAACAATCCCGTCGATTTCGTTCCAAACGCTCCCCTGAACGAGGCTCTTGGGATTGATTGATGCCTTGTCTTCGCAAAGCACAACTCTCGAAATCGCACCGGATCCGTCTTGGATACTCACAAGCAGGCCGTCGAAACCCTTGTCTGCCCTGCGAACATGAGGCGGCGTAGCTAGGGCGCCTGGCATGTCGATAGATGCTGCAACCCACGAAAGATGCTGAAACAGCAAACCGTCGCGTTGCTCGATACGCTTGTTTTTCTTGTTATTGGCCGATTTCTTTTTTTCCGGGTCGGCGCTTGAAAAGTCTGATGCAATGTCTTCGAGCCTTATGGAAAGAAGAGAAATCGCATTTTCGAACACTTTCCCCGGAAAACCAGCTTTGCTTGGTTCTAATTGATTGATTATCTGAACTGCATGTTTGGGCTTACGTAAATACAACCATGCCAAGGTGCGGACTAGACGGCCTTCATCAAGAAGCGCCCATTGCGAGAAGTTGCAGGTTGGTGAAAGGTCAGCTTTTTGAAAGGTAAATGGCATAGGTGCACAGAGGGGTTTCGAAATTTTCAGCCAGCCTAGTTCGCGCGAGAGGTGAATGTAAGCGTGAAATTGCACCTGCCTCACCCGCGAAACTGACATAGGATCGACAAATGGCCGGTCCGGTGCAGAGTAGTTGCTTCTTCGGGTGCTACGCCACCGCAAGTCCGCCCTCAGCCCTTAGCTGCAGGCCCACTCACGCTGCAGCACCCAGATCCAGTGGTTAAACCAGTATGAGAGTCATATTTGATCGCTGATGGGGCAAAACTCACTCCCGATAGACGCTTGCCACTCTATTAATCAGATACTCGTACAGCTTCCGCAAAAACTTCACTATTGAGCAAAGAAATTTCGTCGTCGCCAGACGCGCCCCATTTTTCATGATATAGTATAAATTGTTCGGCCCCCTCACTGCAAACCATTCCAAGCTGACGAAGTAATCATTCCGTCTAGCGCAGATATTCATGCCGACCGAGTGCGAGAACGTGATTGTAGTTCGTGTGCCGTTGGAGATTTAAAATGGACCCAGAAGTTGAGATTCAGAGCCTCAAAGAACTTGTTGCAACCCTGTCGAGCCAAGTCGAAGAACTGACGCAGCAACCCAGTTACGGCGGTATCTTGGGCCTCATCCAGAGCGACGCTATAGCGGTATCAGCGCTCATTATTACAGTAATCTTCACGCTTCTTCGCTTTAGGCAGCAACGAATATTTGCTCTTGAGAAGAATCTGGATGTGCTTCAGAGGTTGAATGAACTTGCCTTGGCAAACGACGAAAATCTGAAAGCTGCTCTTTCATCTGTGAAAGATATCGGCGAGTTTGACCCAGTCGCCGCGCGAGAGTTGTTCTTTCACTGGCACCGCATCAACCGGATGTATAGGGCTTGGTTTCTTTGGAAAAAATGGGTTATTCGAAAGAAGGATTACGAGAATATAGTCAAAAACTACGCGACAACGCTCAGACTGAAAGCAGGACCTCAACTCGCAACTCTGGGACAGCGTGGCTATGAAAACGACTTCATAATCGATCTGATGGCAGCAATAAAAAACGCGAAAGACCCAGATGCGATTGATGTCAGTGGTTCCGAGACGCTTTCGCCCATGCCAGAAGCAGTCAAGCCATCCGACGATTCAGGTCCACACGCAAGCTAGCTGCAAGACAATCCACAGCCCATGATCCCTCCTGAACTGACTACTCCACCCGGGATGGCAGCACGCCAGACTCTCGACGGTCACATCGCGTATTCCACCCAGCATCGGATCGCTTTCTGCGCATTGCGGACCTTGGCTTGTCAAAAATGCTGCGGGAAGACTCGAAAGTCCGGTCTGGTGAAGCTGCACTGCCTCGACGAGTCGTCGGACGCGTAGAACAAACGGGCCGATTTTTCTTCTTGCTCCATCACTCCCATCTTGGCAGTAAGGCACTGTTTTGCAGAGGAGGGGCTGGACATATGAAAATCTGGTACACAGCCGATACACACTTCGGCCACGAGAACATCCTCTCCCACTGCAAACGACCGTTTAGCACGGTCACGCAGATGGACGCAGCTCTGATTGAAAATATGTGGAAGGTCGTGGGGCCAGAGGATCAGCTATGGATCTTGGGCGATTTTGCCTTTGGCGCAAAAGCCAAAGATCCAGCATACCTAGAGAGCATCTTCCTGCAGTTGCCAGGCGCTGAGAAGCACCTAGTTATCGGCAATCATGACCTTACGCCGACCCTCCAGTTGCCGTGGACCTCTGTGTCTCATCTGGTCGAACTTCACGATGGACCTGACGCGCAGGCGAACACCCTTTGTCATTACCCGATGATCACGTGGAATGATGCACGTAAAGGGGCGCTGCAACTGTTCGGTCACGTCCATAACAACTGGAAAGGTTCGAACAACTCGATAAACGTGGGCGTGGATGTGTGGGATTTCGTGCCCGTGTCAATCACCGACATCGCACGACGTGCCAAGACTTTGCCGCAGAACAAGCACTGGGACGATGTTGAGCCGAGATCGAAATGAATGGCGCAACTGACTCGTCAATGCAAACAGGCCGAGCGATATACACTCGGCCTGCTTAGTTGGTTAGAGTCGTGGAAGGTTGTCCATCCATTCTATGACCTCATTTAATCGCCAGCGGCTTGCCCGCGCGCTGGTCTTGATGGGCTTCGGAAACTCGTCGTTCGCGATCTTCCGGTAGATTGTGGAGCGGCTCTGGCCGGTGAGTTCTACGACTTGGTTACATCTTATAAATCGATCTTCCATCTTATTTCCTTCAGGTTACGGAAACATGGATATCAGAGGATCATTAAAACGGCGTTTACACTTTTTAACTTTTGCCGCTGATCACGTAATTTTCCCAACCCACCATGAGCGGCTCGCGCTTTTCAAAGAAGTCAGTGCGTTTGTAGGCCTTCACAACCTTGTTGGCTTCAAAGTGCCCGATACAGGCTTCCATCACCTCATGGGTGGCATCATTGGTTTCCGATAGCCAAGTGCGCAGGGAAGAACGAAAGCCATGTGGGCGCTCGACCATATTTCGGCCTCGCATCAGTTTGATTAGCGCCATACGGTCAAGCGCTGCGCCTTTTGAATTGGGGAAGAGGAAACCGTTCCATTCGTGACGTTTGGCAAGTTCAATCACGGCAAGCGCTTCTGGCCCCAGAGGCAACCTAAAGGGTTTGGCGTTGTCCTCGCGGCCCTTCACGTGTTCAGCGGGAACGATCCAGGTATTTCCGTCAATCTGCTCCAACCTCAAGTGACGGATCGGGTCTGTGCGCAGGCCCGTCAGGATGAGCAAACGTAACGCGAGATGGTCGATCTCGATGTCATTCAGTGTGGCGTAGAAAGCCGGTACATTTTTCCAATGCATGCCTGGAATGTGCTTGTTCGATTTTTTGCGCGGCCCAAGCAGGATCTCGGCCTTGTCAATTTCGCGGATATCCACATCGAAGCCGTGAGCAATAGCGTATTTGTAAACGCTGCGAAGACAGGTCAGTGCCTTTCGGCCAGTTTCAGGAGCGCGGCTCCAGACCTCTTTGAGACAGTGCGCCAAATCTTGCGCGTCGATCTTCATAATGGGCGTCTGGCCCAGTTTCGGCAGAACGTGACACCTTAGCGGAGAAGACCACTTATCTGTTGGATCGCCCTTCTTCAAAGTGGCGCGCAGAGTTTCATGGGTTTGTGCCGAAAGCACTCTCAGCGATCCATTCTCGATATTTAGAAGGTCTCTCTGCTTGCGCTTTACCTTGATCGGGTTGTCGTGGTTCGCGACCATTTCGCGAGCCTCTTTGGCTCGGTCGCGTGCGTCCTTGAGACTGATCGCGGGGTAGCCACCTAGGCCGGTCCAGTGCTCTGTGCCATACAGCTTGTATCGGTACTCCCATTGGCCGCGCCCTTCACCTCTGGCGTGGAAGTACAGTCCCTGTCCATCACAGTGCCTGCCCTTTCGCAGGGATTTCAGCTGTTGTGGCTTTAGTCGGTAGTAATGTGTCATGTCTAGTTAAACTCCGTAAATATCTACATTTTTCTTCGCGCTGGCGTGAGACAGCGCGCGACATGACGGGAGACTAACAGACTGAAGTTTCTGAAAGATTTAAGAGAATTGAACCTGCTTGCGCCCTCATGACACAGGCAGGCTAGCGATTCGGCAAGGGCCTCAATCTCCAGATAGAAGTTGCAGACATCACGACGCTTCTCTCTGGACTGAAGAGCGCAGACTATCCGCTTTTCCTTCCCGTCGAAGAAAAATGGTATCGCGTTAGAAATGCCGAAGAAGGCAACCTACAGTTCCTCGTCGCAGACCCCGACGGCTACCTACTGCGATTCTTTCAAAATCTTGGCGCTCGCCCCGCCAAGTAAAAAACGCGCCCCGAAGCCCGGAGCGCGCTCGGGGCGGTGCATGCCCCATACTTCTTTATTGCAAAAATACTCACCCGATCCAACGACCGACCAAGTCCTCAGACCTCGTAGGTCGGGTGGAACTTGCCCGCAGGCGACAGGGTAAAAATGTCGAACCCGTCCGCCGTCACGCCGATCGAATGTTCGAACTGGGCGCTCAGCGATTTATCGCGGGTCACAGCGGTCCAGTCATCTGCCAGAACCTTGGTTTCGGGGCGGCCCAGATTGACCATCGGCTCAATGGTGAAGAACATGCCTTCTTCCAGAACCGGACCGGTGCCCTTGCGGCCATAGTGCAGCACGTTCGGCGGCGCGTGGAACACCTGACCAAGACCGTGACCGCAGAAATCGCGCACAACCGACATGCGCTGCGCTTCCACATAGCTCTGGATCGCATAGCCGATGTCACCAAATGTGTTGCCGGGCTTCACGGTCTCGATCCCCAGCATCAGCGCGTCATGAGTGACCTGCAACAGACGCTCGGCCTTGCGAGGCATCTTGCCTGCCACATACATGCGACTGGTGTCACCGAACCAACCATCGACGATCACGGTCACGTCGATGTTCAGGATATCGCCTTCTTTCAGCTTCTTGTCGCCGGGAATGCCGTGGCAAACCACATGGTTCACACTGATACAGCTGGCGTGCTTGTATCCGCGATAGCCAATCGTTGCACTGGTCGAGCCCGACGCATTCACCTTTTCCTCGATGATGCGGTCAATCTCGCCGGTGGTCTGACCGGGGAACACATGCTCGGCGATTTCGTCAAGGATCTGCGCAGCCACACGGCCAGCTTTATGCATGCCGGCAAAATCCGCTTCCGAATGAATGCGGATACCATCTTTGGTCACGCGTCCGTCGTGCTTGGTTCTCACCGCGCTCTCCTTCTCAAACTCTACGCTGTCCTTAAATAACTTCCGCACATTTTGCCAGAGGCCCTGCATTCTAAGCGCCCCCACCCGATTGAGACGCCGCGTCAACGGGCAGCGCCACACCAAAGCGCACGCCGCGTGTGTCGATCTCGGTGCCGTAGGCGATGACTTCGACCCCTGCCGCGCGGGCCGCGTCAAAAGCGGCGGCATAGGCGGGGTCCAGATCGCCCGCCACTTTGACCCGCCCGCAATCGGTGCGCTGGATCAGGAACAGCAGCACGGCACGGTGGCCAAGCGCCACCATATCAGACAATTCGGCCAGATGTTTGGCTCCGCGCGCAGTGACGCAATCGGGAAACTCTGCCCAGTCATCACTGCGGCGCAGATGGACGTTTTTCACTTCGACATAAGCATCGGGCAGACCCGCGCCGGTCAGCAGGAAATCGATGCGGCTGTTCTTGCCGTATTTCACCTCGGGGCGGATCAGGTCATAGCCCGCCAGTTCCGGCACCATCCCCGCGCTTAGCCCTTCGCCCACAACACGGTTGGGCAGGCTGGTATCAATCCCCGCCATGTGGCCGCCCTCCAATTCGGCCAGCCGCCAGCCATAATCCAGCTTTTTCTTCGGATCATCGTTTGGCTCTAGCCAGCAGCGGATACCGGGATCTTTCAGCCCCAGCATCGCGCCGGGATTGGGACAGTGCGCACGCACTTCCTGACCGGTGTCTTCCAGCATCATATCGCTGAGAAAGCGATTATAGCGGCGGATCAGCCGCGCGGGGATCAAAGGGGTCGCAAATTCCATGGGCCAAGGTTTAGGCCCCCTGCGCTGCTTTGGCAAATCCGCACGTGTGCTATGGAAACCACCCCGCCACTGCCCTAACCTCTGCCCCGAACACTGCTGAACCGGAGCGCATAAGATGCCGAACCCCACCGCCGCCATGCTGGTCATCGGAGACGAGATCCTCTCGGGCCGCACCCGCGATGCGAACATGCACCATCTGGCGAATGAGTTGTCCCACGTGGGGATCGACCTGAAAGAGGTGCGCGTGGTCAGCGACGATCATGACGCCATCGTTTCAGCGGTAAAGGCCCTGAGTGCGGCCTATGACAACGTGTTCACCTCGGGCGGCATCGGGCCGACCCATGACGATATTACCGCCGACTGTATCGCCGCCGCCTTTGGCAAGCACATCGATGTGCGCGACGACGCCCGTGCTTTGCTTCAGGCCCACTATGACGCCCGCGGTCAGGAACTGAACGCCGCCCGCCTGCGCATGGCCCGCATCCCCGATGACGCGACCCTGATCGACAACCCTGTCAGCACCGCGCCGGGCTTCAAGCTGGAGAATGTCCATGTGATGGCAGGGGTGCCTTCGGTGTTCAACGCGATGGTGGCTAGCGTCATTCCGACCCTCACGGGCGGTGCGCCGCTATTGTCCCAGACCATCTGCATCATGCGCGGCGAAGGCGATATCGCGATCCCCCTGCGTGCGCTGGCCGAGGAATTCACCGACCTCTCGATCGGGTCATATCCGTTCCAGCGGGACGGAGTTTATGGCTCGAACATCGTGATCCGTGGCACCGATGGCGTGCGGATCGATGCTGCTGCCACGCAACTGGCTGACACATTGGGGCTGTGATGGATCTGAGTTACTTTGATGTGGTTGATGCCACATGGCCGCCCGCCAAGATCACCCGCAACGGACCTTGGCTGATCCGAGAGGGCCAAGGGGGCGGCAAGCGGGTTTCGGCGGTCTCGGCCACCTGCGAGGTCAGCGCAAGCGACATCCCTCAGGCGCTGGCGGCGCAGGATGCGTTGCACCAGCCCCATCTCTTTATGCTGCGCCCTATCGATCAGGCGCTGGACCAGATGCTGGACGATCAGGGCTACCAAGTCGTCGATCCGGTGCATCTTTACACCGTGGACCCTGCCAGTATCGCGCAGGCCCATATCCCGCCCGTCACCACCTTTGAATCCGAGACACCCCTAGCCATCGCCCGCGAGCTTTGGGCAGAAGGCGGGATCGGACCCGAACGCATCGCCGTGATGGAGCGGGCCGCTGGCCCCAAGACCTTCCTTCTGGGCCGCACCGATGACCGCGCCGCTGGTTGCGCCTTTGTGGCGATCCACAACGGCATCGCTATGCTGCACGCCCTAGAGGTGATCACCGCCCATCGGGGCAAGGGCCTTGGCCGCTATCTGATGTATGCCGCCGCCAAATGGGCGCACCGCAACGGGGCCAAGGAACTGACCCTGCTTGTGACGCGCAGGAACGTGCCGGCC
>JAYZYX010000125.1:0-6489 GCA_036139795.1 Pseudomonadota bacterium | reverse complement strand
CAACCTTCCGAGGCAACCGGCGTTCTGTTTGACGACGGATATGAACGTGTCTTGGTCGAGAACTGGTCCGGCCCCATCACCCGCCCGAACCCTCGTGGCTTGGAACTGCTGGTACTGGACGGGGAATTCGCAACCCAAGGTCAGACCCTGACCCGTCACAGCTGGATGCGCCTTCCCGCAGGAACCGACCTAAACGGCGCATGCGGTTCCGAAGGCGTGAAGGTCTGGATCAAGGATGCCCCCCTTCAGCACGCTGACGTTTTGCAGATGCCTCAGCGGGCCTGATGCACAGCGCGACCGCCAGCCCTGAAAGGGTATGCTGGCAGCAAATCCATCCCCTGTCCCTTCAGGGCCTGTAGCGCAGGCGGTCGATCAAAAGGCGCATTGGCGCGCTCATCTGGCGGCGGCTGGAATAGCACAGGGTGTACCCCTCGAACGGGGGGCACCAGTCTACCAGCACCCGCCGCAAGCGACCCGCGTTGATGTCGGCCTCGACCTCACCATGCAGGACATAAGCGATACCATAGCCTTCGCGGGCAGCGGCAACGCACAGATCGCCGTCGTTGAAAATCAGCGGACCACTGACCTTTTTGACGATCTCCTGACCGTCTTTCTCAAACTCCCAGTCGTAGGGGGCGGTGTCCGGTCCGAAGCGCATGGTGATGCAGTCGTGATCTGACAAGTCCGCTGGATGTAGCGGCTCGCCACGGGCGGCGAAATATTTGGGCGCAGCGACTGCCGCCATCATTTGGGGTGGGCCGACCGGTACAGCGATCAAATCAGGACCAACGGATTCAGCCAACCGGATCGCCCCGTCAAAGCGCCCCTCGGCCAGATCGACAACGCGGCTGTTGGTGCTGATCTCGACCTGAATTTCGGGGTAATCGCGGATCAGACCTGTCATCACCGGCCATAAGGTGCGCTTTGCCACGTCCTTTGAGGTGGTGATCCGGATCAAGCCGCTGGGAGTGTCCGTCAGGGATTTCAGCTCTTCAATCCGCGAGACGATCTGGCCCAAACCCGGTCGCAGGGTGGCCAACAGCTTCTCTCCCATATCGGTGCAGGACACGTTGCGGGTGCTGCGGTTCAGCAAGCGAAACCCCAAAGAGGCCTCAAGTCGGCGGATCGTATGGCTGACCGCAGATTGCGACACCCCAAGACTTACCGCAGCCTTGGTAAATGCACCTTCTTCAGCCACGGCAAGGAATACGGCCAAGTCGGACAGGTCTTCGCGTTTCATGGGGCTTTCTCCGTCGTCTGAAGGGCGGGTTTCAGCATTCGCCTGAAGTATTCATGAATATTTTTCACCAAATCAATGACGAAACCACGGATACCGCCAGCCAAGCGACAAAACTAAATGTCATTCATGAACAACCGGACGCATGCACATCGCATCCCAGCCCGAAAGGTTTTCCGATGACAGAAACAACTTCCCAGTCTGAAACCACGCACGCCGCAGATCATTTCGACGCAAAGCGCCGCCAAATCCTGAAGCTGTCCGCAGCCTCTCTCGCTGCTTACGGAGCAGCGTCCTTTCTACCCTCATCCAATGCAAAGGCAAAAACCATGACCCAAGACTGGGATAAAACCTTCCCCAAAAGCGATCTGGTCGACCACGAAAAGATCACCTTCACCAACCGCTTCGGCATCACCCTATCGGGCGACCTGTACATCCCCAAAACCCGCAGCGACAAAGCAACCTCTGCCATTGCGATCAGCGGCCCCTTTGGCGCTGTGAAAGAGCAATCATCGGGCCTTTACGCGCAGACACTGGCCGAGAAAGGCTTTGTCACACTGGCGTTCGACCCCTCCTTCACCGGTGAAAGCGGCGGTCAGCCCCGCAACACTGCATCGCCCGATATCAACACCGAGGACTTCAGCGCTGCCGTCGATTATCTGGGCCAGCATCCTTCTGTGGATCGCGAGAAAATCGGCATCCTGGGCATCTGCGGCTGGGGCGGTCTGGCGCTGAACGCAGCGGCGATCGACAAACGCGTCAATGCTGTGGCCACCAGCACCATGTACGACATGAGCCGCCTGATGTCCCACGGCTACTACGACAGCAACACCCCCGAACAGCGCAGCCAGACGCTGGATCAATTGGCCGCGCAGCGCTGGAAAGATGTGGACAACGGCGCGCCGATGTATGGCCCCAAGTCGCTGGAACTGACCGGCGGAGAGCCCCAGTTCGTCATCGAATACGCCGCCTATTACAAAGCCATGAACCGAGGCTTCCATCCGCGGGCGATCAACTCGAACGCGTCGTTTAGCCTGACCACTGCGCTATCGTTCATGAACGCGCCGTTGATGTCGCACATCGCGGAAATCGCACCGCGCCCCACCCTGCTGATCCACGGGGAAGACGCGCACTCGCTGTACTTCAGCCAGACGGCTTATGACGCCGCCGCCGAACCGAAAGAGCTGCTGATCGTCCCTGGCGCCAATCACACGGACCTCTACGACCAGATGGACAAGATCCCGTTCGACAAACTGTCCGACTTCTTCGGCCAGCATCTGGCAGGCTGACCTCCAAAAACAACAAGCCCCGCTCCTCTCTTAGTGAGGAGCGGGGCAATTTGTCTGTGATCACACGCTCTTAAAGCGCGGCCTTGTAGATCGCCAGAATATCCTCTTCCGACAGATCGACAGGGTTCCAGTCAAGCAAACGGCGAATGGCGTGGGCATCTTTCGCCATGACCCGCAAATCCTCTGCCGTCACACCATGAGCCGACAGGCGCATATCCAGCCCCAATGCAGCGCAGAAAGACGTGGCAGCCCTGCGGACCTCTTCCGTGCTGTCAGCAGGATGACCAAGGGCCGCACAGATCGCGCGGGTCTTCTCTGGGGCGGCCTCTGCGTTCGCCGCAAGGGTATGCGGAAAGATCAACGCGTTGGCGATGCCATGAGGCAGCTTGTGCCGGGTTCCCAACGGATAGGCGACCGCGTGACCAGAGGTCGTATTCACCGGCCCCAGACACACCCCGCCATATAGCGCAGCAAGCGACAGGCCCGCGCGGGCCTCGAGATCATTGCCATCCTGAACCGCACGCTTCAGGTATTTGCCCACCAACTGAATGCCTTGCAGCGCATAAGCGTCAATCACCGGATGCGCCCGCTTGGAGGTATAAGCCTCGACGCAGTGGGCCATCGCATCAACGCCCGTGGCCGCAGTGACGAAGGCGGGAACAGAAACGGTCAACGACGGATCAATGATCGCGATATCCGCCAGCATATGAACGCTTTCGGTCGCGACCTTCGCCAAAGTCTCCGGATCGGTGACCAAGGCGCGCGTGCCAACCTCAGAGCCAGTGCCCGCAGTCGTCGGGATTTGCACCAATCCCACCTTGCGGGCGGGCGCACGGTTCGGCCCCGAGATATCAGACAGTGTGACATCCGTCCCCACCATCACCGCCACCAGCTTTGCAAGGTCCATCGCCGAGCCGCCACCGAAGCCGATCACAACATCCGCCCCTTTGGCGGCCTGAACCGCGGCCATCAGATTCGGCAGGTCAGGCTCTGGCTCCACCTCACCAAAGCAGGTGATGCCCTCTAGTCCCAGCAACTCCAGACGGGCCGCGTTCACCGGATCGGCCACAACGAAAGGCACCTTATAGCCTTTCTCCACCACCCAAGCGGCCAGCGATCCCAGGGTACCAACCCCGAAGCGGACCACCGGCGGGCGCTGCATTTCAATCGCGTTATCAAGAGCTTGCATGGGGTCCTCCGGCATGAATCGATTTGGCTACCTGTCAGTCACAGAGCCTGAATTTCGCCGGTATCTGCACAGTTGTAAAACAAGTTGTCAAATGGAAAAGTTATCGCAAACACATGACAGCAGAAATCACCCCACCCAAGCAAGGCTCTCAAGATATCATATTTTATTAATTAAATTCAGCACATTAACAGAACAACACCTCACGCCAACAGCCTTCACCACACCCTCATCCGCCAAAAAATCTGCCGGAATTGTAAAATTATTCGCTAATCATGTTGACAACTTTGCAACTCAGCAGCATGGTCAGCCGAAACCTGAGGCATGGCGGTTCGGAGGAGCAATGGCTGACATTCGGGAAAGCAAAAGCGATATCTGGATTGGCGGAGGTCTTCTGGCCTTTTGCGGTTTTGCCGCATGGCGGACACTGCTGATCAAGAAGGGCTTTTCCAGCTCGGTCGCCGGACCGTCGTTCGTGCCGTGGCTGATGATCGGCGGCATTAGCGTGCTGGCACTGATCCTGTTGCTGCGCGGACTGCGTCAGACCAAGGCTGGCAGCGGGAATGCCATTCCCATGCCGGACAAGCGAACCCTGCTATCGATGCTGGCCTTCGTCATTGTGCTGATCGCCTATTCCGCCGGCTTCTTCACTGTCGGCTACATCCCCGCCACGCTGGTCGCCTTCATCGCCGGCCTGTGGATCTTGGGCGAGCGGAAAATCTGGCTGCTGATCGGCTTTCCGGTCGTCATGACCTTCGCCGTCCACTTCGCCTTTACCCAGTTTTTGTCTGTCTGGCTCCCCTGAGCCAAAAATTTCCAAGGGAGGAAATAGAATGTCCAAAAAGACAATTATCGCCGCGGCACTGGCTGTCGCCGCTGCAACACCCGCGCTGGCTGAATTTCCGCAGCGCCCGCTGCAGGTGATCGTGCCTTATTCGGCTGGTGGCTCGACCGATCTGGGCATGCGCGTGGTGGCCGATGCGCTGGAGCGCAAGTTTGACGGCGTGAAAGTTGTTGTGCGCAACCAACCCGGTGGCGGCGGCGCGATTGGCACCTCGGCGGCAGTTCATGCCCGCCCCGATGGCTATACTCTTGGCGCTGGCGCACAGGGCCCCATCGCGATCAAACCCCACCTTGGCGGCGCCGATTACACCGTGGATGATGTCGAGTTCATCGGCCTCTTTGCCCGCTCGCTTCAGGTGATGGTCGCTTGTAAAGACGCCCCCTTCAGCGACTATGATGCATTTGTTGCCTACGCTAAGGATCAGGCACCTCAGGTCGGCAACTCGGGCGCTGGTGGTGCGAACCACATCTCGGCCGAGGCATTCGCAACCAAAGCCGGTATCAAGATTGAATCCGTACCCTTCGGTGGCAGCTCGGAAGCGCGCACAGCCTGCATCGGCGGCCACATCCAAGCGATGGTAGCCTCGCCCGCAGAGGCAAAAGCCGCCGCAGAAGCCGGTCAGATGACCCCGCTGTTCGTGATGGAAGACGCCCGAATCGACCTGTTCCCCGACACCCCCACTGCCGTGGAGAAGGGCGTTGATTTCACTTGGTCGTCGTATAAGGGCCTGATCGCCCCCAAAGGTCTGCCCGAGGCAGAGCTGACCTGGCTGCGCGGCGCTGTTGCCGAGATCGCGCAAGACCCCGAGTTCGTGAAGACCATGACCGAAATGGGCGAGTTCGTGACCTTTGAAGACGGTGCCGCCTTTGAGGCCCGCGTCAAAGCAGACGCCGATATGGCGCATGATGTGCTTGAGAACCTTGGCCTTCTGGGCATGAACAACTAAGCGCACGCGTCTTAGTCAAACCATTGCCCGAAGCGGACGCACCGCTTCGGGTTTTCGCCCCCAAGGGGGCCGCCGCCAGAAGATTTGTGCGAAAGAACCAGTTTGATGGAAACTCTGTCTTACCTTGCCCCTCTGATGCAGCTTGATGTGATGTGGACCATCGCACTGGGCACCCTTGGCGGTCTGATCATCGGCGCACTGCCCGGCCTGACGGCCACGATGGGCGTAGCGCTACTGATCCCGCTGACCTTCGGGATGACGCCGGTGATGGGCCTGAACATGCTGATCGGCATCTATATCGGCGGAATTTACGGGGGCTGTGTGTCCTCGATCCTGCTGCGGACCCCCGGCACGCCCGCCTCGGCGGCGACAGTGCTGGACGGTTATCCGATGGCACAGGCGGGCAAAGCCGGTCAGGCGCTGGGGATGGCGACGATTGCCTCAACCATCGGGGGTTTGATCGCGGCTGTTGTTCTGGCCTCGCTGGCGCCGCAACTGGCGGGCATCGCACTGGAATTCGGCGCACCTGAATATTTCGCGCTGGCTCTCTTTGGCCTGACCATCATCGCCTCGCTTTCGGGGGACATCGTTAAAGGCGCGCTGTCGGGCCTGCTGGGGATCCTGATTGCCTGCGTCGGCGCGGACCCGATCTCTGGCGTCATGCGCTACACCTTCGGGATTTCGGGCTTTGCGTCGGGTTTTGCCTTTACCCCTGCCCTCATCGGCCTTTTCGCTTTGTCCGAGGTCTTCACCCAGATCGAGCGTCTTGCGGTGAAAGAGCCCCCCGTTTCGCTGGTGAATGGCCGCTGGCCGACCCGCAATGACATGAAAGAAAGCCGCGGCGCGCTGATCCGAGGCTCTCTGATCGGGACGCTGATCGGGATCATTCCCGGCACTGGATCAGGCACGGCATCGTGGATTTCCTACAATGAGGCCCGCCGCACCAGCAAAACCCCCGAGAAATTCGGCACCGGCCACATGCCCGGC
>JAYZYX010000124.1:0-9452 GCA_036139795.1 Pseudomonadota bacterium | reverse complement strand
AGAACAAGAACAAAGACGACAACAACAAGCGCGCGACAACCGCGACAACCAGCACCACTGGTACTACCAACTAAGTTTGGTGAGCTTGATCAAATAAAGAAGAATGGCGCTTCGGCGCCATTTTTTTGTTTCTGGATAGCCTGAAGTTAGCCGAACCGCCTGACCGTTGGTCTCACCGCCTATTCTGATCAGGTTTTAGATCGGTCTTTGATGCCCGTTTCTGTTCTCCCCTGCTGAGTTCTTGTTGCACGGGCAACAGTTCAGGATAGCTCTATCCTACTGATATCGTTCGATGATGTGTCCTCTGCCAATGCAGTTCTGACGATCCAACCCAGATTGTCATCTGACTTTCATCAAACCGTCAACGAACCGATACCTCCCCCGTTCATGCACGCTTCGATTACAAGTCCAACGGGGATACTCCTATGAACCGCACGCGTGTCTGCTTGACCGCAGCGATTGCGCTTTTTGCGCATGAAGCTGCTGCTGAGATGAACTTCAACCGTATCGCAAGCTTTGCCACCCCCGCCAATATGGCTGCAGGCGAAGACATGAACCGCGAAACCTCGGCCGAGATCATTTCGGCAACCGAGGATGGCATGACTCTGGTCTACACCGACAGCCCCCTTGGTGTGATCGGTCGCGTCGACATCACCGATCCCAAAGCACCCAAAGCGATGGGTAATGTGGATATGGGCGGCGAGCCGACTTCGGTTGTTGTGGCCGGTGCCACCGCGCTGGTTGGTGTGAATACTTCGGAAAGCTATACGCAGCCGTCGGGCAAACTTGTGTCTGTGGATGTGGCCTCTGGTGATATCATTTCGGAATGCGATCTTGGTGGTCAGCCTGATTCAATTGCGAAGTCGGCGGATAATTCGTTCGTGACGCTGGCGATCGAGAACGAGCGTGACGAAGATCTGGGCGATGGCCGTGTTGGTCAGGAACCTGCTGGTTTCATGGTGAAACTGCCGCTGGAAAACAACGCGCCTGTATGTGACCAGATGCAGAAGATCGACGTGACCGGTCTGACCGAGATCGCTCCGAACGATCCCGAGCCCGAGTTTGCAGACGTGAATGGTCTGGGCGAAATCGCTGTGACTCTTCAGGAAAACAACGCCATCGTCATCATCGGTGCCGACGGTAAGGTCATGAACAGCTTTTCGGCGGGTGCCGTTGATCTGACCGAGATTGACGCCACAGATGAGCGCGGCGCGCTGCTCTTTACCGAAAGCCAGATGGGCCGCTTGCGCGAGCCCGATGGCCTTGGTTGGATCGACAACGATCACTTTGTCATTGCGAACGAAGGCGACATGGACGGCGGCTCGCGCGGGATCACCGTTTTCAACAAGAACGGCACCGTTGTTTATGAAAGCGGCAACAGCTTTGAACACGCGGTCATCCAGACTGGCCACTACCCCGACAAGCGGTCCGATGCAAAAGGCGTTGAGCCCGAGGGGATGGAAGTTGCCACCTTCGGCGGCACGCCCTACGCCTTTGTTTTGGCAGAGCGCGCGTCGGTCGCCGGTGTCTATGATATGACCGACCCCGTCAATCCCGTACTGAAGCAAATCCTGCCGTCGGGCATCAGCCCTGAGGGCGCCGTTGCGATCCCCGCGCGGAACCTGTTGGCCACCGCGAATGAGGCGGACCTTGGCGAAGACGGCGCAGCCCGTGCGCATGTGATGATCTACGAATATCAGGACGCGCCCGCAGCTTACCCGACCATCACTTCGGCCGGTGCGGAAAATCTGATCGGTTGGGGCGCTCTGTCGGGGATGACCTATGCCGATGGCAAGGTCTATGCGGTGAACGACAGCTTCTACAGCTACCAGCCCACCATCTTCCAGATCGACGCCACGCAGACCCCTGCCAAGATCGAAAAAGCCATCCCTGTGACCCGCGCTGGTCGCCCTGCCCAGAAGCTGGACATGGAAGGTATCGTAGCTGACGGCGACGGCGGTTTCTGGATTGCCAGCGAAGGTCGGACGGACCGTGTTGTGCCCCATGCGTTGTATCACGTGAACGACAAAGGCGCGATCAAAGAAGAAATCGGCCTGCCCGCCGAGCTGATGGCCGTCGAAAAGCGTTATGGCTTCGAAGGCATTACCAAGATTGGCAACACCCTTTGGATGGCCGTTCAGCGTGAATGGGCGGACGACGAAAAGGGCATGGTCAAACTGGTTGCCTACAACCTTGAAACCGAAGAGTGGGGCGCAATGCACTACCCGTTGGACAAGGGCGAGGAAGGCTGGGTCGGCCTGTCGGAGATCACTCTGCACGGGGATGCGGTTTACTTCATCGAGCGTGACAACCAGATCGGTGACGCTGCCAAGATCAAGCAAATCACGCGCGTTCGTGCGGCAGATCTGGTTCCCGCCCCGCTGGGTGGTGAACTGCCGGTGGTTGCCAAAGAAGTCGTTCGCGATCTGATCCCTGACCTGAAAGCCTTTGGCGGTTATGTCGTGGACAAGGTCGAAGGTCTGACCTTTGACGGCGAAGGCAACATGCTGGTGATCAGCGATAACGATGGTGTCGACGATAGCTCGGGCGAGACGTTCTTCCTGAACCTTGGCCCCGTGACGTCGATGAACTGACCTAGACGTCTGTTACTAAACGGAAAAGCGGCGCGCAGGTATCTGCGCGCCGCTTTGCATTTTAGTCTGTTTAAAGCACTTTCGGCTGGGGTGAGTGATGACGTTCGGAGCCACTGCGCCCTGTGATCACTTGTCTGAGGGAATTGTTCCCGCGCTGGCGAGGGCACTGTTTTTGTAGCGCTTATCTTCGGTGACGTCGGTGCCGAACCAATTGGGCGGGCTGAAGGCTTTGGCAGTCTCTAGATTGGCGAACTCGACCTCAGCCATCACCAGACCTGCCAAGGTCCCCTCAAAGATATCGACTTCACAAGGGAAACCGTCGCCTAGCGTGCCGGTATAACGGGTTTTTTCAAGGCGACGGCCTTCGGTGGCGGGCCAGAGGGTCTCGAACTGTTCTTGGCTCAGCGCGGTTTCATATTCAGCCCGCGCCAAAGTCCCCTTGGATTTCACGGTGATGAAATACCCCTGCCCCTTCTGGCGCACGCGGACCTCATGCCCTTCGCCGCCGACCGTGATGTAGCCTTGGCGGACAACTTCGGCGACATAACCGCTCAGGTCTGGCGGGGTCGGTACAAGGAATTTGCGTTCGATTTCTTGCACGGCGCTCATGAGGTTACAGCCTTTCCATCAGTTCATCGTGAAGCGTTCCATAGGTTTGCGCAGCCTGACTGCGGGGTGCGGTTGCCATGACTGGCGCGCGCTGGACGCCCATCCTCTCGATATCAGAGGTGAAGGCGATCTGGGTCTTTAGAAAGCGCTTTTTATGCTGTTTGCGCATCTCTTCCATCGTTTGCCCATGCAGGGACTTCACGCCTTGGGTCATGGAAAAGAAGGCGTGCAGCTTTTTGAGGGGCAGTTTGTTGGCCTGAAAGAACTGCTCCAACTGGACATAGGTGCGCTGGGACAAGGTTGTCGGGATTACCGGTACAACAATGCCATCGGCGGCGCTGAAGACATTCTCGGACAGGGTCGAGATATTGGGCGGGCAGTCCAGCAAGATCACATCGTAATCCCCCTTCACCGCCTTCAGAGCCTTCTTCAAACGCGAACGGCTGTTCCGCATCCGGCTGAGAAACACGTCAAAATCGCGGAAGGTCATATTGGCTGGCAGTATGTCCAAACCGTCATAGTCACTGGCGCGGATTGCTTTGGTAAATCGTTCAACGTCCTCGAAAAACTTGGTTTCGGTCAGCTTTTTTGAAGGCTTCACGCGAAAATAAAAGCTTGAGGCCCCCTGCGGGTCCAGATCGCACAGTAGCGTGCGCTGACCCTTCGCCGCCAAAGCGTAGGCTAGGTTCACCGCCGTCGCGGTTTTTCCCACGCCGCCTTTGTTCGAATAGCAGGCAATGATCTTCATTCTCAGCTCTTCCCCCCATGGAACAGATCGCGGAAAGTCTGTTGTGTTTCTGTGCTGTTGAAAATTGCAAAACTGTCCACGACCTTAAGCCTTTCTTCACGCTGGCGCTGGTGCAGCACAGCAATCAAAGCACCAACGCTTTGGGCAAGCTGCATGTTGCGATCATGGTCCTTCGTCCCGAGGCTATCAAGAAACGCGGCAAGACTGTCTTGTTGTACTGAATAGTCGTTAAACAGGCCAAGATTATCCTGAAGCTTTTTCAATGGCTTGAGAAGCGACTTGAAAGTAGTTTTCGGAAATGCAGGGGCAAAGAACTCCATCAGGTAGCGCAGCTTTTTGCACTGGATGCGCAGTTCATGGACCATCTCGTCCTCGGTCTGATCGTCAATCGCCTCAGCGATCCGGCAGATCTTGCGGTAGCGTTTCCAGATCAGCTTCGCTGCATAGGTCTGCGCGTTACGTTCCCCCTCTGGCCCCGGACGCAGCTTGCGGCAGGTGTCGAAGCGGTTGATCAGGGCGGTGATCTCCGCCTCATATGCGGGGCTTTGCAGGTGCGCGGCAAGGGTGGCCAATTGGGCTGTGCGCTCTTCGGCGAACATCTGGAACATCTGGTCCAGACCGGCGTGCAGGCTTTCGGGCAGCAGATCAAAAAAGAACTGACGGTCTTGCAGGTAAACATCCAGATCGCGCAGACGACCAGTCAGGGCCATCAGGTCCGAGAATTGCTGCTTTAGCGCCAGTGTCTGTTTGTCTTTGTAGACCCCTTTGAAAAGGCTCAGAACGGATCGGATTTTGCGCAGAGCGATCCGGTAATCGTGCAGGAATTCGATGTCCGTATCGGCGATGATCCCGGCTTCATTCCGGCGTGCCACTGCCAGATAGGCTTTGATGATCTCGGTCGCGGCATCATAAGCTGTTGTTTTGGCGTCCAGTTCTAAGTCAGGCTTTGCCACATAAGGGCGGTGATCGGGGTTCAGTGCGGCGATGACCGAGGCTTCGGTCAGCGTCTTTGCGCCGCATTCACCCAGTGTCGCGATCAGCTGTGTATATGCGCCGTCGTAGCCGCGCAGAGCTTGCGGTTGGACGATGGCGGCAGAGCCTTCTTGGGCCGTTAACACGTGGAATTCAGCGCGGGCGCGGGTCTTTTCTTCCGTATCGACAAGTGCCAGCAGAACCTGCTGCATCCGCCCCTGCGCCATCGGCAACAGACTGCGCAGTTCCGGCACAACCCCGAGTGCCTGCCTGATCGGACCGTCAGGCAAATCCGTGACAAACCCAACCGCGTCCTTCCCAACGTTCTGTGTGATCGGGCCATGGGCGGCAGGCCAAAGCAATAGATCGGATCCGCTTTGCACCAGACATATCCCACGACGGCGCAGATGTTCGTCGTGGGTGTCCAGCACGGTGAAGGGAAAATCATTCTCGCCGCGCGTCAATCGCGCCCGCAGCTTCCCAATAGGTTTTCCCGACAAAGTATCAAGCGCATCAGACCTGACAAGGTAGGTCGGCACAGATGTCAGAGACATAAACTCAGGACCTCTTCAAATAGTCTTCGACAAGGGTTTCAATGATCTTCTGGACGCTGCTGTCTTCTTCAATGGCCCGCAATTTCAGGGCCTTGAGCGTCTTTGCCTCCAGGCGCAGTGAGGTGTTTTTCTTCTTGTCCTTCCCCTCTTTTTCAGAGGCATCTTTTTGTTTCGGCATCGGAGCACCATTGATGACGTGATGACGTCATAATTTCACAGCGGCGCGAACTTTACAATCAAGATGTGAGTTTCTCTTGGTTCCACTCCCGCGCAGAGGCGCGGCGGCAAGGCTGCGCCGGGACTGTCCTTAAGGGCGACATAAAAGTTTCGCCGACCTGTCACTGTCTCTTTGCATTGCGGTGATTTCTGAAACCTCATGCAAACGAGTGACCCTTTTATCCAGATTGACAACGTCTGCCGCGCGTTCGAAAACAGCATTGCGCTGGACGGTGTATCTGTCTCGTTCGAGCGGGGCGCGTTCTCGGTTTTGCTGGGACCTTCGGGCTGCGGGAAGTCTACGTTATTGCGCCTGATCGCGGGGCTGGACCGACCGACCGCCGGAGTGATCCGCATTGAGGGGAAGGATGTCACCGACCTGCCACCAAGTGGGCGGGATCTGTCGATGGTCTTCCAGTCCTACGCGCTGTTCCCGCATCTGTCGGTGGCGCAGAACATCCTGTTTGGTTTGACTGTGCGCCGGACGGCCAAGGCGGATATGTCCCGCCGGTTGGCTGATGTGGCGCAGATGATGGGGCTGTCCGCCCTTCTGGATCGCAAGCCTGCACAGCTTTCGGGCGGCCAACAGCAGCGTGTGGCCTTGGCCCGCGCCGTGATCAGCCAGCGCCCGATTTGTTTGATGGATGAACCTCTTTCGAACCTCGACGCTAAGCTGCGGGCCGAAATGCGGGTCGAACTGCGGGCTTTGCAGCAAAAGCTGGGATTAACAGTGATCTACGTGACCCATGATCAGGTTGAGGCCATGACCATGGCTGACAAGATCATCGTCATGAACGCGGGCCTTGTCGATCAGGTCGGCACGCCCGAGCAGATTTACACCCGCCCTGCCTCGACCTTCACTGCGGGCTTTATAGGGACGCCGCCGATGGCCCTGTTCGATCCGGTTGATTTGGCAGGTGGGTCTGTGCCGCAGGTGCGTCAGCCCCATGTGATCGGCCTGCGCCCCGAAGACATCCACCTAAGTCCCTCGGGGCCGGTCGCGCAGTTGACGGGCGTTGAATATCTGGGTGCGGACCGACTGATCTCGGCCCAAGCGGGGCAGACAGCTTTCGTCATGCGCACCCCCGCCAGCGCCCCTTTGCCGGCACCAGAATTCCGGTTTGGTTGGCCTGCCGCCTCGGCCAGCGTCTTTGACGCGACCACAGGCAAACGCTTGCCCCAGTACGATTTTCCCACCCCGTCCCTAGCTCAAAAGGACACGACCCATGAAACTGCGTAACGTCTTTTTCGCCAGCAGCGCACTTGTCGCTTTGGCAAGCGGTGCTTCGGCACTTGATCTGGAGTTCTACTTTCCCGTAGCCGTCGGCGGCGCGGCAGCGGACACCATCCAGAGCCTGACCGAAGAATACATGTCCTTGAACGAGGGCGTGAACATCGATGCGATCTACACCGGCTCTTACGCGGACACGACCACCAAGGCGATTACTGCCGTGCGTGGTGGCAATGCGCCCCAGCTGATCATCTCGCTCTCGACCGACATGTTCACCTTCATCGACGAAGACATGATCGTGGCATGGGACGACTTCGTCACCGAAGAAGAGCAGAAAGACTGGATCGGTGGCTTTTACCCCGCATTCATGGCGAACAGCCAGACCGAGGGCAAAACCTGGGGCATCCCCTTCCAGCGCTCGACCCCTGTTCTGTACTGGAACAAAGAGGCTTTTGCCGCCGCAGGTCTGAACCCCGATCAAGGCCCCGCCAACTGGGCCGAGATGGTGGAGATGGGCAAAGCCCTGACCGTCAAAGATGATGCAGGTAACGTCACCCAATGGGGCGTACACATTCCGTCGTCGGGTTTTCCCTCGTGGCTCTGGACTGGCGTTGTCGCTGGCAACGGCGGCAAGCTGGCGGACCAGTCGGGCACCAAGGTTTCCTTCAATTCGGACGAGGCTGTCGGCGCACTTGAGGCACTGGTTGCCCTCTCGACCACGGACGAAGTCATGGCTCCCGGAATTCTGGATTGGGGCGGCACGCCCAAGGCCTTCTTCGACGGTCAGGCGGCGATGATCTGGACCACGACCGGCAACCTGACCAACGTGCGCACCAATGCGCCCTTTGATTTTGGTGTTGGCTTCCTGCCCGGTCTGACCCAGAACGGCGCACCCACCGGTGGCGGCAACTTCTATCTGATCAAAGGCTCGGATCAGACAGAGCTTCAGGGCGCTGCGGATTTCGTAAAATGGGTCACCGCGCCGGAACAGGCGGCCAAGTGGACCATCGCAACCGGTTATGTGGCGCCCCGTCCCGACGTTTGGGAAACCGAGACCATGAAGGCCTACACCGCTGACTTCCCGCAGGCTTTGGTTGCCCGTGACCAGCTGGAATATGCAGTTCCCGAACTGTCGACCTTTGAAGGACCTAAAGTCACGCAGACGCTGAACTCGGCTCTGGAATCGGCGATCACCGGTCAGGCTAGCCCGCGCGATGCGCTGGACGGCGCTCAGGCTACGGCTGAAGCAATCCTGAAGCCCTATTTCTAAACTCAAGACGCGGGGTGCCTTTCGCAGGCGCCCCGTTTCCCTTTCGGGCGGAGCGATACAATGGTGAAACGGGAATGGATTTACGCGTGGGCGCTGCTGCTGCCTGCTTTTGTGTTCCTGATCACGTTCACCCACCTGCCTGCTGTCCAGACGCTGATCAATAGCCTCTTCACCACGCCCAAGGGGCGACGCGCGGCGATGTTCACGGGTCTTGGCAATTATCAGCAAATGCTCAGCGATCCGGTCTTCCTCAAGGCTATGGTGAATTCGGGAATTTATGCGCTGGTGACCATTCCGGCCTCGATCCTGCTGGCCTTGGTGATGGCGCTGCTGGTGCATCGTAGTTTTCGCGGCGTGGGCCTGATGCGGATGTCGTTTTTCACGCCCACGGTGCTGCCCCTTATCGCGGTGGCGAATATCTGGCTGTTCTTTTACGCGCCGGGGTTTGGCCTGATCGACCAGATCCGGGTGTTCTTTGGCCTGCCGTCGGCCAATTACGCGGGCCAGCCTGATACCGCCCTTTATGCCGTCGCTGCGGTGACAATCTGGAAAGAGGCGGGGTTCTTCATGATCTTTTTCCTTGCCGCCTTGCAGACCGTTCCCGAAACCCTGCGCGAGGCTGCCGCGATCGAGGGTTGTTCCCGTTGGACCTTCTTTCGCCGCGTGACCTTGCCGCTGATCATGCCGACAACGCTGTTTGTCTCGGTCAATGCGGTGATCAACGCCTTCCGGCTTGTGGACCATGTGTTCGTGATGACCAAAGGCGGGCCGGACAATGCCTCGATGCTGCTGCTCTACTATATTTTCGAGACCGGCTTTCGCTATTGGGACACGGCCTATGCGGCGGCGCTGACCATGGTTCTGATCGCCATCCTTGCGGCCGTCGGGATCGGGCAGTTCTTTCTGGCCGACAAGCGGGTGCACTACAAATGATGCAGGACACGCCCCTTGATCGCGTTTTGATGCGCAGCGGTGGCGTGCTGCTGGCGCTGCTGTGGTTTGTGCCGCTGGCCTATGCGATTTGGGCAGCCTTTCACCCCGCTGCCTTTGAGGCGCGGTTTGATCTGACCGCGCCGCTGACCCTTGGGAATTTTTCGGCTGCGTGGCAGCAGGCCCCTTTTGCCCGCTATTTCCTGAACACCTTTCTTCTGGTGGCGATGATCCTTGCCGCGCAACTGGTGCTGTGTACGCTGGCCGCCTTTGCCTTTGCGCGGCTCTCGTTTCCCGGCAAGTCGATCCTGTTCGCCTTGATCCTGCT
>JAYZYX010000123.1:0-11851 GCA_036139795.1 Pseudomonadota bacterium | reverse complement strand
GATGATCGCCTTGGGAGTGGCATCGTCGATGCGCACCGCCAGTTCGTTTGCCGCAAAACCGCCAAAGACCACCGAATGCACCGCGCCGATACGGGCGCAGGCCAGCATCGCCTCAAGCGCCTCGGGGATCATCGGCATGTAGATGATGACGCGGTCACCCTTTTCAACGCCCTTGGCACGCAGGGCACCGGCAAGGCTGGCCACGCGGTTGCGCAGCTCGAAATAGCTGATCTCGCGCTTGGTGTGGGTGACGGGGCTATCGTAGATGATGGCGGTCTGATCGCCACGGCCTGCTTCGACGTGGCGGTCCACGGCGTTCCAGCAGGTGTTCACTTTGGCATCCGCGAACCATTCGTACAGGGGCGCGTTGTCGCTGTGCAAAGCTTTGGTCGGCTTCTCGACCCAGTCAATGGCCTCGGCCTGCGCCATCCAGAACCCCTCGGGGTCGTTCTGCCAGCTTTGGTAAACCTCTTGATAGCCCATGGCATCCTCCTCCAATTCCCTTGGCAATGTGCTAGGGCACGGATGGGCCTTTGGGCAAGCACGTTACCGACAACATTTGGCGGAATTTGCAAAATGCCGCAGGTGCAGCATGGTGGGGTTTGCAAACCCTCCGGCGCTATGCAATCGTATCATCAGATATTCGTGGATTTGCAAATTTTCGGAAGCGCGATGCAAATCCGGTGCAGGGTGCAAAGAGAATCACCCCTGAGGCGTAAAGGCTAGGCGACCTGCACCTGAGGGGCCAGCAGGACCTTTCGGCCATAGCGCGTCTAGAACGCAAAAGGGCCAGCGCAGTGGCCGGCCCTTTGAAGCTGTGTCGTGGTAGCATTACCCGTAGTGGGCGACCGGCGTGCCTGCGATAGCGGCCATGTTCAACAGCCCGCGCGAGGTGATCGAGTGGTTCACGATATGGGCGCGGTTGCCCATGCCCATCAGGATCGGGCCCACTTCCAGACCGCCGCCTTTCATCTTGAGGATGTTGCGCACGCCTGATGCCGCATCCGCGTGGCCAAAGATCAGCACGTTCGCTGCGCCCTGCAGACGGTTCTGCGGGAAGACGCGGTGGCACAGATCGGGGTCCAGCGCCGCATCAAGGTTCATCTCGCCTTCATAGATAAAGTCGCGGGGCGCGCTATCCAGAATGTCGATGGCGGCACGCAGGCGGCGACCAGTGTCACATTCGGTCGAGCCGAACTGCGACTGGGCGCAAAGCGCGATACGCGGGGTCAGGCCAAAGCGTTTGACGTGGCGGGCTGCGCCGATGACGCTTTCCGCGATCTCCTCGGGCGAGGGGGTTGAGCGGACGTGGGTATCGGCGATGAACAGCGGACCATCTTCGAGGATCATCATCGAAAGGGCACCGTGGGGGTGGTATTCGCCGCCGCCCAAGATTTGCTGCACGTATTTCAGGTGCCAGCGGTATTCGCCAAAGGTGCCGCAGATCATGCTGTCTGCCTCGCCGCGCTGGACCATGATGGCCGCGATGGCGGTGGTATTGGTGCGCATGATGGCACGGGCCAGATCGGGGGTGACCCCGTTGCGGCACATGATCTGGTGGTAGGTTTCCCAGTAATCGCGGTAGCGCGGGTCGTTCTCGGGGTTCACCAGATCGAAGTCGCGACCATGACGGATGTTCAGGCCAAGACGTTCGCAGCGCATCTCGACCACTTCGGGGCGGCCGATGAGAATGGGCTTTTCGGTGGTCTCTTCCAGAATGGCCTGCGCGGCACGCAGGACGCGTTCGTCCTCGCCCTCGGCGAAGACAATGCTGCGCGAGGCCGAGCGGGCGGCTTCGAACACAGGCCGCATCAGCATGGCCGATTTGAAGACCGACTGGTTCAGCTTTTGCTTGTAGGCTTCAAGATCTTCCAGCGGGCGGGTGGCGACGCCGGTCTCCATCGCCGCTTTCGCGACCGAGCTGGAGACGACACCCACAAGGCGCGGATCGAAAGGCTTGGGGATCAGGTAATCGGTGCCGAAGGTCAGCTGTTCGCCCTGATAGGCGGCGGCAGCCTCGGCGCTGGTGGTGGCGCGGGCAAGGGCGGCGATGCCGTCGATGCAGGCCAGCTGCATTTCGTCGTTGATCTCGGTCGCGCCTACATCCAGCGCCCCGCGGAAGATGAACGGGAAGCACAGAACGTTGTTCACTTGATTGGGGAAGTCGCTGCGGCCCGTGGCGATGATCGCATCGGGGGCCACGCTGCGGGCCAGATCAGGCAGGATTTCAGGGTTCGGGTTGGCCAGCGCAAAGATGATCGGCTGTTTGGTCATCTTGGCGACCATTTCGGGCTTCAGCACGTTCGGGCCGGACAGGCCAAGGAACAGGTCGGCCCCGTCGATCACGTCATCCAGCGTGCGCAGATCGGACTTTTGCGCAAAAGCGGCCTTCTGCGGGTTCATGTCCACTTCGCGCCCCTCATAGACCAGCCCGTGGATATCGCAGAGCCAGACGTTCTCACGCTTGACGCCCAGTTTCAGCAGCATGTTCAGGCAGGCGATGCCCGCCGCGCCGCCACCGGTCGAGACGATCTTGATGTCCTCAAACGATTTGCCCGCCACATGCAGCGCGTTGGTGGCCGCAGCGCCCACCACGATCGCGGTGCCGTGCTGGTCGTCGTGGAACACGGGGATGTTCATCCGCTCGCGGCAGATCTTTTCGACGATAAAACAGTCGGGGGCTTTGATGTCCTCAAGGTTCACCGCGCCGAAGGTCGGCTCAAGCGCGCAGACGATCTCGGCCAGCTTTTCGGGATCGCTTTCGTTTACCTCGATGTCGAAGGCGTCGATGTTGGCGAATTTCTTGAACAGAACCGCCTTGCCTTCCATCACCGGCTTTGACGCCAGCGCCCCGATGTTGCCCAGACCCAGAACCGCCGTCCCGTTTGAGACCACCGCCACAAGGTTCCCCTTGGCCGTATAGCGCGAGGCGTTCTGCGGATCGTCCTTGATCTCAAGGCAGGCTTCGGCCACGCCGGGCGAGTAGGCGCGGCTAAGATCGCGACCGTTTGCCATCGGCTTGGTGGCGCGGATTTCTAGCTTACCGGGCTTGGGGTGTTCGTGGTAAAATAGAGCGGCTTGACGTTGGGTGTCGTTCTGCTGGTCGGACATATCCGTATCCCTCGGGGAATTTTTGTTTAGCGTTAAACTATTTTTTGAACCGTTGGAACCCACTGCTTCGGAAAACCTACGCTGCACTGCCGCAACCGGCAAGGATTAGCGCAACGGAAATCGGGTGAGGCCTTGCATAATTATCCTATCACATGTTCATTCAGATTTGACCGTTTGATCAAACACCGGAGGTCCTCATGTCGTTGAAACAAGGTGCATTGGATGTGCGCGAAAACGCCCATGTTCCCTATTCGAATTTCAAGGTCGGTGCGGCGATCCGTGACGCCGAGGGCCGCGTGCATTTGGGCTGCAACGTGGAGAACGTGGCCTATCCCGAAGGCACCTGTGCCGAGGCGGGTGCAATTGCTGCCATGTGCGCGGCAGGGGGCAACCGCCAGATCACCGAGGTTTATGTGGTCGCTGACAGCCCGACGCCGGTGACGCCTTGCGGTGGCTGCCGCCAGAAACTGGCCGAATTCTCGGCAGCTGATGTCAAAGTCACTATGGCGAACCTTGAAGGGGTCGAATTGGTCCTGACCGTGGGCGAGCTGCTGCCCGGCGTCTTCAGCCAGTCCCACATGGATCGCGCATGATGCAGGTGCGCCGTGTTCTTGCCGATTTGCGTGCGGGGCGTCAGCCTGTCACGGATGACCTGCGGGTGTTCGCGCAAGGGCTGGCAAGTGGCGCGGTGACCGATGCGCAGGCCGGTGCCTTTGCGATGGGTGTCTGTTTGGGCGGCTTGGGCGACGCGGGCCGCGTAGCCTTGACCGAGGCGATGCGCGACAGCGGCGATGTGCTGGCGTGGGATATGCCGGGGCCAGTGCTGGACAAACATTCAACCGGCGGGCTAGGCGATTGCGTCAGCCTTGTGCTGGCGCCCGCCTTGGCGGCCTGCGGGGCCTATGTGCCGATGATCTCGGGGCGCGGGCTAGGGCATACGGGTGGTACGCTGGACAAGCTTGAGGCCATCCCCGGTTTCAACGTCGATGCCTCTGAGGCGCAGTTGCGCCGGATCGTGGCGGATGTGGGCTGCGCGATTGTCAGTGCCTCGGGTCAGATCGCCCCAGCGGACAAGCGCCTTTATGCGATCCGCGACATCAGCGGGACGGTGGATAGCATTGACCTGATCACCGCCTCAATCCTGTCGAAAAAGCTGGCGGCAGGGCTGCACAGTTTGGTGCTGGATGTGAAGTGGGGCAGCGGTGCCTTTATGCAGACCATTGATGACGCGCGGGCCTTGGCGCAGTCCTTGGTTGGTACGGCGAATGCGGCGGGTTGCCGGACCTCTGCCTTGATAACCGATATGAACCAGCCGCTGGTGCGGTCCTTGGGTAACGCCCTTGAGGTGGCCGAGGTAATGCTGGAGCTGACCGGCGCGGCCCGTGGTCCGCTGTTTGAACTGACCTGCGCCTTAGGGGCCGAGGTTCTGGTACTAAGCGGTCTGGCCGCGACTGTTGCCGAAGGTCGCGACAAGATCGCGATGGCGATCAACAGCGGCGCGGCAGCTGAGCGGTTTGACCGGATGGTTGTGGCCCAAGGCGGGCCCAAGGACTTCAGCGCCGAATGGGCGGCATTGATGCCAGAAGCGCCTGTTATTCGTGAAATCTACGCAGAACGCCCCGGATATGTGGCGGCACTCGACGGGCGCGCTTTGGGCATGGCGGTGGTCGGCCTTGGTGGCGGGCGTCTGGTGGAGACTGACAAGGTCAACCCTGCGGTTGGCCTGTCGGACATGGTGCGGCTGGGGCATGAGGTGCAGCGCGGCAGCGTTCTGGCGCGGGTCCATGCACGCAGTGAGGCGGACGCCGACAAGGCAGAGGCTGCCGTGCGGGCGGCGATCAACCTTGATGATCATGCGCCAGAGGGGTGGCCGCTGATCGTGGAAAGGGTCGGGCCATGACACGCGCCTTTCTTGTGGTGATCGATAGCGTCGGAATCGGCGGCGCACCCGATGCGGACCGGTTCTATAACGGGGACTTGCCCGACACAGGGGCGAACACGCTGGCCCATATCGCGCAGGCCTGCGTTGAGGGGCGTGCGGAAGAGGGCCGCAGTGGCCCGCTGCATCTGCCTCGTCTGGATGCACTGGGGCTTGGCGCGGCCATCGGTTTGGCCAGCGGCGACGCGGCCCCAAGCCTTGATGCGACTCCGCAAGGGCTGTGGGGCGCTGCGACAGAGGTCAGCCCCGGCAAGGACACGCCTAGTGGTCATTGGGAACTGGCAGGCGTGCCAGTGCCGTGGGACTGGACCTATTTTCCCGATGCGCTGCCTGCGTTCCCGCAAGACCTGATGGATTTCGTGGCCGAAAGCTGCGGGGCAGGGGGCACGCTGGGGAACTGCCATGCCAGCGGCACGGCCATCATCAACGAATTGGCGCAGCAGCACATCGAAAGCGGTTGGCCGATCTGCTATACTTCGGCCGATAGCGTGTTCCAGATTGCCGCGCACGAACGGCATTTCGGGCTAGCGCGTCTGCTGGACCTGTGCCGCGCGATTGCGCCGCGCCTGCATGCGATGAAGGTTGGCCGCGTGATCGCCCGCCCCTTTGTGGGCGATGCGGTGCAGGGGTACACCCGCACCACCAACCGCCGCGACTTTGCCATTGCGCCCCCCAGCCCGACCCTGTGCGATTGGGCCTCAGGCGCGGGACGCGAGGTGATTGCCGTTGGTAAGATCGGTGACATCTTCTCGATGCAGGGGATCACGCAGCTACACAAGGGCAGTGACGCGCAACTGATGGACCATCTGGACCGGCTGATTGATGAGGCGCCCGAAGGTAGCCTGACCTTTGCCAACTTTGTCGAGTTTGATAGCCTTTACGGCCATCGCCGCGATGTGTCTGGCTATGCCCGTGCTTTGGAATGGTTCGACGGGCGATTGGGTGCGATCCTGCCGCGCCTGCGGGACGGCGATCTGCTGTTGGTGACGGCAGATCATGGCAATGACCCCACATGGTCGGGCACCGATCACACCCGCGAACGGGTGCCGGTACTGGCTGCGGGCGTTGGTGCCCGCGCCATCGGCAATGTGGGTTTTGTGGACATCGCCGCCAGTGTTGCGGCCCATCTTGGAATACCGGCCAGCGGGCCGGGAAGGAGCTTTCTATGAACGACGCCGATGTGCGTGACACCCCGAAGGTCGAGCTGCACCTGCACATCGAAGGGGCTGCACAACCTGACCTGATCCGCCAACTGGCCTTCGAGAAGAAGGTCGATATCAGCGGGATTTTTGATCCCAAAGGGGCCTACCGCTATAAGGACTTTCTTGAATTTCTTCAGGTCTATGAGGCCGCGACCGAGGTTCTGAAAAGCCCCGATGATTTTCGCCGTCTGACCCTCTCGGTGCTGGAGAACTGCGCCGCGAACGGTGTGGTCTACGCCGAGAGCTTTCTGAGCCCTGAATTCTGCGGTGGTGGCGATGTAGCCGCGTGGCAGGAATATCTGCACGCCATGGAAGAAGGCGCTGCCGAGGCCGAAAAGAAATTCGGTATCATCATGCGCGGCATCGTCACCTGCATCCGCCATTTCGGGCCAGAGCGTGCCAAAGCAAGCGCCCTGTGCGCGGCAGAAACCGCTGGCCACTTCATCACCGGCTTCGGGATGGGCGGAGATGAAAACCAAGGCAACCAGCGCGATTTTGCATGGTCCTATGACTGCGCCCGAGAGGCAGGCTTGGGCCTGACCACCCATGCTGGCGAATGGCGCGGCCCGCAAGAGGTGCGCGAAGCCATTGATGATCTGGGTGTCAGCCGTATCGGCCACGGGGTGCGCTGCATTGAAGACATGCGGCTGGTGGAACAACTGGCCGAAAAAGGTGTGGTGCTAGAGGTCTGCCCAGGATCCAACGTGGCACTGGGTGTCTATCCTGACCTCAAGAGCCATCCGATTGAGCGTTTGCGGGGCTATGGTGTGAAAGTTACGGTTTCGACTGATGATCCGCCTTTCTTCCATACCACGATGCGGCAAGAGTACGAAAACCTCTCGCGCACCTTCGGGTGGGAGGACTGGCACTTTGCACAAATCAACCGCGATGCTGCCGAGGCCGCGTTCTGCGACGCCGCCACCCGTAAACGCATTTTTGACCGTCTGGAGGCCGCCGAATGACCCTTGCGTCTGATCAGAATTTGACCATCGTCAACCACCCGCTCGTCCAACATAAATTAACATTGATGCGCAAAAGTGGTACTTCCACTGGCGAATTCCGCCGCCTTCTGCGTGAGATCAGCCAGCTGCTGGCCTATGAGGTAACTCGCAATCTGGAGTTGACCGAAGAGACGATCGACACCCCGATGTGCCAGATGCAGGCGCCTGTGCTGGACGGTAAAAAGCTGGCGCTGATTTCGATCCTGCGGGCGGGCAACGGTCTGTTGGACGGGGTGCTGGAACTGGTGCCTTCGGCGCGCGTGGGCTTTGTAGGCCTTTATCGGGACGAAGAAACACTGGAGCCGGTGCAATATTACTTCAAAGTGCCGGATGCACTGGGTGAGCGGCTGGTGATCGCGGTTGACCCGATGCTGGCCACGGGTAACTCGGCTGTGGCGTCGTTGGACCTGCTGAAAAAGGCGGGGGCGACGAACCTGTGCTTTATGTGCCTGCTGGCCGCGCCCGAAGGGGTAAAGACCCTGCACGCCGCACATCCTGACGTGCCGATCTACACCGCGTCACTTGATAGCCACCTGAACGAGAAAGGTTACATCGTTCCCGGTCTAGGCGATGCCGGAGACCGTATGTTCGGCACAAAGTGATGTGGTAGCTAGTTGCCTTAACCCTAACGATTGTGCATTCTAGGCGCGAATTGTTCGAGGGTTGACGAATGAAAAGACTAATTGCGGCTGCCACCGCGTGTCTTTTGGCCTCTACTGCTGCGTTTGCGCAGGTTCCGGCGAATTATCCGCCGGAAAGTTTTAAGGGGCGGCAATACGTAGATAGCGCCGGTTGTGCTTACATCCGGGCAGGCGTGGGGGACATGACCACATGGATCCCGCGCATGACCCGCGCGCGCGAACCCGTGTGCGGTATGACCCCGACCTTTGGCGCCCCTGTGACCGCCAAAGCGGCACCCGCGCCGACACCTGCGCCGGCTCCGGTCAAAGCGCCCGAGCCGGCCGCGCCCAAAGTGGCTGCGGTTGCGCCTAAAACGACGGGCCGCACCACCACCAAAGCGCCGATCAAGACCATTGCGTCTGCGCCTGTCCGCAAGGCAGCTCCCGCGCCCAAGCCCAAGAAGGTGCAGACTGTGGCGGCCCCTATGGTTGTGGCAACACAAACTGTCGTCGCCCCCAAAACGGTCGAGCCCGCACCGCGCACCGGCGTGATCGTGT
Organism: Pseudomonadota bacterium; assembly: GCA_036139795.1. Taxonomy (GTDB): domain Bacteria; phylum Pseudomonadota; class Alphaproteobacteria; order Rhodobacterales; family Rhodobacteraceae; genus Donghicola. The sequence goes on along the minus strand of JAYZYX010000123.1, from coordinate 3,420 downwards.
GCCCGAACGCCTCGCAGAGCAGCAACGGCTATATTAACCAAGGTGATGTGCGCTGCGGTCCGCAGGACCTCTCGGCGACTTCGGTGATTGGCTACAAGAAGGCCGACGGGACCATCGTCTATGAGGCCCCTGAGGGCTATGTGAAGGTCTGGAAAGACGGGCGTCTGAACCCGCAGCGGGGTCCGCGGACCGAAACGGGGGATGCGCAGACCGATCAGGTTTGGACCCGCGAAACTCCGCGTCAGTTGGTTGATCCGGCGTTGACGCCTTCTGTGCAGGTGGCCTCGGTCGCGGGAACGCCCGTTAAGGCGCAGCAGATCGCAGGCAACTATGTGCAGGTCGGCACCTTTGGCGTGCCCACTAACGCGCAACGCGCCGCGCAAAGCTTTGCTCAGGCCAATTATCCCGTGCGGATCATTGCGACCAAGAAAGGCATGCAGGTGGTGATCGTTGGTGCCCCCGCCGGTGGCAATGTGCAGCAGACGCTGGCTGCCGCCCGTGCAGCGGGCTTCATGGACGCATTCGTCCGCTAATCAAAGACCTCAGGGTCAGCCTTCGCAGATATTCTGAAGGCTGATCCAGTCCCCGTCCGAAATCAGTGGCGGCGGAACCTTCCCCGCATAGGGGTCAGCCTCGATCAATCCCAGAACGCTTTCGCCCGTGGTGTCCAATGCATAGGCATAGGGCGCGGCTGGCACGCCTGCGGCCTCAAACCCGTTCAGAATGGTGGATAGGGGCAGGGGCGGCGGGCTTTGGGTCATCACCCATTCCGCATAGCTGTCCAGCGCACTGGCAGGCAGATCGCCCGAGGTCAGAAACCGCACAACTGAAATCAGGCTGGTGTGGTGCAGCAAGTCCCCCAACGGGTCATCGCTGCGGGCGCGCTGTGCCTCAACCAAAGCGTATCCCGCGACAACGGCGGGGTCTTCGTAGTCTTCCAGCAGGATCTTGTTCAGAACAATGGTGCCACCGGGCAAATAGGCTGCCTCGCGCGCGCCGCCGGGTACGACGACCAGCCGTAGGTTGGGGCGGTCGGGGAACAGGCGGGTCTTGAGGCGCACCAGTGCCGCACTGCCCAAAGTGTCCTTGCAGCGGGGTCCGGTCACGCGGGTGATCCGGCTTAGCAATGCCTCGCCAATCTCGGCCCGTTTGACGCGGGGCGCGACCGTGACCGCGTGATCGCGCAGGGCTTCGGGCAGCCAGAACACGGCCAGCCCCAGCGCCGTTGCGGCAATCGTGCTGGTGATCAACCAGCGCACCCGCCCCGAGCGGGGCCGGTCCTTGTGGATCGCTTTGCGCAGCTTTTCGATGGCGGCGATCATGTCCACTTCGTCTTCGGGCAGTTCCAGCCGTTCCGATGGATCGCCATCGGGATGGTAGATCGGAGGCGTTTGGCCGGGGTTCAGGCGGGCCACCGCAGGGATGGCCCAATGGGCAAGCGCCCGACCGCTGGTATCCATGATCACCAGCGTCGCATCCCCCAGCGAGACAACAACATCGCGCCTTTGGGCATCCGGCCCTTCCCGCCAGATGCCAGTGGATTCCAACCGCTGGTAGCCCTTGAGTGCTGTCATGTCTGCCCGTTTATTCTTCTCTCAAGGCGATAGCACGGCTAACGGGGCGCGTCCATGCAGGCCTGCCTTACCCATCCCGAAGCCCTTTGCGCAGTTCGAATTTCTGGATTTTTCCGGTCGAGGTTTTCGGCAGTTCCCCAAACACCACCGCCTTGGGACATTTGAAACCGGCCAGATGTTCGCGGGTAAAGGCAATCAACTCGGCCTCGGTCACCTCTGAGCCGTCCTTCAGTTCGACGAAGGCACAGGGCACCTCGCCCCACTTTTCATCGGGTTTGGCGACCACTGCCACCAAAAGTACCGCCGGATGGCCCATCATGACGCCTTCGACCTCGACCGAGCTGATGTTCTCGCCGCCCGAGATGATGATGTCCTTGGCCCGATCCGCGATCTGTAGGTAGCTGTCAGGATGCTGGACGGCGATGTCGCCGGAATGGAAATAGCCGCCCGCAAAGGCCTCTTTCGTGGCGCGGGGGTTTTTCAGGTAGCCTTTCATGACGCCATTGCCGCGGAACATGATCTCGCCCTTGGTCTGGCCATCGCGGGCAATGGGGATCATGTCGTCGTCCATGGCGATGGCCTCTTCGATGCAGGGCATCGCCACGCCTTGGCGGGCCTTGATGGCCGCGCGCGCTTTGCCTTCCAGCGGCTCCCATTCACTGCGCCAGGTGCATTCGGTGGCGGGGCCGTAAACCTCGGTTAGACCGTAAACTTGCGTGATGTTGAACCCCATCGGCTCGATGGCGGCCAGCGTGGCAGGTGCGGGCGGAGCACCTGCGGTAAACACCTCGACCACATGGTCGAAATCGCGGCGTTCGCTGTCCTTGGCGTTGACCAGCATGTTCAACACGATCGGTGCGCCGCCAAAATGGGTCACGCCTTCATCTGCAATGGCGTTGTAGATCGCAGGGGCCGTGATGTCGCGGCAACAAACCAAGGTGCCCCCCAACAGCGGCATCATCCATGTGTGGCACCAGCCGTTGCAGTGGAACAATGGCACGATTGTCAGATAGACAGGGTGCAACACCATGCGCCAGCTGACCACCTGCGACATCGCATTCAGATGGGCGCCGCGATGGTGATAGACCACACCCTTGGGCCGCCCCGTCGTCCCGCTGGTATAATTCAGCGAGATGCTCTCCCACTCGTCCTCGGGCATGACCCAGACAAAGTCCGGATCGCCATCGGCCAGCAGCGCCTCATATTCGGTGTAATGTCCATGCCCATGAACACCGGCCTGATCATCGGCTACTTCGATGATGATGGGCGGCTCGCCTTCCATCCGCTCAATGGCGCTGGCGGCTAGGGGCAGGAACTGCGGGTCACATAGCAGAACCTTCGCCTCGCCATGATCAAAGATATAGGCGACCGTGTCTGGGTCCAGACGGGTATTGATCGTGTTCAATACCGCGCCACAGGCAGGCACCCCGAAATGGGCCTCGGCCTGTGCGGGCAGGTTCGGCAACAGGGTTGCGACAACGTCACCGGATTTTACACCCAGCCCCACCAGCCCCGAGGCCAGACGGCTGACCCGTTCATAATACTGGGCATAGGTCTTGCGGTGGCTGCCATAGACCACAGCCAGATGGCCCGGAAACACTTCTGCCGCCCGCCGCAGAAAGGACAAAGGTGTCAGCGGAACATGGTTCGCCGTACATTTCTCCAAGCCTGTTTCATCTCGCAACCAACCCATACGCTCTCTCCCCTCGCGACGGTCTATCCTTGCTGCGGATCATTGCTTGGGAATGGGAAAAGGCCAAGGACCGATAGCGCAGATCAAACCTTCTTTATTGCCCAAATACTCAAAACGCCGCCCCGGCGGGGCGGCGCGGGGCCGGGGCGCCGG
>JAYZYX010000122.1:0-9716 GCA_036139795.1 Pseudomonadota bacterium | reverse complement strand
GCTAACATCTCCTGAATTCCTACCGAACCGAACCGCCTTGCGACCGTCCCGCCCGTCCCAACCGCGCCTCAGCGCCGCCGGTGAGGGGTCTTCTACGGATAGGGGAGAAGAGTCGCAAGCGGAAAATCAAAGAAAATGCACCGCACCCGCAGAAAAATCGTAAATATCTGATTTTTAATTGAAAATCCTCAATTTCAGGGAGGCCAGACCAATCCGACCCTTAAAATGCTGCGCTGCGCCACACAAAACGCCCCTTTTCAGCTAGGGCGCTAACAGGAAATCGCAGTGGCGCGTCGCCGGACTAGGCCGCAGCCTCGGCACCGGCGCGATGACGGCACGGGCCCCACAATGCGGCCGCGAACAGGATCAGCCCCGAGACCGTCGCCACCATGCCTGCGGCGCTCACGGAATCCCGTGCGCCAAGCCAGAGCGGACCATAGCCTGCCAGCACATATCCAATGTTGGCCGACAGCACGGCGAAGATGACAGACCACAGCACCTGAAGCTCAAGGCGGTTGGTCATCATACGAGCCGCTGCTGGCGGGCAGATGAACATCGCAATCACGATGATCGAGCCGACCGCATCAAAGGCCGCCACAGCTGCCATCGCTGCCACAACCACCAAGCCAAGCCCTAACCATCCGGTCCGTACACCAAGCACCTGCGCATAGCCGGGGTCGAAGGTCGCGATCCGCAGGGGACGCCAAAAGAGGCCGATGAAGGCAACAACAACCGCCAAGGTCACAGCCAAGCGCCCCAGTTCGGGGGGCAGATAGGCCAAAGCCTCGGGGTCAAACAAGGATCCCCAGCCTGTCGCGTCCAGCCAGATGAGGGATTCAAGGTTGCCCATCATCGCGTGTTCGACATCAAGATGGACGCCAGAGGTGTCCGAGCGTTCAAGCAGCAGCACGCCACCCGCGAACATAGAGGTAAAGACGACGCCCATTGCCGCGCCGGGTTCAATGCCACCGATCCGCTTGATCAGCTCGATCAAGGCGACGGCGATCAGGGCGGCGATACCGGCCCCCAGCATCATGGCCCATGCGCCGATGTTGCCCGTCAGGACAAAGGCCAAGACGATCCCCGGCAGGACCACATGGCTGATGGCATCCCCAACCAACGCCTGACGGCGCAGCAGCAGGAAATTCCCCGGCAAGGCACAGGCCACGGCGGCCAACGTGCCGATCACCATAGGCGGCAGCGACAGTGGGACGAATTCAGAGCCAATCATAGGGTGGCCTCGCGCGGGCCGCCGATCTGGCGGTCGATCTCTGCCAGTTGGTCTTGGGTCAGCACCCGCTCGATCGGACCGAGGCCGTCATATTGCGTCAGCGCCACCTCATATTCCGAGCGGTGACGGATGTGCTGCCAGCGTGCCTCGTCCAGCACGGCGCGGGCGGCAGCGGCGCGGCCTTCGTCGGTCAGCACGCCGTCAGGACGGATCAGGTTGTTACGCTTGAGGATGCGCAGGGTCAGGGGCTCGAACACCGGCTGGCCATTGGCCAATGCCAGAATACCCTGCCGCAAATGCACCGCATCGCGGAATTTCATATGGGACAGCATCGCCGCCAGCACGCCCCGACGGGGCGACAGCAGGATCGAAATCACAAACAGTCCCGCAGCGACCAGCACAATCAGCGCGCCTGTGGGCAAACCGGGATAGGCGGCGGACAGGGCCGCGCCCAGATATCCCGACACCGCGCCGAAAACCGAGGCCAACAGCACCACGCGGTGGCTTTGCTCGGACCAGAAACGGGCGGTGACCGGCGGGATGATCAGCAAGGCGACAATCAGGATCAGACCCACGACCTTCAGGCCAATTACCGTCACAGCCATGACCAGCGCCATCGCCGCCAGATCCATATGACGTACGTTGATCCCCAGAGAGGTTGCGAATTCCTCATCAAAGGCCACCAGCGTCAGGGGGCGCCGCAAGATCAACAGCGCCAACAGCGCCAGACCGCCGCCGATGGCGATCAAAAGGGCCTCGGACTGAAGCATCCCTGCGGTGGCGCCAAGCAGAAAGCCCTCTAGCCCCGCTTGCCCCGTGGCGGACATGGACTGGATGACGGTCAGCAGGACAACACCCGCGCCGAAGAAAACCGAAAGGACTGCACCGATGGCGGCGTCTTCAGACAAGCGCGTGCGGTTGGTCAGCCATTGCACACACAATAGCCCCGCCAGCGCCGACAGGGCCGAGCCCGCTAGCAGCACCGGCAAGCTGCGCCCGTCAAAACCCAGAAGAGAGGCGGCGATAAAGGCCAGCGCAACACCGGGCAATGTGGCATGGCTGATCGCATCACTGACCAACGCCCGTTTGCGCAGGGTCAGAAAGGTGCCGCAACCGCCCGCAGCCCCGCCAAGCAAGGCCGCGCCAATAGTGACAAGCGTTGCGTTATAGCCAAGGCCAAGCCCCAGTGCCTGCCAAAACATGCCTTAGACTCCGCCCGCGACCGCGCCCAGATGGCTGGTTCCCAGACGCCCGCCATAGGCAGTTTGCAGGTTCTCTTCGGTAAAGGCCTGCGCGAGGGGGCCTTCGGCAACGCGATGGGTGTTGATGATAAAGACGCGGTCGAAATACTCGGACACCGTGCTCAGGTCATGGTGCACGGCAATCACCGTCTTGCCCCGCGCCTGAAGGTCTTTGAGAACGGTGATGATCGCCCGCTCGGTCGCCGCATCAACGCCCGCGAAAGGTTCGTCCAGCAGATATAGGTCTGCATCCTGCGCCAAGGCGCGGGCCAGAAACACCCGTTGCTGTTGGCCACCGGAGAGCTGGCCGATCTGGCGGTCGGCAAAAGCCTCCATCCCAACGCGGCGCAGACAGTCTTCGGCAGCGGCGCGGTGGCGGGCGGTTGTCCGCCCCAAAAGCCCCACCTGACGGTACATCCCCATCAGCACCACATCGATAACGCGGGTCGGGAAATCCCAATCAACGCTGGCGCGCTGGGGCACATAGGCCACCTTGCGACGCACCTCATTCAAGGGTTTACCGAACAGGGCCACCTGCCCCGACAGGGGGCGGATCACGCCAAGGATGGCCTTCAAGGTGGTGGACTTGCCCGCGCCGTTCGGACCGATGATCGCCATCATCGCCCCTTTCGGCACAGACATATCCACCGAGAACACCACCGGCTTGCCTCCGTAAGACACCGTCAGCCCGCGCACGGTCAGTGCATCATCACTGGTGTCAGGCAGCACACGGCGCCCTTCTTTACTAATCAGAGACAACATGCTCATGCGTTCGAGCCTTCCTGTTGCAATTTTCCGCGATACCCGCGGTCCGGCGCAGTTCCACCCAAAGCACGTGCGATCTGCGTCACATTATAATCGATCATGCCCAGATAGGTTCCTTCATAGGTTCCCGCAGGCCCCATGGCGTCGGAAAACAGCTGTCCGCCGATCCGAACCTCATGTCCGCGGGCCGCAGCGCCTTCGATTAAGGCACGCACGTTCCGTTCCGAGACCGAGCTTTCAATGAACACCGCGCCCACTTGCCGCTGTACAAGCACATCGACCAGTTGGCCGATCCGGTTCAGACCTGCCTCGGACTCGGTCGAGATGCCCTGAACCCCCAGCACCTCATAGCCAAAAGCACGCCCGAAATAGCGGAACGCATCATGGGCCGAGACCAGAACCCGCGCCTCTTGCGGCACGGTCGACAGAACATCATCGGCGTAGGCGCGCAGGGCGGTCAGTTCGGTGACATAAGCCTCAGCCCGCTGCTGCAAGGCCTGCACATGTTCGGGAACCAGATCGCCCATAGCGCGGCCGATCTCGCGGGCCACATAGGTCCACAGGCTTGGGTCCATCCAGACATGAGGATCGAAACGGTTCTGATATTCCTCATGGGCCAGACGCAGCGCCACTGGCACGGCCTCGGCCACGGGAGTCACGGCCCGCTTACGATCCAACGCAGCAAAGAACTCTTCCATCTGGGCTTCCAGATAGAGGCCATGCCACAGGGTCAGGTCGGCGCGGACCATTTCCACGATGTCACTGCGGGTTTGGCGGTAGGAATGGGGATCAATGCCTGATCCCATCAGGCCCGCCACCTGCACCAGATCACCGCCAATCACCTTGGCCGTGTCCGCGATCATTCCCGTCGTCGCCACCACTTGCAGAGACGCCTGCGCCCGCAGCGGTGTTCCCGCTACGGCAAATGCGCTGGCTGCGCCAAGAAACTGGCGACGGTTGATCATCGGTCCTCCGGTGCTCGTTACATTAGATATGAGAACGGCTCGCAACTAAGTCAACTAAATGCGAATAATTCGCATTAACATTTTTGAGATTTGACAGTTGCACGCCTAAAAGACAGACAGACCCCAAGAAAACTGACCCCAAATCCAAGGCAGACCATGCCCCAAGACGCCCTGAGCCACCTGTCGCTGCCCGCCAACGCCCCCCGCCGCGAGTCGCGCCTGAAGCCGAAATACCAGCTTCAGGGCTACGCCGAGGGCTTTGACGATGACACGTTTTGGTATGATGCGATCTGGCGGGATGGCCGCGTGCATCTGGTCTGCCCCAAGCTGAACAACCTGAAGGCCCATGTGCAAAAGGGGCAGTTCGCACTGGACGGGACGTCGGTGAAAATCGCCCGCCTGCGTCAGTATTACCGACACGACATTATTGAACTAAAAGCCAGCGCCGCGCCTAAGCAGGTCTCGCTGTCAGCCTTCGGCACGACGGTCAGTTCAGAAGTTAACGCCGCTGCGCCCCAAATGTTCGCGGGTCTGAACACCGCTCTGTGCCTGAGCAAGGATAATGATCTGCGCTGGATCGTGGACTTTGCCCGATACCACCAGACCATGCACGGGCTCGAGGCGCTGATCCTGATGGACAACGGGTCAGAGACCTACGGCCTTCAAGACATTCGCGATGCGCTATCGCTGACGGACCTGAAACAAGTGCTGGTGCTATCGGTGCCATGGAAATACGGACCGCGCGGCAAAGCGCCTTTTGCCCGCACCGAAAAATACCTGCAAACGGCCCTCTTTAACGTCCTGCGCCTGCGCTGGCTGGGACAGGCCCGCGCCGTTCTAAGCTGCGATATTGACGAGTTGATCCACACCCCCGGCACCACAGTCTTCGATCTGGCACAGCAGAGCATGGGCAAATTCGTCCGCTTGCCAGGCACATGGCGCTACCCCGCCCCCGATGCGTCGGAACCGGCCCTGCACCAGTCCCACACCTACCGCGCGACGGACGGCAAACGCTGCCCGACCAAATGGTGCATCGTGCCATCAGGCCCCTTGGGCGGATTTCAGTGGGACACACACCTGCTGGAAAAGCTGCCGCTGCCCTCGCTTTTCACTTCAAAGAAGGGCGAGTTCTGGCACTGCCACGCGATCTCGACCGGTTGGAAAGCGGGCCGCTGGAACAAGGAAGAGAAAAACAAACTGCCTGATCCAGAGGCCGCCGCTGTGCTGGCCGAGGTCTTTGGCCCGCCGGCCTGACCCCATACGCAACGTCACATATCATCCATGACGGGGCCCACACGGCGGATATATCTGTAATTTCTCTTGGAAATTGTCCGCCCTTGCCCCCATTCTGCCCGTGAGGAACGGGTCAGCGCCACGCTTGCTCCTGCTGAATGCGCGTGGCATTTTGACCAAAAAGTCAACTTTCCAGAAAAGGGTGCCTTTGTGACATCCACTTATGATTTGGCCGCTGACGCCAGCTTTGCCCGCAATCCAGGGGTTCCCTTGGATATGGAATGGGTGGGCGCGGCCCGCGCCAACACCCCCGCGATCGAGCGCCGCTGCGCAACGCTGCCCGGACGGCGCAGCGTGAAAAAGGACTATCAGGCCGCGTGGCTATGCCGCGCGATCAGCTGCATCGATCTGACCACTTTGTCTGGCGATGACACGGCAGGCCGCGTGGCCCGCCTGACCGCCAAAGCCCGCCAACCCGTCCGCGCCGACATTCTGGACGCGCTGGGGATGACCGGCCTGACCGTGGGCGCGGTCTGCGTTTACCACGACATGATCGCTCCGGCGGTTCAGGGGCTGAAGGGAACCGCGATCCCTGTGGCCGCTGTCTCGACCGGTTTTCCCGCTGGCCTCTCGCCCTTGCATCTGCGCATCGCCGAGATCGAGGAATCCGTCAAAGCCGGCGCCCATGAGATCGACATCGTCATCTCGCGCCGCCATGTGCTGACCGGCAATTGGCAGGCACTTTACGATGAGATGCGCGCCTTCCGCGATGCGTGCGGCCACGCGCACGTCAAAGCCATCCTTGCCACCGGCGAACTTGGCCCCCTGTCCAACGTCGCCAAGGCCAGCCTTGTGTGCATGATGGCCGGTGCGGATTTCATCAAGACCTCGACCGGGAAAGAGCCTGTGAACGCCACGCTTCCCGTTACCTTGGTCATGCTGCGTGCGATCCGCGACTATTATGCCAAGACCGGCCACGTTGTGGGCTACAAACCCGCAGGCGGCATCAGCAAGGCGAAAGACGCGATCAACTATCTGGCTCTGATCAAGGAAGAGCTTGGCGATCGCTGGCTGCGCCCCGACCTCTTCCGCTTTGGCGCCTCGTCCTTGTTGGGCGACATTGAGCGCCAGCTGGATCATCACATCACCGGTGCCTACAGCGCCGCCCACCGTCACCCGATGGGGTAAACCATGTCCGTCAAAGAGATCTTCGAGACCATGAGCTATGGCCCCGCCCCCGAATCCGCTGCTGAAGCGCTGGCATGGCTAGAAAGCCGTGGCAACGCCTTCGGTCACTTCATCGATGGCGCTTTCACCAAGCCCGGCAAAGCCAGCTTTGAAACCCGCAACCCTGCCACTGGCGCGACATTGGCGACGCTGACCCAAGCCAGCCAGAAAGATGTGGACGCCGCCGTCAAAGCTGCCCGCACTGCGCAGCCCAAATGGGCCGCATTGGGCGGCGCAGGCCGCGCCCGCCACATGTACGCTTTGGCCCGCGCCCTGCAAAAGCACGGCCGGATGCTTGCTGTGCTGGAAACGCTAGACAACGGCAAACCCATCCGCGAATCCCGCGATATCGATATCCCGCTGGTCCAGCGCCACTTTTACCACCACGCGGGCTACGCCCAACTGATGGAGAAAGAGCTTGAAGGCCGCGTCCCTCTGGGTGTCTGCGGTCAGGTAATCCCGTGGAACTTCCCCCTGCTGATGCTGGCATGGAAGGTCGCGCCTGCACTGGCGATGGGCAACACCGTGGTTCTGAAACCGGCGGAATACACCAGCCTGACTGCGCTATATTTTGCTGAGATTTGCGCACAGATCGGACTGCCCGAAGGGGTGATGAACATCGTCACCGGCGATGGCGCAGTGGGCGAAATGGTGGTGAACGCCAAGGTCGACAAGGTGGCCTTTACCGGCAGCACCGCCGTTGGCCGCCGCATCCGCGAAGCGACGGCAGGTTCGGGCAAAGCCCTAACGCTAGAGCTTGGCGGCAAGTCCCCCTACATCGTCTTTGAAGACGCCGATCTGGACAGCGCCGTTGAAGGCTTGGTTGATGCGATCTGGTTCAACCAAGGCCAAGTCTGCTGCGCAGGCAGCCGCCTTTTGGTACAGGAAGGCATTGCCGAAGATTTCTACAACCGCCTGAAAGCCCGCATGAACCAATTGCGCGTGGGCGATCCCTTGGACAAATGCATTGATGTGGGGGCCATCGTGGACCCCGTGCAGGTCGAAACCATCACCAAACTGGTGGACAGTTGCACGACCGGAGACATCTTCCGCGCGGACATCCCGATGCCCGCATCGGGATGCTATTACCCGCCGACACTGATCACCGGCCTCTCGCCTGCGGATACGTTGATGCAAGAGGAAATCTTTGGCCCCGTTCTGGCGGCCACCACATTCCGCTTGCCCTCGGAAGCGGCACAGATCGCCAACAACACCCGCTATGGACTGGCCGCGACCGTCTGGACCGAGAACATCAACCGCGCCCTCAACCTTGCCCCCCAGCTAGAGGCGGGTGTGGTCTGGATCAACGGCACCAACATGTTTGACGCCGCTGCCGGTTTCGGTGGGGTGCGCGAAAGCGGCTTTGGCCGCGAAGGTGGATGGGAAGGTCTTGCGGCCTACACCAAGCCCGACCGCGATCCCCAGCCCCTGAAACCCGTGACCGCAAAGACCGGCGAAGGGAAACCCGCAGACCCGATTGACCGGACGGCCAAGCTCTATATCGGCGGCAAACAAGCCCGCCCCGATGGCGGCTATTCAGCCCCTGTCTGGCAGGCCGATGGCGCGATGGCGGGCATGGTCAGCCTCGCCAACCGCAAAGACCTGCGCAACGCCGTCGAGGCCGCCCACGCCGCAAAAGGCTGGAGCAAATCCACCGGCCACCTGCGGGCCCAGATCCTGTACTATATGGCCGAAAACCTCTCGGCCCGCGCCTTCGAGTTTGCCGAGCGGATCGACGCCTTCACCGGCAAGGGTGGCGGCACCGCCGAAGTCAAAGGGGCCATCGACCGTCTGTTCACCTATGCGGCATGGGCCGACAAATATGACGGCCGCGTCCATGGGGTGCCGATCAAAGGCGTCGCGATGGCGATGAACGAACCCGTTGGCGTTGTTGGTGCTTTCTGCCCCGATGAGACGCCGCTGTTGGGTCTGATCTCTGTGATGGCCCCGCTGATGGCGATGGGGAACACTTGCGTTCTGGTCGCCTCGGAGGCGATGCCCCTGTCGGCCACCGATTTCATTCAGGTGCTGGAAACCTCGGACGTGCCTTCAGGCGTGGTGAACCTTCTGACCGGATCGCACACCGAGCTGGCAAAGCCCATGGCACAGCATATGGATGTCGCCTCGGTCTGGTCCTTCAGCAGCAGTGATATCTCGGCACAGATCGAGACCGCCTCATCGACCAACCTCAAGCGGACATGGGTCAACAACGGCCTCTCGCGCGATTGGAACGGGACCGAAGGCGAAGGAGCCGATTTCCTGCGGGAGGCCACCCGCGTCAAGAACATCTGGGTTCCCTACGGCGAATAAAGCAAAATCGCCGCTCTTCTGCGAAGAGCGGCGGCCAAACAAGAATTTTCTGCGAAACTTCTTCACCAACAGCGGATGTGATCTTCGCAGAAGATCATGAGGTTAAAATCCTTCGGCGAAGGATTTTACTCGCCCAGTTTCGCGTGAACCTCGTCCAGATCAATCTCGCCGATCGGCATCTTGTTCCCCGGGTTCTCGAAATCGTATTTGAACAGATCGAAGTCCTTGTGGAAAATCTCATAGACCAGATGCATGGACAGATCGTCAAAGTAGTCCTCGACCGGATGGGCACGTTTGGGGCCGTGACCTTCGGATTCATTGAACCGCGGGATGTTGGCAAGATCGACGCTGTGCGGCGTTTCAATCGCGTCCAGCACCTGCTGCATGCCGTCGTTGAACTGCTCGGTCCAGAAAATCTTGTCGTAATGCCCGCCGTTCACGATGAAGGTGCTGACGTGGCCGGACATGGCTGACCAATGGATGTCAGGCTCCATCGGGCGGCGCCAGCGGATGGTATCGCGGGCAAAAAGCAGAAAGCGGCGGAAGGACTGGATCTGGTCAAACTCTTGCTTGCCGTCTTCGCCGCCCACTTCGATGCCGTATTTCTGGATCAAAAGCGGTACCAGATTGCCGCGGTAGCGGCGGCCATTGCGCTGGATGCCGCAGATCTTGTCAAAGAATGACGACAAGATGCGGGTGTAGGGGTTGCGCACGCAAGTGAACGCGTAGCTCTTATGAGCCTTC
>JAYZYX010000121.1:0-7507 GCA_036139795.1 Pseudomonadota bacterium | reverse complement strand
TAGAAAGATACTAAATCCCCGCCATAAATCGGGCATCTGCGGGGTCGTAGCCTTTATCAGGAAGACGGTGCGCGTCCCCGATCTCTCTAAAGCCTGCTGCAACAGGCCGTCGCATGTCTTCCGCTAGAACAATAAACTCGGAGGATACATCGATGGACATCAGTTCTGCAGGTTCGGCCATGGCTGGTCAAATTCCGTCCGTCAGCAAACAAGACGATCAGCAAATGGAAGCGCCACGGAAAACTCCGGCCGAGCGCGCAGCGGATATGATCTCGCTCTCGCCTGCGGCGCGGGCGAAACTGGCCGCGGCAGCCGAAAACAACTTCTGACCCGCGTCGGGTCATCCCCTTTTGGCCGCGCAAGGCGGGCCTTTTCTTCAGGAGCCATCATGGACGTTGGGTCTACAAAAAGCGTGATTGCAGGCTATCCGGGCATGCCTGGCACACCGGATCCGAACCAGCAGCCGGAGTTCAGAACACCGGCGGAACGGGCCTCTGATGCGGTCGAGATTTCTCCGGCCGCAAGAGCCAAGATGAAGACCGATATGGAGGCCGAAGAAGCCCTGATGCGCGCAACCGGCTAGGCGCGACCGTCGGGGTCATCGCTCCGCATCAAGCGGTTTACGAAACGGAAAAGGGCGCCTTGGGGCGCCCTTTGCAGGTCTGGCCGCTGGCTTGCGCCTGCGGCGGTTGGTGCCTTTTGTTCGGGCCTTGGGGCGCTGTGGATGTCATGCCGAAAGCCATACGTTTGCCATACGTAAGCTGGCATAGGGATTTTGTTTGAAATCATAGGGTTGAGGCGTGACGCGCCGAAATTTGCGCGATACCATCGGCGCGAATGCCAGACCCGAGGAGCGGCCCATGAACACAGTCTTTACCATTTCGACCCACGGGCAGGGACTTTATGAGTTCACCCGTGATGTGGCGGACTGGGTGCAGGGTGACGGGCTGCTGACCTTGTTCATCCGGCACACCTCGGCCAGTTTGTTGATCCAAGAGAATGCCGATCCCGAAGTGCAGGTGGACTTGCTGAATTATTTTCGCCGGCTGGTGCCGCCGACCACCGATCCCTCCATGTCCTATCTGACCCACACCTATGAAGGTCCCGACGATATGCCCGCCCATATCAAGGCCGCCATCCTGCCGGTTTCCTTAACTATTCCGGTGGTTCAGGGGCGGATGGTTTTGGGAACGTGGCAGGGGATTTACCTCTTTGAGCATCGCGATCGCCCCCACAGCCGTCAGGTGGCCGCGCAACTGCTATCGTCCGGGTGAGTCGGAAAAGCCACAGCCTGTATCCCTGATTTAGCGAGGGAATTAACCCCCTACCCAAATTGTAGCGGTGTGCCTATAGTCGTCTGTGGATAAGTAGGGGCTCCCTCTACGGCTGGTGGAACTAAGTGAGGGATGACTTTCCATGCGCTGTCCTTTCTGCGGAAATATCGACACTCAGGTTAAGGATTCTCGCCCTGCCGAGGATCACGTCTCGATCCGGCGTCGCCGGTTCTGCCCGTCTTGCGGGGGCCGGTTCACCACCTATGAACGGGTGCAGTTGCGTGATCTGGTTGTGATCAAATCCAGCGGTCGCCGTGAGGATTTCGACCGCGACAAGCTGGAACGCTCGATCCGCATCGCAGCCCAGAAACGCCCCATCGAGCCCGAGCGTCTGGACCAGATGATTTCCGGCATCGTGCGCCGTCTGGAAAGCATGGGCGAGACCGACATTCCCTCCAAGACCATCGGTGAAATCGTGATGGAGGCGCTGGCCCGTATCGATACGGTCGCCTACGTGCGTTTTGCCAGCGTTTACAAGAACTTCCAGGCCGCAGACGACTTTGACAAGTTTGTCAGCGAACTGCGCCCCGACGTCGAACAGGGCTAAGTGACCCGCAAGGAAACAGACGAACGCTTTATGCGGCTGGCCCTGTCTTTGGGCCGTCGCGGAATGGGCAGTTGCTGGCCCAATCCGGCGGTCGGTTGTGTGTTGACCCAAGGGGATGTGATCGTCGGTCGCGGCTGGACCCAGCCCGGCGGACGCCCCCATGCGGAACCTACGGCTTTGGCGCAGGCCGGCCCTGCGGCGGCTGGGGCAACGGCCTATGTCACGTTGGAGCCTTGCGCCCATTTCGGCAAAACACCTCCCTGTGCGGATGCGTTAATCTCTGCGGGCGTGGCCCGTGTGGTTATTGCAGCCACAGACACTGATCCGCGTGTGGCGGGGCAGGGCATCGCCCGACTGCGCGATGCGGGGATCGAGGTGCTGACCGGCGTATGTGAGGCCGAGGCGCTTCAGGATCTCAAGGGTTTTTTCCTGCGTCTGGCTGAAGGTCGTCCGATGCTGACCCTGAAACTTGCCAGCAGTTTTGACGGTAAAATCGCGACTGCCAGCGGTGAAAGCCAGTGGATCACCGGCCCTGCTGCGCGGCACCATGTTCACGGTCTGCGCCATTCCCATGACGCGGTGATGGTGGGCGGCGGGACCGCTCGCGCCGATGATCCTTCATTGACCGTCAGGGGCTTTGGCGTAGTGCGCCAGCCGGTGCGCGTTGTCGTCTCGCGCCGTCTAAGCATGCCGCTTGGGGGCAACCTCTGGAACACCGCAAAAGACGTTCCCGTGTGGTTGTGCCATGGCCCTGATGTCAGCGAAGAGGTGGCCGAGGCCTGGCAGGCCCAAGGGGCCGAACTGATCGAATGCCCGCTTGAGGATGGCGGGATCAGCGTTTCGGGCGTGATGCAGGCGCTTGGGGCCAAGGGGCTGACGCGGGTCTTCTGCGAAGGCGGCGGTAGTCTGGCTGCGTCCCTATTGGCGGCGGATCTGGTGGATGATCTGGTGGGCTATACGGCGGGTCTTGCCATTGGCTCGGAAGGGCAGCCGTCATTGGGTCCGCTGGGGCTGAGCGCGTTAAGAGAAGGGCCGCGCTTTGATCTGGTCGAGCATCGACGCATCGGGCCGGACCTCTTGCACCGCTGGCGTCGACGCACCTGATCTTTATCGCCAGAGATAGGCGTAACTGGCCAGCAATCCTTGCAGTTTTGACAGCAGTCGTAGGGCGGGATCACCGCTTGGCAGGTCCCCTTGGCTAAGACGGTCTACAGCAACCTCAACAGGGCAGGGCAGGCCGGTCACGGGGTCCACATAGCGCGGATAGGCGATCAATGCGCCGTGAACTAGTGTCTCCAACTCTAGCCGCGCTGTACGGCGGTCTGGCACTGGCCCCAGATCATGGGTCAGTCCCCAACCGGCATAGAAGGGCGCGCCCAAGGTTGTTACGGGAACGCCGCGCAGCAATGCCTCAAACCCGAGGGTCGAGGTCATCGTCCACACCCCATCCACCTGATCCAGAATGGCAATCGGGTCGGTGTTGGGCAGCACCATATCCACCAGCCCCTCTAGCGCCTCGGGCGGGATGGCACCGGCACGCAGGCCCGCCTCTACATCGGGGTGGGGCTTATACAGTAGCGTCGCGTCAGGGTTCTCGGCCCGCACGCGCTGCAGAAGGGCAAGGTTGGTGGTCTCGGCCCCGGCGCCCTTGCGGATCGAGGCATCGTCTTCCACCTGACCAGGCACCAAGAGGCGCAAACCGGGGGGCAAGTCAGGCACCGCGCCGCCCAAGTTGTACTTGCTCAGGCGATCGTTGCGCAGACGCGCGATCAGGAATTCGGCCCGCTCCAACTGGTCGCGGCGCAAGGGCGCGGCCTTGTTTAGCAGGGTCTCAAGATCGCTGGGACGGGTAGGATCGTAGTAGATGCCCTGCCGGTCGCAAACCAGCGACAGAGGCGGCACCAGTTCCGCCCCCAAACCTTTTGACCGTAAAAAGCCATCTTCGACCCGCACGCAGTCCCAATCATCCTGCGCTTTTCCGGCCCAGACCATCCAGCGCGACTTACGGGTGTTCGCCAACTCAAGCGCCGCGCCGGGATCGTTCTGAAAGCGGATGTTTCGGGTGAAGAACCGTGCGAAGGTGCCCCGTTTCCAGAGGCGCACGCCGGTGGCCACCCAACCTGCGTGATCCTCGCGCCATGCGCGGGCTTGGGCGTGCAGGGCGTCGATGACAGTCTCGATCTGGCACAGGCGATCGCGGTAAGGATCGTACCACACCGGATAGAGGATCATCGCGCCCGCAAACAGCTGCGCCCGTGTCAGGGTTCGTCTGCGGCGGGAAGGGGCGGCGCGATCCTGTGTCAGGCCCCAGCCTGCGTAAAAGGGCTGGCCGTAGACATGGGGTTTGTGACCGGCAAGGATCGCCTCGAACCCTAGCTGAGAGGACAGGGTGTAGACTGCCGTAGCACCTTCCAACAGGTGCCATGGGCTGATGGCTGCATCACAAAACGACACGCGCTCGGACAGGTCGGCATCGCTGTAATGCCCTTTGCGCAGGCCCGCAGCCGTTTCGGGGTGGGTGCGGATCAGAACCCGCTGGCCGGGATTGTCCGCCTGCGCATCAATCAACATCTCGCGGAAGGTCTGGATGTCTCCGTTCGAGGCACGGACCGAAGCGTCTCCTTGGGTCTGGTCGATCACCAGCACATAACCCGGCGCGGGCGGCGGGGTTTGCGGATCAAAGGCGTTGTACTTGGATAGATGCAGGGCGCGGATGCGCGCGATGCAATCTCGGGCGCGGTCCAGCAATGCGGTGTCATCCAGCGCCGTGCGGTTCAGCAGGTCTTCCAGATCGCTGGGTTGGTTGCCATCAAAGTGCAGCCCCTGCCGGTCAATCAGCAGCCCCAGCGGCGCATCGCCCTGTCGCCCCGTATGGACCGAGCGCAGGAAGGCGTCCTCAAGGTAGATCTTCTGCGCACCCTTGCGGGCGGCCATCTTGTGCCCACGGGTGGCGGTGTTCGCGTCGCCCCAGATCAGAACGCTATCGTCCTTTCCTGCAAGGCCAATACGCGGTTTGTAGCCAGCCAATGCAAGAATGCGACGCAGCCTCGTATCGCGCAAAAGCGTGATGCTAGATGCAAAACACCGCCGGGGACGCATGTCTCCGGCGGTGTGAAACGGGGTGTTATCCAGCGTCAACCTTAGCCGCCAAGGCCACTAGCCGCCCCTGCGATCGAGTTGGCCGAGTTCAGGCCGCCAAGCAGGGCGCTAATGGTCTTGTTCCAGCGCACGAAGGGCGCTTCGGTGACGTAGAGGGTGTCCTGATCGCGGATCGCGAAATCACGCGCTTCGAACATGCCAGTGGGTTCGGTCAGGTTCAGGACGTAGACCATACGCTGGTCGCCCACCAGATCGCCACGGCCAAGGACGGCGTTGGCAATCTCTGCGGGCTCGTTCCGGAACACAAACACGCCGGTCGGATCAGCCGAGCCGGTTTGCAAGCCGCCAACCTGAGCAATCGCCTCGATCGCCGAGATGGTCTGGCTTTCGAAGGGCACACGGGTCTGCTGACCGGTCGCGCCAAGGGCGGTGAAAGTACGGGTGTCCTGCTCGACCAGAATGGTGTCGCCGTTGCGCAGGGCGATATCCAGACGCTGGTCGTCAAAGATGTCTTGGAACCAGACCTGACCCTGCTGGCCGCCGCGGACCACAGTGATCTGGGCGATTTCGGGTTCAATGGTGATGCCGCCAGCGCGGGCCAGCATCGAGGACAGACGGCGGTTCGGACGCTCAATCGGCTGCAAGCCTTGGCTGCCGACCGACCCCATGACCGACACAGATGCGCCGTCGCCAGCTTGGCGGCGAACTTCGACCTGCGGATCGGGGGTCTGCTCTTCCAGCTTGTTTGTGATGATGCGACGGATGGCTTCGGGAGTATTGCCCGCAGCTTTGATCCGGCCTGCGTAGGGCACAAAGATAAAGCCGTCGCCGTCGACCTGAACTTCGGACAGAGAGGTCGCAGCGCCTTCGCTACCCGACAGCAGGCCATCGTCCACGTTTTCCCAGACCGTCAGGCCCAGCGTGTCGCCGGGCCGGATCACGTCAGAGCCAACAACGCCTGCATTCATGAAAGACTCTGAAAAGCCAAGGGCAGGGGTGACGGCAGTTGCCTGCGTCACGCGCGGGTTCACGGAAACGATGAAAGCGTCACCCTCTCTTAGAACAGAGCCTTGGAAAATCTCTTTCTTAGAGGGGCCAGAGCGGGGAAGACCACAGCTTGCAAGGCCGAATGCCACGCCAAGCACAAGGGCGCCCCGCAGAATACGCGAAGTCGATTTTTTCACTGCCTAGGTCTCCTCGACCTGATTACTGCCTCTGTTTTTTTACTGAAACTACCGTAAAGGCTGTGAAAAAGCTAGCACTACAGATTGCGAATTTCAGCGAACCACCCGCAAATGTTGCCTTGGTGCCGCGGTTCCGTGTTCCAAAGCGTCATATGGGTCCTCCGCAAGAAGCATCATATCCACCAATTGACGTAACAATTGCCGACGTCCGCGGGCTGAATAAAAGCCGCCGCCGATCTGAGAAGTCTCAAGAAGATACCGCCTATAATCCTTATAAGCTTTCAAATCAGGGCGGGTCGGCTGGCTGAAAAAGTCAGTCAGACTTGGGGTGCTGACGAATTCCGGCTTGTCGTAAACGGCGCGGCCCAAGACTTTCAGCGCCATACCCCGCCACAGCACCTGCTGCGCGGCGGTCGAGTTCACAGTCACGGCGCTACGGGCGTCATTCAGCAGCGCGGCCAGCTTTCCACCGCGCAGGAAATGTACGCGGCTGCTGACCCCGTGTTTTGCGGAAAGGTCACTGATCGACTCGCGGATCGGGGCGCGGCCGTCCTCTAGCGGGTGGGCTTTGAACACCAGATGGTGGTGGCGCGGGGCGCCGTTGGCAAAACCCTCGATCACCGCCTCAAGGAATTCATGCATCGAATCAAACGGCGAATGGGCGACGAAACTGCTGTCGTGGGCCAATTGCAACAGCACCAGATGGTAGGGAAAGCCGCCACGGCGCACGCGGGCGGTGGCCAGCAAACGCTCGCCCCATTGATAGGGCATTAACAATAGGCGGCGAAGGTACAGTCGGAATTCTTCGGCAACCGCCAGATCACGGTGCGGTTTGAAGCTGGCGTAGGCGCGATTCCGGAACATCACCTGCCAATGGTAGAGGGCCCCGTAGAACACGTGTTGGCGCATGTCGCCCCATTTGGCAGGGGGCAGGGGCGCATCCAGATCGGCACCGGCCAGCGCCTTGCGCATTTGATCGACCGTCATGTCCATTAGGCGCGAATGGCCGTTGGCCCCGCCGCGCTCATAGGTGATCCAGTAGGGGCGCAGGTAGCCCTCTTCAAAGACATGCACCATGATGCCTTTGGCTTTGGCGATCTTGATCGCCTCGGCATGGATCTGGCGCACGTCCCCGTAGAGAACGATATCGGTGATCCGGCGGGTCTTGAGGACTTGGGTGAAAAACCCTTTCCACGTCTCCAGCGGTTGCTGAAAGGGAATGTAACTTTCGCGATCGGGCCAAAAAAAGGCATCGCCCGCGTTAAACCCGATGCGAGAGGTCTGAACGCCCGCATGCTGCAGCATGCGGGCCAGACGATTGAAAAAAGGTCCGTGCGGTCCCT
>JAYZYX010000120.1:0-3979 GCA_036139795.1 Pseudomonadota bacterium | reverse complement strand
AGCAACAAGAACATGACCAAGAGCGAGACCTTCGGTGCGCTCGGCACCCTGACAAGCGTTGCTGACACAATCAAACGCATGAAAGACGCGAAGCTCATGGGCTGAGCGACAACGACAACCCAAGTATCGTCAAGACACAACTCGAAGGGTGGTCAGTCGGCACTTACGACGAAACCCGTGCACCGGATCTCCGAATTCACAATTCGTCGAGTAGCTGTGCATTGGTTCTTGAAGAAACTGAAACGCCAAACATCCAAATATGCGGATGGGAAAACACGTCAGATTATATGGTGAAACAAAATTTCCGCCGGAAATTTAATGGCGGAGACGAAGGGATTCGAACCCTCGATACCGTTCCCGGTATACTCCCTTAGCAGGGGAGCGCCTTCGACCACTCGGCCACGTCTCCGCCGACGGGTCTACATATCTCGGACGGCAGGCACAAGAGCAGAATGTCTGTTTCTGGACAGAAATTTACGCTCGGCCCGCCGCCTTTTGATCACTTAACTGAACAGCAGATCATCCAGACTGATATCCATCCCCGATCCGACAAACCGCAACTCAAGATCGCCGATGAAAATATGAGCCGTCGCGAGATACTCAGGCTCGGGTTCGCCTTCGATCGGTGCTTCCGCCGAATAGACAAGCGTTGCAGTGCCTTGCAAATCCACCATGCCTTCCAGAATGATCCGGTCTGTCGTCCGCACGAAATCGGTGATGGTCACGACTTCATCTGTCTCGCGGAAGATAAAAAGATCCGCGCCGTTGCCGCCGCTAAGGGTGTCGCCGCCAGCGCCAGCACGCAGGGTGTCATCGCCTGCCCCGCCAAAGATCAGGTCATTTCCATCGCCTCCGCTGATCCGGTCATCGCCACCGCGGCCCCGCAATGTGTCGTTGCCTGCGCCGCCAAACATCACGTTGGCCCCTTTGCCGCCCAGCAGCAGATCGTCACCGTCCTGCCCGAACATCGTGTCGTCCGAGAAATCAGAGATCAGCGTGTCATTGCCGTTGCCGCCGTACATCTTGGTGCGCTCGGACGTATAACCGGTCCAAGAACCGACCATGTAGTCGTCCCCGTCCCCGCCGTTCATGATCGCAAGGCCAGAGCCGTTCGCATAAAGCCAGTCATTGCCATCGCCACCGTTCAAATGGACGGTCGAGCCGCTGTCATAGCTGCCCGACAGGGTGTCATTCCCTGCGCCGCCGTACAGCCAGTCTTCACCCGAACCGGCGTCCAGATAATCGTGCCCCTTGCCGCCATAGAGGCTGTCCGCCCCAACGCCACCATAAAGGAAGTCCGAGCCAAAGCTGCCCGACAGACGGTCATCCCCATCGCCGCCATAAAGGCTGTCCGCGCCCGCGCCGCCATTCAGCACGTCATCTCCTGCGCCCGAGCTAAGGAAGTCGTTGCCCCCGTAGCTGTTGAACACATCCGCCCCGTCCGAGCCGCTCATCTGGTCCTCGCCTTGCATCAGAAGACGTGTCATGGCCGCCGAGCCGTTCTCGGTATAAAGCGCCACAAGATCGGTCGGGGACAGCTTCATGTCTTCCAGAACGGCGATCCAGTGCTCTCCGGTCGCGCTGTCGTAGAAGGTCACGCCCACCACATCGGCATCAAACCAATAGGTGTCGGTCCCAACCGCATCCAGATTGGTGCCCAGTAAGGACAGTTGCTGGGTACCCTCGGTGTAGGTGATGCGATCCGAGTAGCTCAGATCCATCGTGTAAGACCCATAGGGTGGCCAAATTGCGATATCGCTAGAGACCGCCGTCTGGGACGCGCTGTCATCGACCGCGTAGTAGATATAGTCCGTCACGTAGGGCAGCGTGATCCCGTAGATGGTGTTGTTCTCATCCAGAACCGTCTGAGAGGACCAATCCAGAAAGGTCCACAAAGTATCTGCCACCGGCGTACCGCCACCGGTGAAGTCCCATTTAATCGTCATAATACAACCTCAAAGAAATCTATCGAAATTAAACCGATTTTCTCAGAGGCCGCAGATTCCGCCAAGAGAGAAGACGCCGAAAGCCCTTATTTCATGGGATTTCGCATCATTTCCACGTGATGTAAGCGACCGACAATTAAGGCCAACTCACACCAAGTTGCGAATTGAAAGATGGGCTAACCGGCGCGTCTGGCGGCATCGCGAAACGGGTGTAATTCCGTCAATTCCGACGCTCGGATCGGAAAAGGAAAACCGCGCCCTAGAAAACCGAAGCGCGCAAAAAATCCCCAGCCGGATCTGCCACCATAGCGGAGCATAGCTTTGCCACCTTCTAACTACCCACCCAGCATTGGATGGAGCAGACCTTCGCTGCAGACGCAGTGATGAACCACGATCAAATGTCTGCTTGGCGGACAAAGCAGCCATCTACTTGCTTATTTTGAACGGCCGGACAACACTAACCTATGTCCAGAGAAGCTGATGAGATCACAGGTCTATATCGCCGACACGCACAGGCTTGGGCCCGCCTTCGAGGCTCAGAGCCTCAGGAGGAAGTTTGGCTTGAGAAATTCGTTCAGCTACTGCCCGCCAGCGGTTCAGTCTTGGATATCGGGTCCGGGTCTGGAAAGCCAATTGGCCAATATCTTTTTGACAAAGGCTTCGCCGTCACTGGGATCGACGCATCCCCAGAGTTGATTGAGATTTCGCGAAGAAATTTGCCAGAGTGTGACTGGTTGATTTCAGATATGCGTGACCTTCAACTGGACAAGAAATTCAATGGCATCGTGGCGTGGAATAGCAGTTTTCATCTGACACCAAATGGTCAACGCCAGATGTTTCCGGTGTTTGAACGGCATGCCGCGCCTGCGGCCACGCTTATGTTCACCAGCGGACCATGCCACGGGGATGCAATTGGTTAGTTTGAGGGGGAGCCACTCTACCACTCCAGTCTAGATAGCGAGGAATATCGCACACTGCTGGACCGGCACGGCTTCGGGATCATAGATCACATCGTCGAGGATGAGCGTTGTGGTCTACATACGGTTTGGCTCTGTCGATACAGGGATACTGTTTGAGATCGGATAAGTCGTCAAAGCCGCCATTGGTTCTCAGCGCAGCATCGGTCAACATGGGCTCACCGCCGACATTCGCCGTCGCAGAACATTGCCGAAAGCAGCCTCCGGCCAAGAAAAACGCCGCCCAACTGGACGGCGCTTTATGATTCTCACAAAATCAACAGCTTAGCCGAAGGTGGCAGACCATGCCCCGTCAAGTGACAACTGAAATCCCCGAAAGGTAAAATTCGGGGACGATTTCAGCGCGACGTTTGATAGCGATCTTGCCGAAGATCAGGCGTTGAAGAGGAAGTGCAGAACGTCGCCGTCCTTGACCTCATAGGTCTTGCCTTCCACACGCATCTTACCCGCTTCCTTCGCGCCCGCTTCGCCGTTGCCAGCGACATAGTCGTTGTAGGCGATGGTCTCGGCGCGGATGAAGCCGCGTTCAAAGTCACCGTGAATGACGCCAGCCGCCTGCGGGGCCAGACAGCCCTTGCGGATGGTCCATGCGCGGGCTTCTTTCGGGCCGACGGTAAAGTAGGTTTGCAGCCCCAGCAGATTGTAGCCAGCACGGATCAGACGATCCAGACCCGGCTCTTCCAGACCCATCTCGCCCAAGAACATCTCGGCTTCCTCGGCGTCCAGCTGGCTGATCTCTTCTTCGATCGCCGCGCTGATGATCACGGTGCTTGCGCCCTGCTCGGCGGCCATGGCTTCTACCTTGGCGCTGAATGCGTTGCCGGTGCCTGCCGAGGCCTCATCCACGTTGCAGACGTAGAGAATGGGCTTGGAGGTCAGCAGCTGCAGCATCTTCCACGCCTTCTGGTCGTCTTCATCGACGTCCACAGTGCGGGCAGGCTTGCCGCTTTCCAGTGCTTCCAGAGCCATCTTTAGCAGACGCTCTTGCGCGATAGCATCCTTGTCACCGCCACGGATCTTGCGGGTCAGGTTCGCCATTCGCTTTTCGATGCTTTC
>JAYZYX010000119.1:0-11611 GCA_036139795.1 Pseudomonadota bacterium | reverse complement strand
CGGCGCGGGCGCTTTCGATGCTGGCGGCAACGGTTGCCAGACCACCTTGCGCGGCCTGAAAAGCCGCCATGGCCCATTCGAACCATGACACAGAGCTTGCCAGACGGGTTTCCGATGCATAACCGCCCTTGTTCAATTCACGCGCCGCGCGTGCGTTGATTTCGGCTTCATGCAGAACGGCCTGAGCCTCAGAGACGCGGGCCTCGGCCTCGGGGTGGGCAGCCTCGGCCTGCGCCAGACCTGCGCGGGCCTCGGCAAGTGATGCATCGCGGGTGCCCGGATCAAGGCGGCACATCTCGGTGCCTTTGGTGACGAAGGCACCTTTGCGTAGGGGTTCGGAAATCACCTGACCGCTGGTCTCGGCCCGCAATTCAACCTGACGGTCGGCCTCGGTCTGGCCCCGCAGGATGACGGCGCTATCAATTTCTTGTGCGGTGTAACGCTGCGCCAGAACGGCAATCGCTGTGCTTTCTTCTTCGGCGGCTGCTTCAGAGGTGTCGCCGTCATTGCCGTTGGCCCCCGCAAAAGCCATCAGTTCTTCGCGCTCAAATACCAGCATGTAGAGAAAGCCCGACACGATCAGTGCGGTCAAAATTTGCAGCAGTCTCATAATATCCCCGTTTTCCTTCTGCGATCGGGCCTAATGCGGCTGCCCAAGCGCGTGAGGCCGATAGAATCAGCCTTGTTATTCCGCATTTAATCTACAGGTTCTGAACCGTAGAGTTTAGATAAATAAATTGACCATTCGTGACAGAGGCATGACCTCCGGTCTCATAAGTGGTGTGGCAAGGGCGGCTGGCAAGTTGCAGTACTTGGCAACCGGTTAGGCTTAGGGTTAGAGAAGAACAAAGAGTTACGGGGACATCATGAGCAATACCGACAGTTTTATTGACGAGGTAACCGAAGACCTGCGTCGTGACCGCCTTTTCGGCTATGTACGCCGCTACGGCTGGATTGCAGCGTTGGCGGTTGTTGCTCTTGTTGGCGGCGCGGCCTGGACCGAATGGCAGAAGGCGCAGAGCACGGCGGCCGCTCAGGCGGCAGGGGATGCGGTCATTGATGCCTCGACCGGCGAAGATGCAGCGGCCCGCGCAGCGGCGCTGGCCTCGATCACAGCGGCGGACCCCAAGCTGGCGGCAGTGCTGAAGCAACTGCAAGCAGTTGAACTGCTGGATGCGGATCAACGCGCCGATGCGGTCGCGGTTTTGCAGACCATCGCGCAGGACGGCGGTTTGCCCCGCGTTTACCGTGATCTGGCAGCCCTGAAGGCCCTGACCCTTGCGCCCGAGCAGGATCTGGACAGCCAGCGGCTGGGGTATGAGGCGCTGGCACAGCCCGGCGCGCCCTTCCGCCTGCTGGCGATGGAGCAACTGGCCTATCTTGAGGCCGGTGCCGGAAACACCGAGGCCGCCCGTGACGGGCTGCAACGCATTGTTGAAGATGCCGAAACCACCGCAAGCCAACGCCAGCGGATTGCCGACGCCCTAACCGCTCTGGGGGCCGTGCTGCCCGCAGATGGCGCGCAGTAAGCGCTGTTCTGGAACCCAATGCCGCGAAGGATGACCCGATGACGATCTGCCGCCGCTCTGCACTGATTGCAGTGCTTGCCACGACCACGCTGCTGACCGCTTGCGCCGAACCCGAGATCATCCTGCCGGGCGATCGCCTGACGCTGGACGGCGAAGCGCCGCAACTGGTCTTTGATGACCAGCCCCGCGCCGCAGCGATGCCCGCGGTTCAGAACCTGAGCGCATGGCCGCAGGCCCATGTGAACGCCCGCAACAACCCCGGCAACCTCAGCGTCCAGTTCCCGCTAACGCAGGTGATGGCGGTGAATATCGGCCAGTCAGAAGATCGCGGTCACCGCATCACCGCCGAGCCGGTGATTGCCGATGGCCGCATCTTTACCATTGATGCGCAGGCAACCGTTCAAGCGACCTCGACCAGTGGCGCGGTGCTGTGGACCCATGATCTGACCCCCATGCGCGATGACACCAAGCAGGGATCGGGCGGTGGTCTGGCCGTGGATGGCAATGTTGTCTTTGCGGCCAGCAGCTTTGGCGCGATCACCGCTCTGGACACCGTCACAGGCGCGGTTCTGTGGCAGCAAGAGCTGGAGGCAGGCGCCTCGGGCACGCCCACGGTTTATGGCGATCTGCTATATTTCGTGTCGGGCGCGAACCGCGCTTGGGCAATTGATAAATCCAATGGCCGCGTGCGTTGGCTGCTGGATGGCGTGGGCAGCGGTGCATCGGTCGTCGGCGGTCCGGCCCCTGCGGTCACCGATCAACTGGTGATCTTTCCCTTCAGTAATGGCGACGTGATGGCGGCTTTCCGTCAGGGCGGCGTGCGCCGCTGGGATGCATCGGTTGCTGGCAGCCGCAACGGTCTGGCCCTGAGCCAGATCAGCGCAATCACCGGTGATCCGGTGGTTGATGGCAACAAGGTCTATATCTCCAACCAGTCGGGCAGCCTTGTCGCGCTGGAACTGGATACGGGCAATCGCGTCTGGAGCGCGCCCGAGGGGGCCTTGGGTCCTGTCGCAGTGACCTCGGATTCGGTTTACCTGATCTCTGACCGGAACGAGTTGATGCGTCTGGATGCCGCGGATGGCACCCGCGTCTGGGGGACCGAGCTGCCGAACTATCAGGCCAAGCGTCCGCGTCGCCGCGATGCGGTATTCGCCCACTATGGTCCGCTGCTTGTGGATGGTCAGATCGTGATCACCTCTAGCGACGGGTATCTGCGCAGCTACAACGCTGAAAGCGGTGCCTTGACCAGCGAAGTCGCGATCAACGGCGGTGCCGCAACCCCTCCTGTGGTGGTGAATGGCACAGTTTATGTTGTCTCGCGCAAAGGCCAACTCCTCGCTTTCCGTTGACGCAGCTTTGCTGTAAGGGAGGCGACTTGATCTGACGGAGTCGCACAATGACATTCTCGCTGGCCATCGTGGGCCGCCCCAACGTGGGCAAGTCCACGCTGTTCAATCGCCTTGTTGGGAAACGACTGGCGCTGGTGGATGACCAGCCCGGCGTAACGCGCGATTTGCGCGAAGGGGACGCACGTCTTGCGGACCTGCGCTTTACCGTGATCGACACCGCAGGTCTGGAAGACGCAACCGACGACAGCCTTCAAGGCCGTATGCGCCGCCTGACCGAGCGTGCCGTGGACATGGCAGACATCTGTCTGTTCATGATCGACGCGCGGGTCGGCGTGACCCCTGTGGACGAGATCTTCGCAGAAATCCTGCGCAAGCGGGCCAAGCATGTCATTCTGGCGGCGAACAAGGGCGAAGGCTCGGCTGCGGATGCGGGGGTGCTAGAAGCTTGGGGGCTGGGATTGGGCGAGCCGATCCGCCTGTCTGCCGAACACGGCGAAGGCATGAACGATCTTTACGTGCAGCTGCTGCCTCTGTCCGAGGAATTCGAAAAGCGCGCCGAAGAAGAAGCCCCCGAGACCGAGGTCGAAGTGGGCGACGATGAGGACGACTTTGACGCCGAAGCCGATGAAAAGGCGTTTCGCCCGACGGTAAACAAGCCGCTTCAGGTGGCCGTTGTTGGCCGACCGAACGCCGGTAAGTCTACTCTGATCAACAAGATTTTGGGCGAGGACCGTCTGTTGACCGGCCCTGAAGCGGGCATCACCCGTGACGCGATTGCCCTGCGCATCGACTGGAACGGTTTGCCCGTGCGGATATTTGACACCGCCGGTATGCGCAAGCGTGCCAAGGTGCAGGACAAGGTTGAAAAGCTGTCGGTGTCCGACGGCCTACGGGCGGTGAAATTCGCCGAGGTCGTAGTGGTGCTGCTGGACGCGGCGATCCCCTTTGAACAGCAGGATTTGCGCATCGCCGATCTGGCCGAGCGCGAAGGCCGCGCGGTGGTTGTTGCGGTGAACAAGTGGGACATTGAGGATGAGAAGCAGGACAAGCTGAAGGAGTTGAAAGAGTCCTTCGAGCGTCTGCTACCCCAGCTGCGCGGCGCGCCGCTGATAACGGTTTCGGCCAAGACCGGCCGCGGGTTGGAGCGTCTGCGGGCCGCGATCGAACGCGCCCACGACGTCTGGAACCGCCGCGTCAGCACCGCAAAGCTGAACCGCTGGCTGGAAGGTATGGTTGCGGCGCACCCGCCGCCCGCGCCGAACGGTCGCCGGATCAAGCTGCGCTACATGACCCAAGCCAAGACCCGTCCGCCGGGATTTGTGGTCATGTGCTCGCACCCCGATAAGATGCCTGAAAGCTATTCACGCTATCTTATCAATGGCTTGCGTGAGGATTTTGATATGCCCGGCACCCCGATCCGCCTTTATATGCGCGGACAAGGGGACCGGAACCCCTATCAGAACAAGAAGAAGGCGCAGCCTTCGAAGCTGAAAAAGCACCTTGGCAAAGGGCCGAAGACTTAAGGCCTTTTCGCCAGTGGTGTGCGCCGGGGGCTGTCTGCCCCCGGACCCCCGAAGGTATTTGCACCAAGATGAAAGGCGCAGGCGCGGGCACGAGCTTGGCGCCTTTTTGTTTGGGCAGATTTAGGAGGGCAGTCGGATCAGCAGGAAAACTGCTGCTGCGAGGTCGAAGGTGGCGCAGAAGGGAATGTACCAGCGCGGCACTGCGCCTTGGCGGCGCGGGTTGTGGTGGTAGATGTCCCACGCGGCATGGGCGGCGAGGCCCGCGGGGATCCATCGCGGATCAAAGGTAAGACCTGCGAAGGCACATGCGCTGAACAGTAGCGCGACGGTGAGTTCTTGCCAGAATGTGCTGGCCTGTCCGGAGGCCGCGCCGAAGCCGATGTAGGCGCCAGCGATAAGCGTGAGGGTCAGGGCAGCGATCAGCACTGAGATCTGATCAGGGGCCAATAGGTGCAACGGAACGCTGATCAGAAAGAGGATCGCGCCGGTGCCAGCCGCTGTCACGGTGCGCTCAAAGAGCCGGTTTAGTGATTTGGCGTTCAGGCGCATGATGCTGTTGCGAACTGAAAACGCCCGCCTTTTGCGAGGCGGGCGTTTCGTTGATCAGATCAGGGTGCCTTCGGCGGTGAGGGTTGTTTTGCCGCCCAAATAGGGGTGCAGCACCTCTGGCAGGGTGATGCTGCCGTCCGCTTGCTGGCCGTTCTCCAGCACAGCGATGAGGCAGCGGCCTACAGCGAGGCCAGAGCCGTTGAGCGTGTGCAGGAATTCGGGCTTGCCACCGCCAGTGGGCTTGAAGCGGGCGTTCATGCGGCGCGCCTGAAAGTCACCGCAGACGGAGACCGAGCTGATCTCGCGGTATTTGTTCTGACCGGGCAGCCAGACTTCGATGTCATGGGTGCGGCGCGCACCAAAGCCCATGTCGCCGGTGCAGAGCGCCACGGTGCGGTAGGGTAGGTCGAGGCGTTCGAGGATGCCTTCGGCGCAGGCAGTCATACGGTCCAGTTCTGCGCGGCTGTCTTCGGGCTTGGTGATCGAGACCATTTCGACTTTTTCGAACTGGTGCTGGCGCAGCATGCCAGAGGTGTCACGGCCTGCGCTGCCAGCTTCCGAGCGGAAGCACTGGGTGTGGGCCACGTAGCGGCGGGGCAGGGTTGCCTCTTCGATGGTCTCGCCATTGACGAAGTTGGTCAGGGTGACCTCGGCGGTCGGGACCATCCACCAGCCATTGGTGGTCTGATAGCTGTCTTCGCCGAACTTCGGCAGCTGGCCGGTGCCGTACATCATCTCTTCGCGGACCAGAACGGGGGTCCAAGCCTCGGTCAGGCCGTTTTCGTCCACATGGGTGTTGACCATGAACTGGGCGAGAGCGCGGTGGATGCGGGCGATCGAGCCGGTCAGCACCACAAAGCGCGAGCCTGACAGTTTGCCTGCGGTGGCAAAGTCCATACCTGGCACAACGCCTGCGATTTCAAAGTGTTCTTTGGCGTCAAAGTCGATCTCGCGCGGGGTGCCCCAGCGTTTGATCTCGACGTTGTCTTCCTCATCGGCCCCGTCGGGCACATCGTCGAAGGGCAGGTTGGGGATGCCCATCAGCATCTCGGCCAGTTTGGCGTCTTCGGCTTTTGCCTCATCGTTCAGGCGGGCCACTTCGGCCTTTTTGTCGGCCACGAGGGTACGCAGGCGCTGGAATTCATCCTCATCGCCGCGGGCCTTTGCAGCGCCCACTTCCTTGCTGGCTTTGTTCTGTTCGGCCTGCGCGGTTTCGGCGGCCAGGATCTTTTCCCGGCGGGCAGTGTCGACGGCAAGAATCGAGGGTGAGACAGGCTCCATGCCCCGGCGGGCAAGTGCGGCGTCGAAAGCTGCTGCGTTCTCGCGGATGTAGCGGATGTCATGCATGGGTTTTGTCTCCTGAGTCGTCGCGGGTCTTATGCCCCAGATTTTCACCAAGGTGTACCCGAGGCGTTAGGTCTTTGCCTGTTCCATCTTACGGTGTTGCGATTCGGTGCTGGCACGGCGGGTGGCGCAAGTGTCAGGCGCGAATTGCGGCAGCTTTCTGGCAATGATCCGGCAGATTACGGAACGTAACGTGGGTCATTTTTCGACATTTACCATGTTTTCACCTTTTGAAGACATTGAATTTCATAAATTACGTTTAAAAACAGCTATTTATGATGTGGCGCTAAGGGTCTCGCCATTTCTGGCTAGTCCAGAAAATCCTTTGGAAAATTTGGTAATTTGTTAGTTCTGATTGCATATAAAAGATGTTTGCACGTGAGGATAGTAACCAATGCTTTTGTTAATGCTTTTCAGCATGTTGGGAATGGCTGGTGTTTACTCGTCGATTACCGGTGAGGGCATGTTTGGTGCCGAAGACGAAAACCTTGAGGGGTCTGAGGACAATGACGTTCTTGCGGGCTCGAAGGGCGATGACCTGATCAGAGGTGGCGGCGGGGAAGATTTGATCCTGTCGGGTGCCGGGGATGACACGATCGAAGGGGGCGACGGCGATGACATGCTGATCGGTGGCGAATTCCCTGATGTGGACACCAAAAACCTAGAAGGCAACGCGACCGCCGCGGCCGCGCTGGCGGATGCTATCGTCGGGGACATCATGGGGGTGATCACCGGAGGCTCGACCTCGATTGCCGATGGCACTGACTATTATGACGGTGGTGCGGGCGATGACATCATTCTGGATGGTCTTGCCGATGAGAATGACCAAGACACGCTGATCGGTGGTGATGGCATTGATTTGCTGATGGACTTTGACGGCAGTTCGACCCTGCTGGGGGGCAACGGCGACGATATGCTGATCGCGATGGAGACGCTGGACCGCACATTTGACGGTCAGGATATACTGGATGGCGGTGACGGCAACGACACGCTGATCGGGGACCACGGCGATACCTTGATCGGCGGCGCGGGCGATGACTTCTTCTACACGGTTTACACCGGCGATGAGGATGTCGTGGAAATCGACGACTATGAAAACGGCGAGATTATTTACATCGATTATGATGACTCTGATGCCATTTCTGCCTCGCGGGCGAATGTGTCCATCAGCATCCGTGACACCGCCGAGGGCGCGATGCTGTCGTACAACGGCGATGATCTGATGCTGGTACGCGATGTTCTGGCGTCTCAGTTGTCGGGGAATGTCTACGCGACAGCGGGCGTCTGACCGCGATCTGCACAAACTATCAGGACGAATGGGCGGGGTGCACGGGAAATGCGCCCCGCCGTGCCTTGCAAAGCATGCTTGCCGCGCATAGTTTCCGCCCGACACGCGGGAAAACCCGCCTACTTTGACAAGGAAGACCTCCAATGGAAGCATTCGCGCAGTTTGTGCCCCTCATCCTGATCTTCGCGATCATGTATTTCCTGCTGATCCGTCCCCAGCAGAAAAAGATGAAAGAACATCAGAATATGGTTCAGAACCTGCGTCGCGGCGATCAGGTTGTCACCCAAGGCGGCGTGATCGGTAAGGTTTCGAAAGTCAAAGACGACAACGAAGTGGAACTGGAAATCGCCGAAGGCGTCAAAGTTCGCGTCGTCAAGTCGACCATTGCGCAGGTTCTGAGCAAGACCGAACCGGCGAAGTCCGAGTAATTACTTCACCCAGACTTAAAGGGGCAGCGGATGCTTCATATTGAGTTGTGGAAGCGCGTGCTGATCTGGGGCCTTGTGGCCATCGGTTTGGCACTGGCGCTGCCCAATGCGTTTTACACCCGCGTCGAGCAGTCGAATGACGCTCGGGCGGCGATTGAAAAAGGCGCAGATACGCCGGAAAATCAGGAAAAGGCCGGTCTGTGGCCGTCGTTCCTGCCCTCCAGCATTGTGAACCTTGGTCTTGACCTGCGGGGCGGTGCCCATCTGCTGGCCGAAGTCCGGGTCGAAGACGTTTATAAGCAGCGCATGACGGCTCTGTGGCCCGAGGTACGCGATGCTCTGCGGGGCGAGCGTGCCACCGTCGGTACCATTCGCCTTCAGGAAACAGACGCGGCGGACCAGCTGCGTGTGCGTATCAGCCAGCCCGAAGGTATCGACCGCGCGGTCGAGGTTGTCAGCGGTCTGGCCCGTCCTGTGACCTCATTAACCGGTGCGGGTGCGAGCGATCTGGATGTCACCGCTCAAGGGGCTGACGTCATCATCACTTTGTCCGAGGCTGAAAAGCTGGCGACCGATGAGCGGACCCTGCGTCAGGCGCTGGAGATCATCCGCCGCCGTATCGACGAAGTGGGCACCCGTGAGCCGACCATTCAGCGTCAAGGCACTGACCGGATCCTGATTCAGGTGCCCGGTATCGGTAGCGCCGCTGAGTTGAAGGCAATCATCGGCACCACCGCCCAGTTGACCTTCCAGCCCGTTGTTGGCCGCGCCAACAGTGCCGATGCTGCCCCTGGTGTGGGCAACGAAGTGCTGCCGTCGCTGGACGAAAAGGATGTCTACTACATCCTAGAGCAAGCGCCGGTCGTCACTGGCGAACAGCTGGTGGATGCGCAGCCGTCCTTTGACCAGAATGGCCGTCCTGCGGTCAGCTTCCGCTTTAACCCCCAAGGAGCGCGCAAGTTCGGGGACTATACAGCCGAAAACATCGGCAGCCCCTTTGCCATCGTTCTGGACGGTGAAGTGGTTAGCGCTCCTGTGATCCAAAGCCATATTCCGGGCGGGTCGGGCATCATCACCGGTAACTTTACCGTTGAGGAAAGCACCAATCTGGCGGTCCTTCTGCGGGCGGGCGCTTTGCCTGCTGGTCTGGATTTCCTTGAAGAGCGGACCATTGGCCCCGAACTGGGTCAGGACAGCATCGATGCCGGCAAGCTTGCGTCGGTCGTTGCGTCGCTTGCGGTGGTCGGCTTCATGGTGGCCAGCTACGGTCTCTTTGGCATCTTTGCGAACATCGCACTGGTGATCAACGTGGCGATGATCTTTGGCCTTCTGTCGCTGATGGGGGCCACGCTGACCCTGCCGGGGATCGCGGGCATCGTTCTGACCATCGGTATGGCGGTGGACGCCAACGTGCTGGTGTTCGAGCGTATCCGCGAAGAACTGCGCACTGCCAAAGGTCCGGCCCGCGCGATCTCGCTTGGCTATGAAAAGGCCCTTAGCGCGATTGTGGACGCGAACCTGACCACCTTCCTGACGGCTGTGATCTTGTTCGTGATGGGATCGGGTCCGGTGCGGGGCTTTGCCGTGACACTGGGTCTGGGGATCGTCACCTCGGTCTTCACCGCCGTTTATGTCACCCGTCTGCTGGTTGTCCTGTGGTTCGACCGCAAGCGCCCCAAAACCATCGAGGTCTGAGATGCGTTTGAGATTTATACCCGATGACACGAAGTTCGATTTCTTCGGCCGCGCAAAGCTGTGGCTGGGGATTTCGATGGTCATGATCGTTCTGGCCTTTGGCAGCTTTATGCTGCGGGGCCTGAACTACGGGATCGACTTTCGTGGCGGGACCACGATCCGGACCGAAAGCGCACAGCCGGTGGATATTGGCGGCTATCGTAATGCGCTTGCGGGGCTGGCGCTTGGCGACGTGACCATTACCGAGGTCTTCGACCCCGGTTTCGGTCCTGACAAGAACGTCAGCATGATCCGCATTCAGGCGCAGGATGAAGAAGAAGCCATCAGCGCCGAGATGATTGCGACCGTTGAGGCCGCGCTGGCGGCTGATGTTCCTGACATCAAATTCATCTCGGTCGAAAGCGTGGGACCGAAGGTCTCGGGCGAGTTGATCCAGACGGCAGCTCTGGCGGTGATCGTGGCGATTGCCGTGGTGCTGGTCTATATCTGGATGCGCTTTGAATGGCAGTTCGCCGTTGGCGCGGTCGTGGCCTTGATCCACGACGTGATCCTGACGATCGGCGTCTTTTCCGAACTACAGATCCGTTTCGATCTGGCCATCATCGCAGCGCTGCTGACCATCGTTGGCTATTCGCTGAACGATACGGTGGTTGTGTTTGACCGGGTTCGCGAGAACCTGCGCAAATACAAGAAGATGGAGCTGAAGGAACTGCTGAACCTCTCGATCAACGAGACCCTGAGCCGGACGTTCATGACCTCGTTCACCACGCTGATCGCGCTGATTGCGCTGCTCGTGCTGGGGGGCGATGTGATCCGTGGCTTCGTCTTCGCGATGACATGGGGGATCGTGGTCGGTACCTACAGTTCGATCTTTGTGGCCTCGACCATCCTGTTGCAGTTGGGCGTCAAGCGCGACTGGTCCAAGGACAAGGACGGGCCAACAGGCAATCAGTTCGCCAACATCGACAGTTGATGCTAGAAAGCGCGGAACATGGTTTCCGCG
Source organism: Pseudomonadota bacterium (assembly GCA_036139795.1). Lineage (GTDB taxonomy): Bacteria > Pseudomonadota > Alphaproteobacteria > Rhodobacterales > Rhodobacteraceae > Donghicola. The sequence continues at coordinate 900 of JAYZYX010000119.1, read as the reverse complement.
CTTTTTTCTTTGTCGGAGCGCATAGTTGAAAGGATCACACCCATGCGTATGAACGAGGTGGTTTTCACATCGGCCGTTCCTGTGGATGGCTACGGGCCGGGGTTCTTCCGCATTGGCGGGCAGGTGGTCGAGGGCTCGGTTCTGATCAGTGATACCGGCGTTCGTGGCTGGGGCGGCTATGACGATGCCGAGCCGCTGCTGGCGCTGGTGGGGCAGGTGGATGTCCTGTTCATCGGTACCGGTGAAGAAGTAGCCCACATCCCTGCCGGTCTGCGCAACCAGTTAGAAGCGGCGGGCCTTGGTGTCGAATCGATGACCTCGCCTGCGGCTTGCCGGACCTACAACGTGCTGCTGTCCGAAGGCCGCCGGATTGCCGCCGCCTTGCTGGCTGTTTGAGAAGTCGCATTTGGCGGATGGTGTGAAGGTGAGTATTTCTTCAATAAAGAAGTCGAGGATTGGCTTCGCTGCCTGCGGCGGAATGTGCAAGCGCGGGCGCTTTTCCTTTGCGGTGGGCTAGGATAGGTCTTTGACCATGGATCTGGTTCTGAACGATGTGACTGTGGCCCGTGGCGGCCTGCCGGTGCTGGAGGGGATTTCCTTCCGGTTGTCCGAGGGGCAAGCGATTGTCCTGCGCGGGCCGAACGGGGCGGGAAAAACCACGCTGCTTCGAACGGTGGCCGGATTGCAGCCGCCGATGGCGGGCTCTGTCGAAGGGGCCGAGGATCGCGTGGCCTATGCGGCCCATGCGGACGGGATCAAACAGGTTTTGACGGTGTCCGAGAACCTGCGCCTTTGGGCGGCAGTTTTCGGTGTGGCATCCATTGAAGCGGCATTGGTGGCGTTCAATCTGGTTGAACTGGCGGACCGTCCGGCGGGATCATTGTCGGCAGGTCAAAAGCG
>JAYZYX010000118.1:0-24306 GCA_036139795.1 Pseudomonadota bacterium | reverse complement strand
ATCGACCTGCGCGACCATTATGGCGTGACCCAAGTGCTGTGCGATCCCGACAGCCCCGTCTTCAAGGACGTGGAAAAGGTTCGCAGCGAATGGTGTATCCGCATCGATGGCAACGTCAAAGCCCGTGACCCCGAGCTGGTGAACGCCAAGATCCCCACCGGCGAAGTCGAAGTCTTTGTCCGTGACATGGAAGTGCTGGGCGCGGCGGAAGAACTGCCCCTGATGGTGTTCGGTGAGCAGGAATACCCCGAGGAAACCCGTCTGCGGTACCGCTATCTGGACCTGCGCCGCGAGAAGCTGCAGCGCAACATGACCCTGCGTTCGGACGTTGTGGCCTCGATGCGCCGCCGTATGTGGGACAAGAAATTCCGCGAATACCAGACGCCGATCATCACTGCATCCTCGCCCGAAGGGGCGCGCGACTTCCTTGTTCCGTCGCGTCTGCATCCGGGCAAGTTCTACGCGCTGCCGCAGGCGCCGCAGCAGTTCAAGCAGCTGATCATGGTGTCGGGCTACGACAAGTATTTCCAGATCGCGCCGTGCTTCCGTGACGAAGATCCGCGTGCGGACCGCTCGCCCACCGATTTCTACCAGCTGGACATGGAAATGTCCTTTGTTACCCAGCAGGATGTGTTCGACACCATCTCGCCGGTGATTGCAGGTGTGTTTGAGGAATTCGGCGGCGGCAAGAAAGTTGATGCGGCGGCCGATTGGCCCCAGATCAGCTATCGCGACGCGGCTCTGTGGTACGGCAGCGACAAGCCCGACCTGCGTAACCCGATCAAGATGCAGGTTGTCTCCGAGCATTTCGCAGGCAGCGGTTTCGCGATCTTTGCCAAGCTGCTGGAGCAGGAAGGCACCGAGATCCGCGCAATCCCCGCACCCACTGGCGGCAGCCGCAAGTTCTGTGACCGCATGAACGCCTTCGCCCAGAAAGAGGGTCTGCCCGGCATGGGCTATATCTTCTGGCGTGACGGCGCGGATGGCATGGAAGCTGCGGGTCCCCTGGCGAAAAACATTGGTCCCGAGCGCACCGAGGCGATCCGCCAGCAGCTGGGTCTGGGCGTTGGCGATGCGGCGTTCTTCCTGGGCGGCAAGCCTGCCTCGTTCCAGCGTGTGGCCGGTAAAGCCCGCGATGTGATCGGTGAGGAACTGGGTCTGACCGACAAGGACCGCTTTGCCTTCGCGTGGATCGTGGACTTCCCGATCTATGAAAAGGACGAAGAGACCGGCAAGATCGACTTTGAACACAACCCCTTCTCGATGCCGCAGGGCGGGATGGACGCGCTGAACGGCGATCCGCTGAAGGTCATGGGTTACCAGTACGATCTGGCCTGTAACGGGTATGAGCTGGTGTCGGGCGCGATCCGGAACCACAAGCCGGAAATCATGTACAAAGCCTTTGAAATCGCCGGTTACGGTGCCGATGAGGTGAACAAGCGTTTCGGCGGCATGGTCAACGCGTTCAAATACGGCGCACCGCCCCACGGTGGCTGTGCTGCGGGTATCGACCGTATCGTGATGCTGCTGGCCGAAGAACAGAACATCCGCGAAGTCATCATGTTCCCGATGAACCAGCGCGCGGAAGACCTGATGATGGCCGCGCCTTCGGAGCCGACTGCCGAGCAGTTGATGGAACTCAACCTGCGCGTGATTCCGCAAGAATAACAGGTACATCGGCGCAAAGGTGCCGATGCGGAAACAACCTCACGGAGCGGTGCGATGCGAATCGTGCCGCTCTTGTCTATTTTGGGCGGGCGGCTTTTGGGGCCGCGCGATGTGAGGACCGCCCATGTTTGACCCGGTTTTGGCAGAGATCCGTTTTGGAACGGGGCTGTCTCCTAGCCAGAAAGGGCCCGCCGATACGGGCGAGATGCTGGACCGTTTGACCGGACCGGACCGGGCCGCCGACCGATGGCCCCTGCCCAAATTCGAGGCCGATGCGGTGCCGCTTCTGCGGGAATATTACCAAATGCGGCGGGTGACCAAAAAGGGCGGCAATAGTCCCGAGGTCGAGGCGGCGAACAAAGCCTATAAGGGGCTGAAGCGGCAGGTTCGCGAAGCGGGCGCACGTCAGATCGCCATGCAGGTGCTGCGGGGGGCGCTGACCGATGATGGTCTGCGTGAACGCCTGACGTGGTTCTGGAACGATCATTTCACGGTCGTTGGGCGCGGTTTGACCGTGCGCAGTTATATCACGGGCTTTGCCGAAGAGGCGATCCGTCCCCATCTGACGGGGCGCTTTGCCGATATGCTTTGGGCGGCGGCAAGCCATCCGTTGATGCTGCAATATCTGGACCAGCACCGGTCCATCGGGCCGAACAGCAATGTGGCCAAGAAATCGGGTAAGCCCTATGGCATCAACGAAAACCTCGCCCGTGAGATGTTGGAGCTGCATACTTTGGGCGTCAACGGCACCTACAGTCAGGCCGATGTGACCGCGCTGGCGCGGTTGCTGACGGGCATGACCGTGGTCGAGCTGCGCTTCAAGGTGGACCCCAAATACGCCGAGCCGGGCATCCAGACCATTCTGGGGCAGGCTTATGGCGGGCCGCCGAAGGACCGCGAGGCGGACCTGCGCGTCTTTATCGAGGATCTAGCCAGCCACCCGCAGACCCTGCGGCACATCGCGTGGAAGCTGGCGGTCCATTTTGTAAGTGACACCCCTGACCCCGGTTTGGTCGAACATATTTCGGCGGCGCTGATCGGCTCGGGCGGGGAGCTGCTGGAGGGGTATCGCGCGATGCTGAACCATCCGGCAGCATGGGCGGCCGAGCTGGGGAACGTGAAGCCGCCCTTTGATTTTGTGGTCTCGGCCACGCGGGCGCTAGATGTGCATCCGGCGATGCTGGAGCGGATGAATGCCAAGTCTCTGGACACGATTTTCTATGCGCCATTGCGCCTGATGGGGCAGGGGTGGATGACGCCGCTTGGTCCCGACGGCTGGCCCGAGGCGGACAGCCGCTGGGTCACTCCGCAGGGTTTGGCGGGCCGGATCCAGTGGGCGATGACGGCCCCGCAGGCGCTGACCACACGGCTGCCGGACCCCCGCAATCTGGTAGAGACGGCGCTGGGTGCCCAAGCGCCGCAGTCCCTGCGCTTTGCCGCCAGTGCGGCAGAAACCGATTGGGAAGGGGTCGGGATCATCCTGTCCTCGCCCGCTTTCCAAAGGAGATAAGCCCATGCAGCGGCGTGATTTTCTGATCCGGTCTTTGGCTTTGGGATGCTCGGCTGCGGCCTCGCCCATGTTGACGCCGGTCGCCTTTGCCGAGGCCCCGTGGGAGGGACGCTTGGTGGTGATCATCTTGCGCGGCGCGATGGACGGGCTGGACGCGGTGCGCCCTTATGGGGACGCCGAATTCGCCAAGCTGCGCGGCAAGTTGGCGGGCCCCAACGTGGGCGAGGCCGATTTGCAGGGGTTCTACGCCTTGCACCCCGCGATGGAGCCGTTGCGGCCCTTGTGGAACGCGGGGTCTTTGGGGTTTGCCCATGCGGTCAGCACCCCCTATCGGGACAAGCGCAGTCACTTTGACGGGCAGGATCTGTTGGAGGCTGGCACCGTTGGCCTGTCGGGCGAGGGTACGCGGGACGGCTGGTTGAACCGGCTGTTGCAGGCAGTTCCCGGGGTTAGCGGCAAGACGGCCTTTGCCCTTGAACGGGACCAGATGCTGTTGCTGCGGGGCAAGGCGCCGGTGAATACTTGGACGCCCGAATCCGATCTGAACATCAGCCCGCAGGCGCAGCGCTTGATCGAGTTGGTGCATCATGACGATCCCCTGTTCAGTGGCGCGGTGGCCGATGCAATCGGTATCGCCGACAGTTTGCATTTGATCGACAACCCCATGACAGCTTTGGAGGCGCAGCAGTTGGTTCGGGAGCGCGCCAAGGAAGTGGGGGGCAGCAAGGGCCATTTGCTGCTGGCCAGTTTCGCGGCGGCCCGTCTTCGGGAAGAGGCGCGGATTGCGGCCTTTAGTCTGAACGGTTGGGACACGCACCGTCGGCAAGAGAAAGCGATCAACGGGGCTTTGGGACGTTTGTCAGAGGTGGTCAGTACCCTGCATCAAGAACTTGGGCCAGAGGTCTGGGGCAAGACCACAGTGCTGGCGATGACGGAATTTGGCCGGACGGCGCGGATCAACGGGACCGAAGGCACAGACCACGGCACCGGCAGTGCGATGGTAATGGCAGGTGGCGCTTTGCGGGGTGGGCAAGTCTGGTCGGACTGGCCGGGCCTGGCGGAAGCGGACCTTTATGCGGGGCGCGATCTTATGCCCACGCGGGATGTGCGGGCCCATGCGGCTTGGGCGCTGCGGGGGATGTTCGGGATCGAGCAGGCCGTTTTGGAACGGGACGTGTTCCCCGGTCTGGATATGGGCGATGACCCCCGTCTGATCCTTTAACGCGCGGCAAGGTGATGGACATTACGTGTGGCGTAATGTGAGATCACCTGCTGCGGCGGTTGCCCGTTACTAAGCCGTTCGTGCAGCACTGCGGCAAGGCGGGCGGTCAAAGCGCCGGAGGCCAGGCCACCGGCGCGGGCGGCCTGAAGGTCTTGGGTGGCTTGGGCCAGATCGTTGTCACCGGTGCTGCTGCACAGGGACGACAGGAATTGCAGGGCGTAGTTTAGCTTATGTTCCGAACGGTTGGTGCTGTCTTCCAGCATCATGGCGATATGTTGCAGATCATCGTGAAAGGCGAGAGCGTCGGGATACACGGTTTCCTCATTGATGGTACGTGGGCCAGAGGGGTGACGGTCCTCAGGTAAATGGGCCAGCAGGGTTTCTTGGAACATGGCCAGCGAGTTCAGTGGCTTGTGCAGGAACGCGGTTGCACCGGCGGCCAGCGCCACTGGTTCCGCGGACGGATCGCCCGAGAGGCCGATGATGATCGGGTCACTGTCGTCATTCGCCATGTCGGCCATAAGCTCGATCCCCGACCCATCAGGCAGGCCCACATCGATCACCAGCACCTCTGGCCGGTAGATCGCCAGATGTCGGCGGGCGGACATCAGGCTGTCGGCGCGGCGGATGCGGGCGCCAGAGCGCAGGCACATCAGGCGCATCGCCTCACAGACAAAGCGGCTGTCTTCGACCAGAAGGACGGTCAGGCCGGTCAGGGGACGCAAGGGCGTGGGGCGGGGCACGAAGGCTTTGTAGTCGGACATCACAGATCTCCTGTGGGTGGCGAAAGGCAGTCTCTCAAGCAGGTGATTCCCACCCTACGCCCGCATGGATAACGGGCGGTTAACGGCCTGCGACCTTGGCGGCGCTTGCTTGTGCTGCGCTGCGGCGCGATAAGTAGGGCAACCATTAGGAGGAGACGCGAAATGATTGGACGTTTGAACCACGTCGCTATTGCCGTGCCGGACCTTGAGGCCGCCGCAGAACAGTACCGCAGCGCGCTGGGTGCCAAGGTTGGCGCACCGCAGGACGAGCCCGACCACGGCGTGACCGTGATCTTTATCGAATTGCCGAACACCAAGATCGAGCTACTCTACCCTCTGGGTGAAAACAGCCCGATCAACGGCTTTCTGGAAAAGAACCCCTCTGGCGGCATTCACCATGTCTGCTATGAGGTGGACGACATCATCGCGGCCCGCGATCATCTGAAAGAAACCGGCGCACGGGTTCTGGGCAATGGAGAGCCCAAGATCGGCGCCCACGGCAAGCCTGTGCTGTTCCTGCATCCCAAGGACTTTAACGGCTGTCTGGTAGAACTGGAGCAAGTCTGACATGTCGATCACCGCAGCTTTTGTCCTTTACGCGGTAATCTGGTTCATGACCCTGTTCGTCACGCTGCCCTTGCGTCTGAAGACCCAAGGCGACGTGGGCGAGGTTGTGCCCGGAACCCACGCAGGGGCGCCGGCCAATTTCAAGGCCAAGCGCACCGCATGGGTGGTGACCCTTTGGGCCACGCCGATCTGGGCGATCATGGCGGCGGTGATCCTGTTCAGCGGCCTGTCGATCCGCGAGATGGACCCTTGGAAATCCTTCCGCCCGCAGCCTTTGCAGGTGGAACAAAGCCAGTAAGTCCCGATTGAACATGTCTTTCAGGGCCCTTTATCGACCGCAGAATGTCTGCGGTTGATTTTTATTTTTGGATTGCCGATTTTGCGCTGCGGGGCGGGCCCTTACATCGCATCCAAACGACGCTGGTGCAGGAAGTCCGGCCAACGCTGTTCTTCGTTTATGAGCAGTTCGTTGATCATAAGTGCTGCCAGTCGCAGGCTTCGAATTTCGGACTTGTTGAAAACCTGCTGGGCGGTCGAGGGCTGAGCCTTTTCGCACGCTTTATCGAGTCCCTCTTGCAAGGCGGTTTGCATGAGGGGTCTGCCGCCAAAGTAAGTGGCATCCAGTTCGCGCGCATCCTCCAGATAGAATTCATGCGCCCGTTCCGCTAGTGATCGATGCATCTGGATTTTGGTCGCGTTCCGCGATTTCGGCAGCTTTTCCGTCAGGCGCATAAGGGTCCAGCCATAGGCGTGGTGGAACCCGCGCGTTCTTTTCCGCAGCTGTTTGTGCAGGAATTTAACCCGCAACAGATCTTCTAGGGTCAGGGATTCGTTCTGGTTGTCGACCTCTGCCACCGCGATCTGGGGGGCGTCCAGGGTGGACATGAACAGATCGTTGATCAACGAGCCGCCTTGCATTTCAGAACGGATGCTGGGGCGGACAATGAAATTATCGCCGAAGACTTTCCGCCATTTGGCCAAGTCGGGAGCATAGAGGAAAATTCCGGATTCCGTGCATTGTTGGAAATAGGTTTCCATATCATCGGTGCACAAACCGATTTTGGTGGTTTCGGTGAAAGAGGACACAGTGCGTTGCAAATGCGGGCGCACATAGCAGATTACTTTGACCACATCGAACATTGTGGCGAAGTAGGTGTTCACCAATTTTCTAAGGTGAGCTGGCGGAAAATGCTCAAAATCCTCAGCCGAGATGACGCAGATCCGGTTGTCGGTATTCGCAAAGTTCTGCCGCATGCCATTGGCGAGTTCCAGGAAATACTGATGGCCTACGCTTGCCTTATTGGTCTCTCTCACAATTTCCTTGCCGTGGCGCACAAGATGGTTGTGGGTCAGGGCCGCGCCATAGAATGGTGCAATTCCATTGATTTTAACCTGCTCTAACGCGAGGGCGTGCTGAACGGATGTAGAGCCGGTTTTGTGGTGGCCGATGTGAATGATCAAGGTGCGGGGCTGAGACTTAGAAATTGCCTCACGCAGAACGCTAAGCTGCATTTTCGAAAATGATCCTCAACAAAAAACGAGACATGATGAACCTGCAAAAGGCTTATCACAAAATGATTGTGTGGGGGGATGGTTAATTCAATCTTAAGGCGAAAAAAACAAAAACCCGCAAAGCAGCGATGCCTTGCGGGTTTTCGTTATTGCCTCGGTTACGCTTAGCGCGGCAGGCGGTGCAGCAGGTGGGTGAAGACTGCCGCGCCCATGATCGGGACCAGCAGGTTCACTAGCGGGATCGACAGGGGCAGGGCCATCAGACCGCCCGCCAGCCACAGGGTCAGGGCGTTGCGGCGGCGCATTTTGCGCATGTCAGCGCGGTCCATGCGGCGGATCGCGGCCATCTGGAAGTATTCGCGGCTCAGCAAGAACCCGTTCAGGCCCCAGAAGATCAGCGGCGCGAAGGGGGCAAAGATCAGGTACAGCACCAGTGCGGCAAGGTTTGCCAGCACGATGACGCCCAGAAAGCGCAGGCTTTCCGCGATGTTCTGGCCCAAGGGCACGCGATAGGGGGCGGGCAGGCCGGGGTAGTGGCGATCCTCGACCGCGTCGGCCACGTCATCCAGAAAGATGCCCGTCATGGCCGAGGCCACGGGCACCATCAGAAAGGTGGACAGCAGCAGCATCAGCGGGATCGAGCCCCAAGAGACCACGTCCTTCACCCAAGTCACAGTGCCGATAAAGGGCAGGGTGACGGAATCCCCCAGCATCCAAGTGACGGTCCACATGAGGATCGCGTAGACGCCGAACAGTAGGGCAACGGCAAGGCCGACCCCCAGCGCAAGAACGCGCTGGAAGCGGCTGTCGCTCATCTGTCCCAAAGTCAGGGACAGGGCCTTGAAAATCTGGCTCATTCGCTGATCCAAGTGGTGATCTGGTCCAGATCGGGGCGCGGGCGGTCAGGGGTTTCCGCCGAAGGGGTGCCGATGTGGATCACGCCCGCCACGGTCTCATGGTCAGCAAGGCCGAAGACCTCTTCGCGGAATTGTTTGTCATGGCTGAACCAGTTCGAGACCCAGTTCGCGCCAAAGCCCATCGCCATTGCGGCGTTGACCAGCGAGAGGCAGACCGCGCCGGCCGAGTAGGTCTGTTCAATCGCGGGAACCTTGTCGCTGTCCTTGGGGCTTTCCACCACGACCACCGCGAGGGGGCTGTTGCCATAAACGCCGACGGGCTTGTCGATCTTGGCTTGTTCGATCCCCAGTTCGGGGCCGCGCTTGGCGATGGCCTGCGCGACGCGTTCCAGCGCGGCTTTCTCCAGCACCACAAAGCGCCAAGGCTCCAGCTTGCCGTGATCGGGGCTGCGGGCGGCGGCGGTCAAAATGGTGGTCAGCTGGTCGCGGTCGGGCGCGGGCGCCTTCAGGGCGGGAATGGGCGTGCTGCGGCGGGACAGCAGGAAATCAAGGGCGGCTTGGTTCGCTTCGGTCATGGGAAAATCCTGAATTATTCCCTACCTATGTCGATAAACCGCCCCCGTTTTTCAACCCTTAGCGCAGGATGTGCGCGGCCATATCGTGGATTTCGGCCTCGACCATGGCATCATGTCGCGGACCGGGCTGGCGGGCCATATAGGTCTCGGCCAGTGGGTCGGGGGCCGAGATGGTGCTGCCCGACATCTCTTCCAGAACCGCGTGACCGCAGAAGGGCACGTAGAATTCCGAATAGCCGCCTTCATGAGCCATCATCAGGCGGCCTTCGCAATATTCCTCGGCGGCTTCCATCAGGCTGCGAGTCATCAGACGGTAGGTTTCGGCGGTACACATCATGCGCGACAGGGGATCGACGATGGCCGCATCAAAGCCGCAAGCGACGATGATGACATCGGGGCGGAAGTCATCCAGCGCAGGGCGCACGATCTGCTCGAACGCATAGAGATAGCCGTGATGGCCGGTGCCGGGGGGCAGGGGGATGTTGATGTTGTAGCCTTCGCCGGGACCTGCGCCGGTGTCGGTGTAGGCGCCGGTGTCCTCGGGGTAGTTGCGGTCTTGGTGCAGGCTGATGGTCAGCACATCGGGGCGGTCGTAGAAAATCGCCTCGGTCCCGTTGCCGTGGTGGACGTCCCAGTCGATGACGGCGACGCGGCCGACCATGCCTTCGGCCAGTGCGGCCTCAACCGCGATGGCCACATTGGCAAGGATGCAAAAGCCGTTGGGGTGATCGGGCAGAGCGTGGTGACCGGGCGGGCGCGACAGGGCATAGGCGTTGGCGCATTGGCCCGTCAGGACCGAGAACAGCGCCCCGCGCACCAGACCTGCCGATTGTGCGCAAATCTCGAACCCGCCGGGGCCAAAGGGGGCCTGCTCGCCAATCTCGCCGCCGCCCGAATCAGAGAGGCGCTTGAATTCATGGAGGAAGGATTCGGGATGAACGCGCAGCATTTCTTCCCATGTGACGGGATCGGCGCCGCTGACGCGCAATTCTTTCGACAGGCCCGAGCGGTCAATCAGGTTCTTGAGGCGCCGCTTGGTTTCGGGGGCTTCGGGCAGACCGCCTGCCACCAGCGGCTGGACCAGACCGCCCACGGGATAGGTAAAGGCGTAATGGCCCCCCCCGTGCCAGAAACAGGATTCGTCCCAGAAAAAGCCGGTTGCCATGATTGCGCTCTCCCTCATGTTATTGAGGGGCAGACTAGGCGCGGGCGCGGGGCAGTGCTAGAGGGCAATCATGTCGAAAACTGATCTGACCCACCTGAGCGCTGTCGGCACCGAGATCGCCGTGCGTGTCACGCCCAAAGCCTCGCGCAATGCGATCAAAGAGGAAGACGGCGTGCTGCGGGTCTATGTGACCACGGTGCCCGAAGACGGCAAGGCCAACGCTGCGGTGGTCAAGCTGCTGTCCAAGGCCGTGGGCGTGCCAAAGTCGCGCCTTGATCTGGTGCGGGGTCACACCAGTCGGGACAAGGTGTTTCTTGTCCTCTAGGGCCGCTTAAGCGTCTACCTCGCGAAGGGCGTAGACACCTTCAGGCAAATCAAGGGCCGCGCCAAGGTCGCGCAACTGGGACATGGAGAAGGTGACAGTCATCACCTGATCTGTCCGAGGGTCCAGCTGTTCGATCGTGATGCAGTCTTCGAATGCGTTGATGGTGATGTCTTCTCGCAGATAGGATTGCCCCTCATCCACCAGAGTAACGACCGTCGCATCAAATTCATGCTCTATACTAAACATATGACTACGATACCGCATTGCTGCCATCTGGCAAGTAAATTGCTGCGCTGCCGCATGGATTGAAGCATCCGATCCGCAGGCGCAATTCGTATTCTGGCGATAAAGTGCCGCTATTCAATAGAAATTTCGGATTACATCGGGTGGAGAATGCTGCGATGCGGCGTAACGGGCGCTGCGGTTTCGGTGTCTTGAAGGGGAATCGCGCGGGTTTAGAAGGGGTGCGGGCAGGCCATTCTGTTGCTGTGCTGCACTGCTGCGGCGCAGAACACGGTGCGATTTTTTTGCCTCTGGTAGTGTGCGGCGGGACAGGTCATCTTGGGGCCCATGAGATCTTTATTTGTGTTCATGGTCCTAGGCTTGCTGGCAGGCTGCTCGGTTCCGATGTCAAACTTTCCTGCGCCTACGGGTGCGCCCTCTGCTCCGCCTGCGGATCCGGCCCTAGAGGCGCGGGCCGAGGCGGTGGCCCGACGCTTTGTCGCTGTGGTGGATCAGGTCGAGCCTGTGGCCGAAAACATTTGCCGCAATGAGATCGGCCTGCGGAAGTGTGATTTCCGGATCATGGTGGATGCGGACCCCCATTCGCCGCCGAACGCCTTTCAGACCGAAGACAACTGGGGCCGTCCGGTGATCGTCTTTACCGTGGCGCTGATTGCCGATGCGCGCAACGAGGACGAGCTGGCCTTTGTTCTGGGCCATGAAACAGCGCACCATCTGATGGGCCATATCGACCGTTCGAACCAGTCCGCGCAGGCGGGGGCTTTGATCTTTGGCAATCTGGCCTCGGCCAGTGGTTTGAAGGATCAGGATCTGGAAGAGGCGGTCAATCTGGGCGCCCAGTTCGGCGCACGGTTCTACGCCAAAGACTATGAGCTTGAGGCCGACCGCCTTGGCACCTTGATCACCTATCGCGCGGGCTTTGATCCGGTCCGCGGGGCCGAGTTCTTTGGCCGCATCCCCGATCCCGGTGACAAGTTCCTTGGCACGCACCCGCCGAACTCGGAGCGTATCCGGACTGTGCGTGAAGCCGCCGCAGAATTGGGTGTTTGATTCAGATCAACGCTGCAAAGGGGCAAACCTGTTGGACTTGGGACAGATCCAACCAAAAGGGTGCCCCCATGACTGTGAACCAACGCTTTGACCATCACGCCAAACTGTTCGCCACAATGGCCGACACCTTGGGTGTGGACCTGACCGAAAAGATGCAGCGCGGCGAAGTCGACTCGGAAGACCTGCGCATGATGGTTCACAAATGCACCGGATGCACCAACCCTTGCGACTGCGTGGGCTGGCTGGCCGATAATGCAGAGGGCGCTCAGGTTGCCCCGTCGTACTGCCGCAACGGCGATGAACTGTTGTCCATGAAAGACTAGGGTTTCGGTCTGGCCCCTGCTAAGGCGGGGGCTATGAAACAGCTAGAGAATGTCGTCAGCGACCGCGGTTCTAAATACGCGGTCACCGGAGGTCCGGCCCGCAACAAGGCCGAGGCCGAAGCTTTGATCACAGAGCTGAAACGCGTGAAGAAATACGCGAAGGCGACCCATAACACATGGGCGCTGCTGCCGTCGGACGGCGAACCCCTGAAAAACGATGACGGTGAAAGCGGCGCAGGCATGGTCATCCTGCGCATGCTGGAACGGGACGAGGTCTTTGACACCGTGATCGTGGTCACCCGCTGGTACGGGGGCAAGCATCTGGGTGGCGATCGGTTTCGCCACGTCCAGACTTGTGTACGGGAATGGATCGACGCCTTTGCCTAAGCAGTGATTCAGGCGGTGGCGTAGATCACCTGTTGCGCCCCGAAGCGTAGCAGCCGGTCGATTTCCCGCATTCCCAGCGCCTCAAGCAGCCTGACAGAGCGGGTGTTCGATTGCTGGGTTTCAGCGATGATACGGGGCAGCGCGGCTTGGTGCAGCACGGCCGAGACGGCCTCTTGCCCGTAGCCACGGCCCCAAGCGGCGGGATGGAACTGATAGGACACTTCCATATCCGTGCCATCGCTGTGGGGGTTCAGATAGACCAGCCCCAGACGTTTGCCCTGTTTGGCCTTCGCCATCCACAGTCCGCTGTCATCGGGGGGCGAAAGATAGGCATGCGCCCGCGCCAAGGCGCTGCGCCTGCCAAGGGGGCCACCCAAGTATCGTCGGGTGTAGGGGTTGCGAAGTAATTGATAGATAAACAACAGATCGCCATGAACTGGCGGTTGCAGAATGAGCCGATCTGTTTCTAGGTGCTTTGAAAAGTCCATGAAAATATTACCGGTCGTTGTGAATACGACCAGCCTAGGAACAGAATCAGCACCTGTCTTGCACAAATGAAAGACCACCGTTGCGTCGGCGGTCTTTCGCGAGTCCTCAGGATTTCAGCGCGCCCCAAAGATCGTATTCGCCAGCCTCGTCGACCTCGACCTTGACGATGTCGCCAACCGACAGACCGTCGGTGTTCTCATCGATAAAGAGGTTGCCGTCGATCTCTGGCGCGTCGGCCCAGGTGCGACAGGTCGCGATGCCGTCCTCGTCGATGTCATCCACGATGACTTCCAGTGTTTTGCCGACTTTGGCGGCCAGTTTGGCCTCGGAGATCGCCTGCGCCTTCTCCATAAAGCGGTCCCAGCGGTCCTGTTTGACCTCAGCGGGGACATGGTCGGGCAGATCGTTAGATCGAGCGCCAGCCACATTTTCGTACTGGAAGCAGCCAACCCGATCCAACTGCGCCTCATCCAGCCAATCCAGCAGGGTCTGGAATTCTTCTTCGGTCTCGCCGGGGTAGCCGACGATGAAGGTGGAACGCAGGGTGATATCGGGGCAGGTGTCGCGCCAAGCGGCGATCTCGTCCAGCGTCTTGGCGGCGGCGGCAGGGCGCGCCATGCGCTTCAGGGTCTCTGGGTGGGCGTGCTGGAAGGGGATATCCAGATAGGGCAGGATCAGCCCATCCGCCATCAGCGGGATCAGGTTGCGCACATGGGGGTAGGGGTAGACGTAGTGCAGACGCACCCACGCCCCCAATGAACCCAGATCACGGGCCAGATCGGTGATATGTGCGCGATGGCCGCGATCTTCCGCGTGTTTGATATCGACGCCATAGGCGCTGGTGTCCTGAGAGATCACCAGCAGTTCCTTCACGCCGCTTTCCACCAGCTTTTCCGCCTCACGCACCACCGCATGGGCGGGACGGCTGACCAGCTTGCCGCGCATGTCGGGGATGATGCAGAACTTGCACTTGTGGTTGCAGCCCTCGGAAATCTTCAAATAGCTGTAATGGCGCGGGGTCAGCTTCACGCCGCTGGCAGGCAGCAGATCCACAAACGGATCGGGACTGGGCGGCACCGCACCATGCACCGCATCCAGCACCTGCTCGTACTGGTGGGGGCCGGTCACAGCCAGCACGTTGGGATGCTGGCCGGTGATATATTCAGGCTCGGCGCCCAGACAGCCGGTCACAATCACACGGCCATTCTCGTTCAGCGCCTCGCCAATCGCCTCAAGTGATTCGGCCTTGGCCGAATCAAGGAACCCGCAGGTATTCACGATCACCGCATCCGCGCCCGCGTAATCGGGGCTGATCGCATAGCCCTCGGCCCGCAGACGGGTCAGGATACGTTCGCTGTCCACCAGCGCCTTCGGGCAGCCCAAAGACACCATGCCGATGGTCGGCTGGCCGGGACGGGCCACGTCACGGATCTGCGCTTTGGGCGCAATGTCGGGGCGAAGGTTTGGCGGGTTCTGGCTCATGGCATATCCGATGGGCTGGAAGGGAAAGGGATCAGGGACGCCGCGCGGCAGGATCGCCCCCTGAGATAGCACAAAGGACAAGAGCCGCGCCCCTGTCCTTCTTTATTGCATAAATACTCACGTCTCAGGCGGTGCCATATGCACAGCAATGGACGTGATCAGCGGCGACGGTCCCGCTTGTTGTTTACGGGCTGGAACGCCACGCCAACGTGGGCCTCGCAGTAGGGTTTGCCTTGCTGTACGGGCAGGCCGCAGAACCAGAAATCAGGGGTCGCAGGGTCGCCAACAGGCCATTTACAAGTGCGTTCGGTCAGATCCATCAGCGTCAGCTTCTTGGCTTTCTTCTCGACTTCGCTGACCTTTGCCAGTGCTTCGGCCGAGATCTCGTTGGCCGAGGGCTGCGGCGGCAGGGGCTGGCCTGCGGGGATGATCGCCTTGCGGGCAGGGGTCGGCACGGGGCGCGGCTCGGGCGCTGGCGCGGCCTCGGCCTTCACCGGCTCGGGCTTGGGTGCGGGCTTGGGTTTGGGCTCTGCCTTGGGCTTGGGTGCAGCAGCTTTCGCCTCGGTCTGGGGCGATGCGGCCGAGCTGTTCGCAGCAGCGGTACGGTTCGACAGGCCAAGACGGTGTACTTTGCCGATCACGGCGTTACGGGTCACACCGCCCAGTTCTTTGGCAATCTGGCTGGCGGACTGTCCTTCGCCCCACATTTTTTTCAGCAGTTCGACGCGTTCATCGGTCCAGGACATACACTCTTCCTTGATGGTCAAAGGCGGCCCCGCAATGGCGGCCGCCTTGGAGAAATTTGTCAGTGCCCTATTCTAATCATCCGTGGCCGCGTTACAAGGCGGGCAACGCAACTTAAGGATCAACATGATGCCCGAGAGCCGAGAAATGGGAGAGCGCCGCTTTGGGCGCGTCAACTGGCTAGGCCTGATGACCTTGGCAGAACGCGAATGCCGCCGCTTCCTGACCGTCTGGAACCAGACCCTTGCCGCCCCGATCGTGACAGCGGGCCTTTTCCTGACAATTTTCGCCATCGCCATCGGACCCACCCGCGGCGAGGTCATGGGCGTGCCCTTCGTCAACTTTATCGCGCCGGGCATTCTGATGATGACGGTGATCCAGAACGCGTTTGCCAATGTCTCCAGTTCGATCGTCAGCGCCAAGGTGCAGGGCAATATCGTGGACACCCTGATGCCGCCCCTTTCCGCCGGAGAGCTGGTGCTTGGCTATCTGGCAGGGGGCATCGTGCGGGGCTTTCTGGTGGCCATCGTGATTGCGGTGGCCATCCTGATGTTCCTTGGCACCGGCTTGCAGCACCCGCTGGCCGCCATCGCCTTTATCATCGTGGGTTCGGCCTTCATGGGCGGTCTTGGGATGGTCGCCGCTGTCTATGCGCAGAAATTCGACCAGATCGCAGCCATCACCAACTTCATCGTCACCCCGCTGGCGTTCCTGTCAGGCACCTTCTACTCGGTCGAGGCAATGCCCCCCGTCCTTTATGAGATCACCCATCTCAACCCGATCTTCTATCTGATCGACGGGGTGCGCTGGTCGGTTCTGGGGGTCTCGGACAGCAATCCGGTGTTCGGCTTCTGCTTTGGATTGGTTGCAGCGATCGCCGTGAACCTGATTGCATGGTGGATGTTCCGCACCGGTTACCGCCTCAAGGCCTAGGCCCCAGCAGAATCACCTTCCTTTTTGATCTGCCGGAGTGTATCTCCCAGAGCATGATGACCTTGACCGCATATGCTCCGGCTTTTGCCACCCGACGCCGACGCGCCATCCGCGCGTAACCGGCCTGCGGGCCCCGTGCGCCTGTCATCTTCTGTGCCAACTGGTACGAACTTCTTACACACACCCCCCTAAATCGTTGACTTGAGCGGCCCGAGAGGCCACCAAAGCCATCTATCCCATAAGGAAGAGAGTCATGATCCCATCGGTTTTGCCCACCTATAACCGCGCACCCCTGTCGTTCGTCAAAGGCGAAGGCAGCTGGCTGTATGAGGCGGACGGGCGACGCTTTCTGGATCTGGGCGCAGGGATCGCGGTAAACGCGCTGGGGCACGCCAACCCCGAACTGGCCAGCACCCTGAAAGCGCAGGCCGACGCCCTGTGGCATGTCTCGAACCTCTATAATATTCCCCAGCAGCAGGAACTGGCCGACCGTCTGGTCGCAGCCACCTTTGCGGATACTGTGTTCTTTACCAACTCGGGCACCGAAAGCTGCGAGCTGGCGGTGAAAATGGCCCGCAAATACTGGTACGACAAAGGCCAACCCGAGCGGACCACGATCATCACCTTCGACGGCAGTTTCCATGGCCGCTCGTCTGCAGGCATCGCTGCGGCTGGCAGTGAAAAGATGACCAAAGGCTTCGCGCCCCTGCTGCCCGGCTTCCGCCACCTGAAATTCGGCGATCACGACGCGCTGAAAGAGGCCATGAAGGCCCCCGATGTGGCCGCCATCCTTATCGAACCCGTGCAAGGCGAGGGCGGCATCCGCCCGCTGCCCGAGGTCTGCCTGAAAGGCATCCGCGCCCTCTGTGATGAAACCGGTGCCCTGATGATGCTGGATGAGGTTCAGTGCGGCGTGGGCCGGACCGGCAAACTCTTCGCCCATGAATGGGCAGGGGTCACACCGGATGTGATGATGGTCGCCAAAGGCATCGGCGGCGGTTTCCCTCTGGGCGCGGTACTGGCCACCGAAGAGGCGGCCAGTGGCATGACCGCTGGCACCCATGGCTCGACCTATGGCGGCAACCCGCTGGGCTGCGCCGTGGGCAATAAAGTCATGCAGATCGTCAACGATCCGGCTTTCCTCGATCAGGTGAACGCCAAGGCCAACCGCTTCCGTCAGGGGCTTGAAGCGCTGGTTGACCAGCACCCGACCATCTTTGAATCCGTCCGCGGTCTGGGCCTGATGATCGGCATCAAATGCAAGGCCCTGAACACCGA
Source organism: Pseudomonadota bacterium (assembly GCA_036139795.1). GTDB lineage: Bacteria > Pseudomonadota > Alphaproteobacteria > Rhodobacterales > Rhodobacteraceae > Donghicola. Next base: position 7,212 of record JAYZYX010000118.1, on the reverse strand, counting down.
TGTGGTCAAGGCAGGCTATGACGCTGGCATCCTGACGGTGCCTGCTGGCGACAACGTCCTGCGCCTTCTGCCCGCCCTGAACATTCCGGACGAGGACATCACCGAATCTCTCGCCCGCCTCGATCAGGCCGCAACCGCACTGGAACAGAAAAGCTAAGCCCTTTCATCTTGGTAAAAATACCTCGGGGGAGGCCGCAACGCGGCCGGGGGCAGCGCCCCCAAGACCCCGACAGCCGAAAGACAAGACGATGAAACACTTCCTTGATATCCACTCGACCGATCAGGCCGATCTGCAGGCGATGCTGGACAACGCCGCTGCCATGAAAGCCGCCCGCGCGGGCCGCCCCAAAGGCGCGGCTGATGACGAACAGCCTCTTGCGGGCCGCATGGTTGCGCTGATCTTCGAAAAGCCCTCGACCCGCACCCGCGTCAGCTTTGACGTGGGCGTGCGCCAGATGGGCGGTCAGACCATGGTGCTCTCGGGCAAGGACATGCAGTTGGGTCATGGCGAGACTATCGCCGACACCGCTCGCGTGCTGTCTCGCTATGTGGATCTGATCATGCTGCGGACGTTTGACGAATCGGTGCTTTATGAGATGGCCGAATACGCCTCGGTGCCGGTGATCAACGGTCTGACAGACCGCACCCACCCCTGCCAGATCATGGCGGACATGCAGACATGGCGCGAACATCGCGGCGATGTGACTGGCAAGAAAGTGGTCTGGTCGGGCGACGGCAACAACGTCTGCGCCTCGATGCTGCATGCGGCGGGCCAGTTCGGCTTCAATATGACCTTCACCGGCCCGCGCCAGCTGGACCCCGAGGCCGAGTGGATCGAATACGCCCGCTCCAAGGGCTCGACCATCGAGATCGAGCGTGATCCCTTCAAAGCCGTTGAGGGTGCCGATCTGGTGGTCACTGACACTTGGGTCAGCATGCACGACAGCCAGTCCACCAAAGAGCGTCGCCACAACCTGCTGCGTTACTATCAGGTCAACACCGAGCTGATGAAGCACGCCAATGAAGATGCCCTCTTCATGCACTGTCTGCCTGCCCACCGCGGCGAGGAAGTCACCAGCGAGGTGATGGACGGCCCGCAAAGTGTGATCTTTGACGAGGCAGAGAACCGTCTTCACGCGCAAAAAGCCGTGATGCGCTGGTGTCTGGAGGTCTGATCTCCGCCTGACTGCACAGCCATCCTGCACGAATCGCGGTTGATGTTCGCGCTAACGCCGTTAGATGTAACGCGAACATCACAGGAGTTTCGGATGGCTGACGCACAGAAAATCGGTTTGATCGGGCTTGGTACGATGGGCAGCGCACTGGCGCTGAACCTTGCCGAGAAGGGCGCCCATGTTGTGGTTCAGAACCGCACAGAGGCCCGTGTTCCTGAATTCATCTCCGAGGCTGGTGCGCTGGCCTCGAACCTTGAAGGCGCGGGCGATCTGGCTGATCTGGTGGCCCGCCTGCCTGAGCCTCGTTTCATCATCCTGATGACCCCCGCCGGTTCCGCGACCGATGCGATGATTGACGATCTGAAGCCGTTGCTGTCGGCTGGTGACACGTTGATCGACGCGGGTAACAGCGATTTCCACGACACCCGTCGCCGGACCGAGCAGCTGGAAGAGGCTGGCTTCAAGTTCCTAGGCATGGGTGTCTCGGGCGGGGAAGAGGGCGCACGTCACGGCCCCAGCATCATGGTGGGCGGCACAGCAGATGCCTATGCACCTGTGAAGGGCATTATCGAAGCGATCGCCGCCAAATTCGAAGGCGCGCCCTGCGCGGCCCACCTGGGGCCGGATGGCGCGGGCCATTTCGTCAAAACCGTTCACAACGGTATCGAATATGCCGACATGCAGATGATCGCCGAAGTCTACGGCCTACTGTGCGATGCCGGTTGGGATGCGCCCAAGATCGGCGCTCTGTTCGGGGAATGGGGCAAGGGCAACCTTGGCTCATATCTGGTTGAAGTCACCGAGGCGGTCCTTTTGGCCACCGACCCCGAGACTGGCAAGCCTATAGTTGATGTGATCATGGACAAGGCGGGCCAGAAAGGCACTGGCCGCTGGACTGTGATCGAGGCCCTGAAGCTGGGTCAGTCCGCCACCACCATCGAGGCCGCCGTGGCCGCCCGTTCGTGGTCGGCAGAGCCTGCCGTTCGTGCCGCTGGCGAGGTTGCGCTAGACCCTGCGGGTCTGGAGAAGGTGGATGTCTCGGCCGAGGATCTGAAAGAGGCATTCCTCGCCGCCCGTATTCTGGCCTACGCGCAGGGCTTCCGCGTTTTGCAGGCGGCCTCCGAGACCTATGTCTGGGATCTGGATATGGCCCGCGTGGCGGAAATCTGGCGCGCAGGTTGCATCATCCGCAGTGTGTTGCTGGACGAAATCAGCAGCGCCCACCGTGCGGGTCTGCCCGAGGGGCAGCTGTATCTGGCCGAAGGTCTGCGTCAGAAGGTCATCGCAGGTCTGCCCGCCCTGCGCCGTGTGGTTTCAGGCGCGGCTCTGTCGGGTCGTCCGGTGCCTGCCTTGGCAAGCGCTTTGTCGTTCATCGACACTATGCGTCTTGGCCGCGGCACCACGAACCTGATCCAAGCGCAGCGGGATTATTTCGGTGCCCACGGGTTCGAGCGCGTGGACAGCGATGCCACTGGTTTGCACGGCCCTTGGGCCGGTCACGGGATGTAAAGCGGGTAGGGGCTCTGCCCCCGGCCTGCGGCCTCCCCCGAGGTATTTTGCCAAGATGAAAGCGGCGCCGTTTCCTTTTGGGGGCGGCGTTTTTTCTTTAGATGAGGCCGCGCCAGCGCAGGATGGCGATGAAGGCTGTGATGACGACCAGCAGGTTAAAGACAATGACCCCTGCAAGGTTGACCAGCTTTGTTTTGCGCGCCTCGGCGTGGTCTTTGGTTTGCAGCCAGGCTTTGAAGGATTTGATGTCCTTGTCGAGCTGTTCCGGCTGGATGTGTTTGCTGAGGTTGGGGTGCGGGGCCAGCGTGAAGGCGGTGTTGATGCGCTTTGCCGCGCTATGGGCCCAGCGGGGCATGAGCCGTTTTGCCTTGGAGATTTGAGTTGCGAAAGCGGCTTGCCGCACGCCGAGATGGCGGGTCATGAGCTTTGACAGCTCTTCTTCGGTTTTGGCAAAATCCTGACTGTTCATAGCACCTTCCCTCGGGGTAATTGGGTAAGTGCCTTTGCCGTTTTGCGCAAGGGAGGACCGTTGATTGCAGGAAGTGTGAGGCGAGGATGCTGAATTACGAGGTGTTTGGCGAAGGCGGTGTGCCGCTTTTGGTGGTTCACGGACTGTTCGGATCGGCGCGGAACCTTGGGGTCATTGCCCGCCGTCTGGCCGATAGCCGGCGCGTGGTGGTGGTGGACCAGCGCAATCACGGAGACAGCCCTTGGTTCGATAATCACACCTATCCGGACATGGCTGCCGATCTGGCCGAGGTGATCAAGGCCGAAATGCCTGAAGGGTGTCTGGTTCTGGGGCATTCCATGGGCGGTAAGGCCGGAATGACGCTGGCGTTGACGCGGCCCGAGTTGGTCAAAGGTCTGGTTGTTGGTGATATTGCGCCGGTGGCCTACGGGCACAGCCAGATGGCGCTGGTGGACGCCATGCGCAGTCTGGACCTGAGCCAGATCGAGACGCGCCGCGACGCGGACCGTTTATTGTCTGAGGCCGTGTCTGAAGACGGCGTGCGTGCCTTCTTGTTGCAGAGCCTTGATATCAAGCAGCGCCGCTGGCGTCTCAATCTGGATGTTCTGGCGAAAGAGATGTCTACCGTCGTGGGCTGGGACGCAGAGGCAACCGCTGGCCGGACCTATGAGGGTCCGACTCTGTTCCTGTCAGGGGCCGACAGCGATTATGTTACGCGGGAAGGGCGCAATGCCGGAAAGGCCTATTTTCCCAACGCTCGGTTCTTCAAAATCCCCGGCACCGGCCACTGGCTGCACGCGGAAAAACCGCGTGAGTTTGAGGCTGCCGTCCGTGCGTGGCTGGACGCTCAGGCGTTCTGATAAATCTGCTTGGCGACGATCCAACTGATGGGCAGCGCTGCCGCAAAGCCCAGTGCCGCCGCTATCAGGATCGGTGTCAGTGTGTCCCATCCCATGGTCAGCGCGACAATAACAGCGGTGCCCATGAGCGTGGTGGAGATCAGTGAAAACAGGATCGATGCAAGGCGTAACATGACGGCCTCCCTGAAGAATAGCGCGCTTCAGGAAGGTATCATATTCCAAAACAACTACATGTCTTTGATCTGAATCAGCGCTTCTTCACGTATTTCGTCAGGATGACGATGCGCTGACCTTCCACACGGCCTTCAATATGTTCCGCATTGTCCGGTACCAGTGAAATACGGGGCACTGCGGTGCCGCGTTTGGCTGTAAAGCCACCGCCTTTCACCGGAAGATCCTTTATCAGCACAACCGTATCGCCGGTTGTCAGAACAACCCCGTTGGAATCGCGGTGAACGGTCTCTTTCAACTCGTTCTCGACCCAAGCACGGGTCTCGTCGTCCAGCCACAGTTGCTCCAGCAGATCGCGGGCCCAATCCTGATCCGTCAGACGGCCCAGTAGGCGCGCGCTTAGAACCTGCGTTGCAACGTCTTCCGACCACATGGATGACCCCAGACAGCGCCAGTGGTCGGGGTTGGTCGTCTCGGCGATTTGGCCAGCGCAGACGGGGCATAGCTGCACTTCGGCGCCCTCGGGGCCTCCGGTGACAGCAAAAGCTTCGGTCGAGGCAGCATCAGAGCAAAGGGCACAGGTCATGACAGAATTTCCAGTCTGGGATCATATGAAACGGGCTATAGACCAGCAGTCCCCCAAGCAAAACGCCCAATGACGCCCACCCACTGCTTTCATCTTGGCAAAAATACCTCGGGGGAGGCCGCCGGCGGGGGGCAGAGCCCCCAAATGAAAAGAGCGCCCGCAGGGGCGCTCTCATCTGATCAATCATCCATCTTGAGGGCGCTGATAAAGGCCTCTTGCGGGATCTCGACGCGGCCGAACTGGCGCATCTTTTTCTTACCGGCTTTCTGCTTTTCCAGCAGCTTCCGTTTCCGGGTGGCGTCGCCGCCGTAACACTTGGCGGTCACGTCCTTGCGCAGCGCGGCCAGAGTTTCGCGGGCGATCACCTTGCCGCCGATGGCGGCCTGGATCGGGATTTTGAACATGTGACGGGGGATCAGCTCTTTCAGCTTCTCGCACATGGCGCGGCCACGGGTCTCGGCGCGGGTCCGGTGTACCATGATCGACAGGGCATCCACGGGCTCGTCGTTCACCAGAATCTGCATCTTGACCAGCTGGTCTTCCTGATAGCCGCTCATCTGGTAGTCGAAGGACGCATAGCCCTTGGTCACCGATTTCAGGCGGTCGTAGAAGTCAAAGACCACTTCGTTCAGGGGCAGGTCGTAGACCGCCATCGCACGGGCACCGGCATAGGTCAGGTCCAGCTGCACACCGCGGCGGTCCTGACATAGCTTCAGCACGTCGCCCAGATACTCGTCTGGCACCATGATGGTGGCCTTGATGCGGGGCTCTTCCAGATGATCCACCTTCGACAGGTCGGGCATGTCGGCGGGGTTGTGCAGCTCGATCATCTCGCCGTCTTTCATAAAGATATGATAGACAACCGAGGGGGCGGTGGTGATCAGCTCGATGTTGTATTCGCGCTCGATCCGGTCGCGGATCACTTCAAGGTGCAACAGACCAAGGAAGCCGCAGCGGAAGCCAAAGCCAAGCGCGGCCGAGCTTTCCATCTCGTAGCTGAAGGACGCATCGTTCAGGGCCAGCTTTTCGATCGCGTTGCGCAGGTCGTCGAATTCGGCGCTGTCCACGGGGAACAGACCACAGAAGACCACGGGGATCGAAGGCTTAAAGCCCGGCAGCGGTGTCTCGCAGCCCTTCTTTTCGGTGGTGATGGTGTCACCGACGCGGGTGTCGCGCACCTGCTTGATCGAGGCGGTCAGAAAGCCGATCTCGCCCGGTCCAAGTTCTGGGATGTCCTGCATCTGGGGACGGAAGACCCCCAGCTTTTCTACCGGATATTGGCCGCCGGTTTTCATCATCTTGATGCGGTCACCCTTTTTGATGACGCCGTCGATGACGCGGATAATGACCACAACGCCAAGGTAGGCGTCATAGTAGCTGTCCACCAGCATGGCCTTCAGGGGCGCGTTGCGGTCGCCCTTGGGGGCGGGCAGGCGGGTAACGATGGCCTCAAGCACATCGGGGATGCCGACGCCGGTTTTGGCCGAAATATGGATCGAGTTGCTGGCGTCGATGCCGATCACATCTTCGATCTGCTCAGCCACGCGTTCGCAATCGGATGCGGGCAGGTCCACCTTGTTCAGGACGGGCACGATCTCGTGGTCGGCGTCGATGGCCTGATAGACGTTCGCAAGGGTCTGCGCCTCAACCCCTTGGGTCGAGTCCACCACCAGCAGCGAGCCTTCCACCGCCTGCATCGACCGGCTGACCTCATAGCTGAAGTCCACGTGCCCGGGAGTGTCGATCAGGTTCAGGGTGTAAGTCTGGCCGTCCTTTGCCGGATACTCGATCCGGACGGTGTTGGCCTTGATCGTGATGCCACGTTCGCGCTCGATATCCATCGAGTCGAGAAGCTGTGCTTTCATATCGCGTTCGGCCACGGTGCCGGTCAGCTGGATCAGGCGATCCGCCAGCGTGGATTTACCATGGTCGATGTGCGCGACGATCGAAAAGTTACGGATGTTCGAGAGCTCTGTCATGGATGGCGATATGCGTTGGAAAAGGGGATTGGTCAAGCGACTCGATAGGGGGATCGGGGCCTATTTCACACTTGTTTCGCAGCTTTATGCCCGTCTCAGGCCAGCGGCAAGGTGTCCCGTTGGACAAGGGGCCGCAGGGCGAAGGATGTGGTCATGGACCGGATACCGCTGACCTGCATCATGTGGCGTTCCAGAAAGCGGTCATAGGCGGTCAGATCGCGGGCCACGATCCGCAGCAGAATATCGCGTGATCCGCTCATGAGGTGGCATTCGATCACCTCGTCAAAGGCACTGATCTGGCGGGTAAAATCCTCGACCGCGCGGGTGGATTGCTCGGCCAGTTCCACAAAGACAAAGACCGTCAGGGTCAGCCCCACCTGCGCGGCGTTGATGCGGGCACCATAGCCGCTGATGACGCCGGATTTCTCCATCTGCGCCACGCGGCGGGCGCAGGGGGTTGTGG